>NZ_JBJQJE010000001.1:0-458198 GCF_046487585.1 Escherichia sp. WS1265
TTACCCCTTTAACGTAAAAACCGTGGCGGCAAGCCTGCGCCGTCAGGGACTGAGGGCAAAGGCCTCCCGGAAGTTCAGCCCGGTCAGCTACCGCGCACACGGCCTGCCTGTGTCAGAAAATCTGTTGGAGCAGGATTTTTACGCCAGTGGCCCGAACCAGAAGTGGGCAGGAGACATCACGTACTTACGTACAGATGAAGGCTGGCTGTATCTGGCAGTGGTCATTGACCTGTGGTCACGTGCCGTTATTGGCTGGTCAATGTCGCCACGCATGACGGCGCAACTGGCCTGCGATGCCCTGCAGATGGCGCTATGGCGGCGTAAGAGGCCCCGGAACGTTATCGTTCACACGGACCGTGGAGGCCAGTACTGTTCAGCAGATTATCAGGCGCAACTGAAGCGGCATAATCTGCGTGGAAAGCTTCTTTCATTCGCTGAAAGTGGAATGTATCCATGGAGAACACTTTATCAGCCGGGAAATAATGCGGGCAACGGTGTTTAATTATATCGAATGTGATTACAATCGGTGGCGGCGGCACAGTTGGTGTGGCGGCCTCAGTCCGGAACAATTTGAAAACCAGAACCTCGCTTAGGCCTGTGTCCATATTACGTGGGTAGGATCACCGCACTCTTGACATAAGAGTGCGGTCCGTGGAAAACGGAGTTGAAAAAATGGTGTCTGAAAGAAGGTACCATCATTGCGATGACAAACACTTTGGCGTGGATAATGTAATTAATTGCTGAAATTGACCGTATATGCGGTAAGACTCATATCAGTATCAGGTCCGGTTAATTGCTGATACTGACATAAACTTTTTACAAAAGGATGAATGCAGAAGGTTACTCTAATGGCCAGAGTGATGACAATGATGGTCAGACGTTGACCTGCAGAAACTGCATTTTAATTGGTCTATAAAGTCTGCAAGAGGAATCAGGGTCAGATCAGTGAGTCTTATCGCGGCCCGAAGCTATGACTGAAAGAAGGCTGGATACAGAATTGCAACAATTTGGCAATGTCAGAACACAGAAGCTTTGCAAGCAGGTGAAAGGTTATGTCTAGCAAAAGGAGTATATCAGAATACATCTACTGATGTACAAAACACAACAATAGCTTCATGATATATAAATACGTGATGACGAGTGGTACTCCGCATGGTTATTTAACTTCTCAGCACCACTAATGATCCTGAGCAACTTCGTATTTGGGCCATTGCCATGGAGTAGAAAGCTGTGTCTGAGAATGCAGAATTTGAGAAAAGAATTCGCTTTCTTGGAGAGCTTCTGAAAATGGCACGCTAACAACGTTTTGTTAAAAAATGTGAATCACTTGCCGAGGCTGCATTTTCTATTCGAGGAGAATGTTGACGTAGATATTACAGAAATCTCAGCGCATCAGGATAAACTGCTACCTTAGGTCAACCACCAAAAGAAAATACAATACGTCCAGTTTGTATGCCTTTAATAACACATCTTTTAAATGTTGAAGAATTATCCCGCCTGCTGAAGAACGTTGCTCTGAGTGTGATAAACCTTTTTATTCTTGATGATGTCAGCGAGAAGATGGAATATATCCCCGACTGGGTCGTGGTTACCCGGTTAAACATCTGGTGGCGCTAATAAATCTGGCAAGTCACATTCTGTTGAATGCTGTGACAGTGCCTTACCGAGAGAGCGAAATTGTGGTGTTCTAGTGCATAGTCGCCACCATTCCGGATAATTCTATTGCGTTGTTTTACAAGTTCTTTTACAGCGCAGATCTGTCGCTGACGTTGAATCAATAGCCTGGATTTCAGAACACAATGCCCGTTTGCTGGTTGGTCCGGCAGTAGCATTAATTCATTATCTGAATGAAATGTGTCAATCCACAGAAACCGCTGTCAATGACGCATTTTGTCGGACGTTAACACGAGGAAGTCTGGCTATTCCACAATGCCATCTTCTTTCGTAATGGATTGAGAATGCTGGATTTTTAATTATATTACGCGCAGTATTGATCGTGTAAATGTTTTGCGGTCAGCAATGGTGGGGGATCCATTGTTCTGTTCAATGAATACCATCATACAATTGAATCAGGAGTCGGTATGATGATTTTGGTGACGGGGGGCGCACGGAGCGGGAAGAGTCGCCACGCAGAGGCGCTTATTGGGGACTCTTCACAGGTTCTGTATATCGCCACCTCGCAAATCCTTGATGACGAGATGGCTGCACGGATAGAACATCATCGGCAAGGCCGTCCGGCGCACTGGCGCACGGTGGAGCGTTGGCAACATCTTGATGAATTAATTTATGCAGACATTAACCCGCATGAAGCTGTGTTGCTGGAATGCGTTACCACAATGGTGACTAATCTGTTGTTTGATTATGGCGGCGATAAAGACCCTGATGAATGGGATTATCAGGCGATGGAACAGGCGATTAATGCTGAGATTCAGTCGTTGATTGCTGCCTGCCAACGTTGCCCCGCAAAGGTTGTATTAGTGACTAACGAAGTGGGAATGGGGATTGTGCCGGAGAGTCGTCTGGCACGACATTTTCGTGATATTGCCGGGCGGGTAAATCAGCAGCTGGCCGCTGCGGCAAATGAAGTATGGCTGGTGGTTTCGGGTATTGGAGTAAAAATCAAATGAGTAAATTATTTTGGGCGATGCTCTCATTTATTACGCGTCTGCCTGTACTGCGTCGCTGGTCCCAGGGACTGGATTTCGAGCATTATTCTCGCGGTATTATTACTTTTCCTTTAATTGGATTATTGCTTGGCGCGATTAGCGGGCTGGTCTTCATGGTGCTGCAGGCATGGTGTGGCGTACCACTGGCGGCACTGTTTAGCGTACTTGTGCTGGCGCTGATGACCGGGGGATTCCACCTAGACGGCCTCGCCGATACCTGTGATGGCGTATTTTCTGCACGTAGCCGCGATCGCATGTTGGAAATCATGCGTGATAGCCGTTTAGGCACCCATGGCGGTCTGGCATTGATTTTTGTTGTACTGGCAAAGATTCTGGTATTAAGCGAGTTGGCTCTGCGTGGCGAACCGATCCTTGCATCGCTGGCGGCAGCATGTGCGGTCAGCCGCGGGACTGCCGCATTATTGATGTATCGTCATCGTTATGCCCGGGAAGAAGGGCTTGGCAATGTGTTCATTGGCAAAATTGATGGGCGACAAACCTGCGTCACACTCGGCTTAGCCGCTATTTTTGCTGCCGTATTATTGCCGGGTATGCATGGTGTGGCTGCTATGGTGGTGACGATGGTGGCGATTTTCATCCTCGGTCAGCTTCTCAAACGTACGCTGGGCGGGCAAACCGGCGATACGCTGGGAGCTGCTATAGAGCTTGGTGAACTGGTCTTCCTGCTGGCACTGCTATAAAGAGACGTGACATGCAAACACTTGCCGATTTACTGAATACGATCCCTGCTATCGATCCTGCCGCTATGTCGCGTGCACAACGGCATATTGACGGGTTACTCAAACCTGTTGGTAGCCTGGGAAGGCTGGAGGCGCTTGCCATACAACTGGCGGGAATGCCGGGGTTGAATGGCATACCGCATGTGGGCAAAAAAGCGGTACTGGTTATGTGTGCCGATCACGGCGTCTGGGAGGAAGGGGTCGCTATTTCCCCAAAAGAAGTGACAGCCATTCAGGCTGAAAATATGACCCGCGGAACAACCGGCGTGTGTGTGCTGGCAGCACAAGCGGGCGCTAACGTCCACGTAGTTGATGTTGGTATTGATAGTGCTGAGCCTATCCCCGGGCTTATCAACATGCGTGTCGCACGAGGTAGCGGCAATATTGCTTCAGCTCCGGCAATGAGTCGCCGTCAGGCTGAAAAGTTGCTTTTGGACGTCATATGTTATACGCGGGAGCTGGCAAAAAACGGTGTCACGCTGTTTGGTGTAGGTGAACTGGGGATGGCAAACACGACACCGGCAGCGGCAATAGTCAGCACAATCACTGGCCGGGATCCTGAAGAAGTGGTTGGGATTGGCGCAAACCTGCCGACAGATAAACTGGCTAATAAAATTGATGTTGTGCGCCGGGCGATTACGTTGAATCAACCAAATCCGCAGGATGGCGTTGATGTTCTGGCAAAAGTGGGGGGATTTGATTTGGTCGGAATGGCTGGCGTGATGTTAGGCGCTGCTTCCTGCGGTTTACCCGTGTTGCTGGATGGATTTCTTTCTTATGCTGCTGCGCTCGCAGCCTGCCAGATGTCTCCTGCAATCAAACCGTATCTCATTCCTTCTCACCTGTCGGCAGAAAAAGGGGCGCGTATAGCGCTGTCGCATTTGGGGCTGGAGCCTTATCTCAATATGGAGATGCGTTTAGGTGAGGGGAGTGGCGCAGCTCTGGCGATGCCCATCATCGAAGCTGCCTGTGCGATATATAACAACATGGGCGAACTTGCTGCCAGTAATATTGTTCTACCGGGGAATACGACTTCTGATTTGAACAGTTAAAAACGAAAAGTCTGATAAAAGCTATACTTAACGGATAGCTTTCGCGACATAGGAAAGGGACATGATGCGTCGTGTAAATATTCTTTGCTCATTTGCTCTGCTTTTTGCCAGCCATACTAGCCTGGCGGTAACTTATCCATTACCTCCAGAGGGTAGCCGTTTGGTGGGGCAGTCGCTTACTGTAACTGTTCCTGATCACAATACCCAGCCGCTGGAGACTTTTGCCGCACAATACGGGCAAGGGTTAAGTAACATGCTGGAAGCGAATCCGGGCGCTGATGTTTTCTTGCCGAAGTCTGGCTCGCAACTCACCATTCCGCAGCAACTGATTTTGCCCGCCACTGTTCGTAAAGGGATTGTGGTTAACGTCGCTGAGATGCGTCTTTATTACTACCCGCCAGACAGTAATACTGTGGAAGTCTTTCCTATTGGTATCGGCCAGGCTGGGCGAGAAACCCCGCGTAACTGGGTGACTACCGTTGAACGTAAACAAGAAGCTCCAACCTGGACGCCAACGCCGAACACTCGGCGCGAATATGCGAAACGAGGGGAGAGTTTGCCCGCATTTGTTCCTGCGGGGCCCGATAATCCCATGGGGCTGTACGCGATTTATATTGGCAGGTTGTATGCCATCCACGGTACCAATGCCAATTTTGGTATTGGACTTCGGGTAAGTCAGGGCTGTATTCGTCTGCGCAATGACGATATCAAATATCTGTTTGATAATGTTCCTGTTGGAACGCGTGTGCAAATTATCGACCAGCCAGTAAAATACACCACTGAACCAGATGGCTCGAACTGGCTGGAAGTTCATGAGCCGCTGTCGCGCAATCGTGCAGAATATGAGTCTGACCGAAAAGTGCCATTGCCGGTAACCCCATCTTTGCGGGCGTTTATCAACGGGCAAGAAGTTGATGTGAATCGCGCAAATGCTGCGTTGCAACGTCGATCGGGAATGCCTGTGCAAATTAGTTCTGGTTCAAGACAGATGTTTTAAGAGCGTTGGTAATTAGAAAGCAAAAAGCCTGCTAGAAAGCAGGCTTTTTTGAATTTGGCTCCTCTGACTGGACTCGAACCAGTGACATACGGATTAACAGTCCGCCGTTCTACCGACTGAACTACAGAGGAATCGTGTGAACGGGGCGCATATTAATGGCAGTGCATGGTGATGTCAAAGGGTGAAATGCATTTTTTTGTTTGTTTGCTGTCAATTTCAACAAAGTGATGAGATTTCAATCTTATTGGTAATGAACCATCGTGGTGCATACCCTCCTTTTATAGGGCAGGGGAACGCGACTGCTGGTGAAAAGAGCCAATGACGAATCTATCATAATCTCTTATTTGACAGTTGGTTAGCTTGTACATCAACGCCAAAATAAAACTGGCAAGCATCTTGCAGTCTGGTTGTAAGTAATGGCGGCACTTGGGCCGATTCTCAAAAACCGGAGGCAACATGAACTTCAGACGCCTGAAATACTTCGTAAAAATTGTAGATATTGGTAGCCTGACTCAGGCTGCTGAAGTATTGCATATCGCACAACCAGCGCTCAGCCAGCAGGTTGCCACACTGGAAGGTGAGTTAAATCAACAACTTTTGATTCGCACAAAACGGGGCGTTACGCCAACAGACGCCGGAAAAATTCTCTATACCCATGCGCGGGCCATTTTACGTCAGTGTGAGCAGGCCCAACTGGCGGTGCATAACGTTGGTCAGTCATTATCGGGGCAAGTCTCGATTGGCTTTGCGCCAGGAACCGCTGCGTCATCCATCACCATGCCCTTATTACAGGCGGTTCGCGCTGAATTCCCGGAGGTCGTTATCTATCTTCATGAAAATAGTGGTGCAGTGCTTAACGAAAAACTGATAAATCACCAACTCGATATGGCGGTGATTTATGAGCATTCCCCTGTGGCTGGTGTATCCAGTCAGGCTTTACTGAAAGAAGATCTTTTCCTGGTAGGGACTCAAGATTGTCCGGGGCAAAGCGTTGATGTTAATGCTATTGCGCAAATGAACCTCTTTCTTCCCAGTGATTACAGTGCTGTTAGACTTCGTGTTGATGAGGCTTTTTCCCTACGGCGACTCACGGCAAAAGTCATTGGTGAAATTGAGTCTATTGCCACGCTTACCGCAGCGATTGCCAGCGGCATGGGCGTTGCAGTATTACCCGAATCGGCCGCGCGTTCGTTATGTGGCGCAGTAAACGGGTGGATGTCACGCATTACCACACCTTCCATGAGTCTCTCTTTGTCATTAAATTTACCCGCCAGAGCGAACTTATCACCACAGGCACAGGCAGTGAAAGAGTTGTTAATGTCAGTGATGAGTTCTCCAGTGATGGAAAAAAGGCAGTGGCAATTGGTGAGCTAAGCGTTATATCGGGATGGAATAAGATGCGGGTTTTTATTATTTGTTATGCCGGGCATTAGACTTTAACAATAACGGAAAATCTGAACTGCCCGGAGTTTACCGTGAATTTCCAACAACTAAAGATAATCCGCGAGGCTGCACGTCAGGATTACAACCTGACAGAGGTTGCGAATATGCTTTTTACCTCACAGTCCGGCGTCAGCCGTCATATTCGGGAACTGGAGGATGAACTTGGCATCGAAATATTTGTTCGACGAGGTAAGCGACTGCTGGGCATGACTGAACCGGGCAAAGCATTACTGGTCATTGCAGAACGTATTCTGAATGAAGCCAGTAATGTTCGTCGGCTTGCAGACCTGTTTACCAACGATACGTCTGGCGTTCTCACTATTGCAACAACGCATACTCAGGCACGTTATAGCTTGCCTGAGGTCATTAAAGCTTTTCGCGAACTTTTCCCGGAGGTTCGGCTGGAGCTAATCCAGGGTACGCCACAGGAAATTGCGACGTTGTTGCAAAATGGCGAAGCTGATATTGGTATCGCCAGCGAGCGTTTGAGTAATGACCCGCAGCTCGTCGCCTTCCCGTGGTTTCGTTGGCACCATAGTTTGCTTGTTCCACACGATCATCCCTTGACGCAAATTACACCATTGACGCTGGAATCAATAGCGAAGTGGCCGTTAATCACTTACCGACAGGGGATTACGGGGCGCTCACGTATTGATGACGCATTTGCCCGCAAAGGTTTGCTGGCAGATATTGTATTAAGTGCGCAGGATTCTGATGTCATTAAAACCTATGTTGCTCTTGGGCTTGGGATCGGATTAGTTGCCGAACAATCCAGCGGTGAACAAGAGGAAAAGAATTTAATCCGCCTGGATACGCGGCATCTTTTCGATGCTAATACTGTCTGGTTGGGACTCAAGCGAGGACAACTTCAGCGTAACTATGTCTGGCGCTTTCTGGAACTTTGTAATGCAGGACTGTCAGTTGAGGATATCAAGCGCCAGGTGATGGAAAACAGTGAAGAGGAAATTGATTATCAGATATAGCAAAAAGCCCGCTATAAAAGCGGGCTTTTCAGAAATTTGGCTCCTCTGACTGGACTCGAACCAGTGACATACGGATTAACAGTCCGCCGTTCTACCGACTGAACTACAGAGGAATCGCTGTTGAGGCACATCTTAACGGCGAAAAATCTTTTGTCAAACCCGATTTTTAAATTCCCCAACTGTTTGCCGTTTCTATCAACAGTTTGTTGCATTTGCAGACAATTTGTTGGCGAAAATCTTTGCAGCTTTGCTGATTCTCCCTCATTATTTGAAATGTGGTTTCACTTTCTGCAATTAAGGTCGGCTTTGAATATCTCCTCTGCTTTACGCCAGGTTGTTCACGGCACTCGCTGGCACGCTAAACGCAAGAGCTACAAAGTGTTGTTCTGGCGCGAGATAACCCCGCTTGCTGTTCCTATCTTCATGGAGAATGCCTGTGTCCTGTTGATGGGGGTTCTGAGCACTTTTCTGGTCAGCTGGCTGGGAAAAGATGCGATGGCCGGCGTGGGATTGGCGGACAGCTTCAATATGGTCATTATGGCTTTTTTTGCTGCTATCGATCTTGGTACTACTGTCGTTGTGGCATTTAGTCTCGGTAAGCGGGATCGACGACGAGCGAGGGTGGCGACGCGGCAGTCATTGGTGATCATGACGTTGTTTGCCGTACTGTTGGCAACGCTTATTCATCATTTTGGCGAGCAAATTATTGATTTCGTCGCGGGTGATGCCACGACAGAAGTTAAAGCACTGGCGTTGACTTATCTGGAGCTGACGGTACTCAGTTATCCAGCAGCTGCCATCACTTTGATTGGTAGCGGGGCACTTCGTGGTGCAGGGAATACGAAAATACCGCTACTGATTAACGGTAGCCTGAATATTCTTAATATTATTATTAGCGGCATATTGATTTACGGCCTTTTCTCCTGGCCGGGACTGGGATTTGTCGGGGCTGGGTTGGGTTTAACCATTTCTCGTTATATTGGCGCAGTTGCAATTTTGTGGGTGCTGGCGATTGGTTTTAATCCTGCGCTAAGGATTTCGTTAAAGAGCTATTTTAAACCGCTGAATTTTAGCATTATCTGGGAAGTCATGGGGATTGGTATTCCAGCGAGTGTCGAATCAGTGTTATTTACCAGTGGTCGGTTATTAACCCAAATGTTCGTTGCCGGGATGGGGACCAGTGTTATTGCCGGAAATTTTATCGCGTTTTCAATTGCGGCTCTTATCAACTTACCCGGAAGTGCGCTCGGCTCTGCTTCTACGATCATTACAGGCCGAAGGTTAGGGGTAGGGCAGATAGCGCAAGCAGAGATTCAGTTGCGGCATGTCTTCTGGCTGTCCACTCTTGGATTAACGGCCATCGCCTGGCTAACGGCTCCCTTTGCCGGGGTTATGGCATCGTTTTACACCCAGGATCCACAGGTTAAACATGTCGTTGTGATTCTGATTTGGCTAAATGCTTTATTTATGCCTATTTGGTCCGCCTCATGGGTGCTACCCGCTGGATTTAAGGGGGCTCGTGACGCCCGTTACGCTATGTGGGTTTCTATGTTGAGCATGTGGGGTTGCCGGGTTGTCGTCGGTTATGTGCTGGGCATCATGCTTGGCTGGGGTGTGGTTGGTGTCTGGATGGGAATGTTTGCCGACTGGGCTGTGCGGGCCGTGCTGTTTTACTGGCGAATGGTTACTGGACGTTGGCTATGGAAATACCCTCGACCCGAACCGCAAAAGTGTGAAAAAAAGCCAGTTGTGTCGGAATAAACAACAAAATGCAGATTATTTCAGCAAACGATTTCAAATTTAAAAAACAGGCTTTGACATTGTGGGTGGGCATCGCTAATATTCGCCTCGTTCTCACGATTCCTCTGTAGTTCAGTCGGTAGAACGGCGGACTGTTAATCCGTATGTCACTGGTTCGAGTCCAGTCAGAGGAGCCAAATTTTAGTTTTGAGACATCTCTATGAGTCTCAAGGCAGTTAAAAAATAAAAATTATTTTTACCCGGTCAGTTTGTAAAAAAGTGGCCGGGTTTTTTGATTTCTGTGTTTCGTGCGCTTAATCGAGTCTCACGCTTCAGTGAGCAAATTGCTCCTCCCCAACAGACATCACGATTCACAAGGTCAAAAATTCTGTTCCATGAAGTACCGTACAAAGATAAAGAGAAAAATGCCTTATGCGGGATGTAGCTGTCGCGTCTTTATCGGGAAACTATACGTAATTGCCACTTTGTCTTCGGTAATCAGAAAAAGAAGACCTGCCATTTTAATAAATATTATTTCTCTGGGAACGGGGATTTTTTATAAGCAATATGACGAGTTAAACATTATATTTTTATAAGGATTATATGAGATTAAAGAAATCTGCCATAAAGACAGATTTCTTTAACATATAATTAGAGATTTGCGACGTTATGATAAACTTTTTGTACATCGTCGTCATCTTCAAGGGCATCAACAAGCCCTTCAAAGATTTCTAAATCTTCTGGGGAAAGCTCAACTTCAGATTGAGCAATCATTTCTAATTCTGTTGTTGAGAACTCAGTGATTCCAGCTGCTTTTAGCGCCGCGATTCCTTTATGAAGGTCAGTAGGTTCAGTATAAATAACAATATTACCTTCTTCTTCAGTTACATCACGAACATCAACTTCAGCTTCAAGCAAAATTTCAAAAATATGGTCAGGGTCTGTTCCTTTAAATACAATCACACCCGTATTGTCAAACATATAGCTGACAGAACCTGCCGCTCCGATATTGCCGCCTTTTTTATTGAAAATTGTGCGAACGTTAGCAATCGTACGGTTAACATTTGAAGTCAATGTCTCAGCAATAATCATTGAGCCATTAGGACCAAAGCCTTCATAACGTCCCTGTACGAACGTTTCATCTCCACCGCCTTTGGCTTTATCAATTGCTTTATCAATAACGTGCTTTGGAACTTGTGCCTGCTTTGCACGTTCAATAACGAATTTTAAAGATGTGTTTAATTCTGGATCGGGTTCACCTTGTTTGGCAGCAGCATAGATTTCTACACCGAATTTTGCATAAATTTTAGACGTTGCACCGTCTTTAGCCGTTTTTTTAGCAACAATATTGGCCCATTTACGTCCCACTGGAATGATCTCCTCGAAAATTTATTTACATTACTGGTAAATCGTTAACATGTGTTAATTCAGCATATTATATCATAACAGGAAAAATCTCGTCTATTAGAAATAAAAATATTCTAAAGCCATAATCTTATATTTAATTTTATAAAAACTAATGTTGTTGGCGGGATTTTTTATAATTGTGTTTTGAAAGCATACTTGCTTTTAATATGTGGAAATCATTAAGACGATAATAAAACTCGCATCTGCCCAAGGAAGCAAACAGCCCGCGTTTATTGCAGGCTATTTGCCAGATGTCTTACTTAATCCTTCACATCTATTTCTGATAAGAAGGTTCATAACTTATTATCGGAACGGCGGCTCATTAAAGGTTCGTAATTTACGTGAATGCAGTCGGTCGCCTTCTGCGCGCAGCAAATCGATCGCCCGAATGCCAATTTGCAGGTGTTCGGAAATAGCGCCTTCATAAAAACGGTTAGCCTGGCCGGGAAGTTTAATCTCGCCATGCAACGGTTTATCTGAAACACACAGTAGTGTCCCGTATGGCACGCGGAAACGATATCCTTGCGCGGCAATGGTTGCACTTTCCATATCAATTGCCACGGCCCGGCTTAAGTTAAAACGAAGTGCAGAAGCTGAGTAACGTAATTCCCAGTTCCTGTCATCTGTGGTTACCACAGTACCTGTACGCAGCCGCTGTTTGACTTCCTCACCGGGCCTGCCGCTGACTAACTTGGTAGCGTCATAAAGCGCACGTTGCACTTCAGCAATGCTTGGAATAGGAATATCGGGCGGCAGAACCGCATCAAGAACGTGATCATCGCGTAAATAAGCATGTGCAAGTACATAATCGCCAATGGCCTGGCTTTCACGTAAGCCACCACAGTGACCAATCATCAACCAGACATCCGGGCGTAGTACTGCCAGATGATCGCAGATGGTTTTAGCATTTGACGGTCCCACGCCAATATTCACCAGAGTAATACCCTGACCATCGGCGGTAATTAAATGCCACGCGGGCATCTGGTGTTTTTTCCATGCAAGGTCGGAAATGGCTTCTTCTGGCGCTTCGGTTTCGGCGGTGATCCAGTTCCCGCCAGCACAAGAAAGGGCAATGTAGGGACTATCAGGATCGAGGATCTGGCTGCATCCCCAACGAACGAATTCATCCACATAACGTGTGTAGTTGGTAAACAAGACGAACGGCTGAAAATGTTCAACTGGCGTACCGGTATAATGGCGCAACCGCGCGAGGGAAAAATCGACGCGGCGCGCATCAAAATGCGATAGCGGGGAGAATTCAGTTGGATGATAAATGCCGTCTGCAGTTTCATCGCCAATTTGCGCCAGTTCTGTTGTCGGGAAATAGCGAGTTAACCCAGCGCTCATTGAGCGATCAAGTGTCAATTCAGAGCCATCAATGACATAAGGATAAGGGATTTCATGCTGCGAGGGTTGCACCGAGATATGCGCACCATAATCCTGATACAGCAACGTAAGTTGTTCATTGAGATACGAACGAAAGAGAGTAGGGCGAGTAATCGTGGTGGTGTAGCTGCCTGCGTGAGTAAAACGACCAAATGCGCGCGTTTTAGGGGGATTGGTTGTGCTACCATCCCAAGTTACGGTCAGTGATGGATAGACAAAAAGACCTTGTTTGCGGGCGTTTTCATCAGGTAATTCGCCACTTGTAATATAGTTGCCAATGGCGTTGCGTAAAGCAACTACAGATTGCTCATACAGCGCGTCGAGTTTATCCAGTGCCTGAGCTGGGGTCAGACCGGAGCCCTTATTATTCATGTGTGTCTCCTGTTCCATACAATTACCGCACATCCGATAGTATGTCACAGGAATGTGAAACAAAAGTGTAAGGCGAAGATCGGATGATCTTCGCCAGGCTATCAAGCGCGTTGATTGTCTTTCATCAACAAAGCGGTTATTGCGGAAATCAGGCATCCAGCCAGCAAATAAATGGCGACGCTATGCCAGTTCCCGGCAAAGTAAGTGATGAGTGCAGCGGCAATAAAAGGTGTAAATCCACCACCAACCACACTGGCAACCTGATAACCGACTCCAGCGCCACTATAGCGATAACTGGCACCAAACATTTCGGTAAACATCGGTTGTTGCACACACACCACCATGTCATGCGCAATGTTTGCCAGCATTATGGAGAAGAAAACTATCCAGAAAATAGATTGTGCTTCAAGCGCCATAAAGAAAGGAAATGCGCTCAACATTCCGATTAACGCACCTGTGATATAAAACCTGCGGCGACCAAAACGATCGGCAAGCCAGGCAAAACAGGGAATTGTCAGGCAGCTTAATCCACCTACCAGCAAACCAATATTAAGGAAAAGTTCGCGCGGTAACCCCATATTCTGGGTTGAATAATTAAGTGCAAAGGCGGTAACGATGTACATCGTCAGCAACTCGCACAGTCGTAGCGCAATAATCTTCAGGAAAGCACCGGGATGTCGTAACAGAGCTTCGATAACCGGGATGCGTTTTTTCGCGGCCGCTTGATTATGTTGCTGTTGTTCAAATTCCGCGGACTCCTCCATGCCATTGCGCACCCACAATGCTCCCAGTACCAGTACGATGCTAAACAGGAAAGGAATGCGCCAGCCCCAGCTTAAAAACTGTACGTCAGTCGTCATCATACTGATCAATGAAACCAGTCCGGTTGAAAGCAGTAAACCTACTCCGTAGCCAACTTGTACACCGCTACTGTAAAAGGCTTTTTTATTTTTCGGCGCACTTTCAACGGAAAGCAACGCTGCGCCTCCCCATTCGCCGCCGACGGCAAATCCCTGAATGGCACGCAGTGTCACCAGCAAAATAGGTGCCCACCACCCAATGGTCGAGAATGAAGGAAGAATACCAATCAAGGCTGTCGCGATGCCCATCATCCAGACGGTCAGCATTAACATGCGCTTACGTCCCAGTCGGTCACCAAAGTGACCGAAAATGACACCGCCGAGCGGTCGGAAAAGGAAGCCGACACCAAAGGTGGCAAATGCGGCGAGCGTTCCCATCGCCGGGCTTACTTGCGGGAAAAACTCGCGATTAAACACCAGTGCGGCGGTAATGCCATAGAGTAAAAAATCATACCAGTCGACGACGGCACCAGCGAAACTGCCTAACGCAGCTCGTCGGGCGCGACTTAACGAAAGCGTCCCTTCATCGGGACGAGTGGAGATGAGCGTGGAGTCCATAATGATCCTGTTTGTACTGTCTTTTTATAATTAGTATGGAAAAGGTAACTCACATTGCCGTCGATCTATAAACGAACCTTATGAGACTACCTCGACAGAGCGCATCTGCAAATGATTTTATGGCTGATTAGCGGCAACATGAAAAATTCGATGGAAGATGAAAGCGCAGGAGTTGCTGGTGTTGTTTAAGGATTAAGCAGATGGCCCACAGGTTCGAGATATGAAACATAAAAGTCCGCATATGCACAAAATTGCACCCTGATGATTCTGATAGACTGCATTGCATTATAACCAGTAGGGAGGCGAGGTTAGTTATGTTTTTAGTATCATTGTTGAGACGTATTGCATTTAGTTACTACGATTATAAAGCTTATAATTTTAATATTGAAAAAACAGACTTTGTTGTCATACATATTCCCGATCAGATTGGCGATGCTATGGCCATCTTTCCTGTTATTCGGGCGCTTGAATTGCATAAAATTAAGCATCTATTAATTGTTACGTCGACAATTAATTTAGAAGTCTTTAATGCGCTCAAACTTGAACAGACTAAATTAACATTAGTCACAATGACTATGCAGGATCACGCAACATTAAAAGAAATAAAAGATTTAGCGAAGAATATAACACTGCAATACGGTACGCCGGATCTTTGTATAGAGGCGATGCGTAAAAAGAACCTGAAAACGATGATATTTATCAGTCAGTTGAAAGCAAAAACGAATTTCCAGGTCGTCGGTTTAACCATGAAGTGCTATTCCCCTTTGTGTAAGAACGCGTCCCGGATGGATCAGAATCTCCGGACTCCTGTACCCATGACATGGGCATTTATGATGCGTGAGGCGGGTTTTCCGGTAGTCAGGTCAATATATGAATTGCCATTAAGCGATGATGTACTCGATGAGGTACGCGAGGAAATGCGATCGTTAGGATCTTACATTACGCTCAATTTAGACGGTAGCTCGCAGGAACGTACATTTTCATTATCGATTGCAGAAAATCTAATAGCAAAAATTCAAAGTGAAACAGATATTCCAATAGTGATCGTTTATGGACCCAAAGGGGAAGATAAAGCCAGGGCATTAGTGGATTGTTATAAGGAAGGTGCGAATAAGCAGGTCATTTCTTCCCAAGCTGACTCGTTGATTAAAATTTCGCGGATCTGGGCCGATTTTTTTCCCGCAAACACATCGAATCAGCCTATTTAGGCTATTTTTTCCACCATTTCTGGCGTTATTTCCGGTTTTTACTGAGATCTCTCCCACTGACGTATCATTTGGTCCACCCGAAACAGGTTGGCCAGGGTGAATAACATCGCCAGTTGGTTATCGTTTTTCAGCAGCCCCTTGTATCTGGCTTTCACGAAGCCGAACTGCCGCTTGATGATGCGAAACGGGTGCTCCACCTTGGCACGGATGCTGCTTCAAGGTTTTTACCTTGCCGGGACGCTCGGCGATCAGCCAGTCCACATCCACCTCGGCCAGCTCCTCGCGCTGTGGCGCTCCTTGGTAGCCGGCATCGGCTGAGACAAATTGCTCCTCTCCATGAAGCAGATTACCCAGCTGATTGAGGTCATGCTCGTTGGCCGCGGTGGTGACTAGGCTGTGGGTCAGGCCACTCTTGGCATCGACACCAATGTGGGCCTTCATGCCAAAGTGCCACTGATTGCCTTTCTTGGTCTGATGCATCTCCGGATCGCGTTGCTGCTCTTTGTTCTTGGTAGAGCTGGGTGCCTCAATGATGGTGGCATCCACCAAAGTGCCTTGGGTCATCATGACGCCTGCTTCGGCCAGCCAGCGATTGATGGTCTTGAACAATTGACGGGCCAGTTGATGCTGCTCGAGCAGGTGGCGGAAATTCATGATGGTGGTGCGATCCGGCAGGGCGCTATCCAGAGATAATCGGGCAAACAGGCGCATGGAGGCGATTTCGTACAGGGCATCTTCCATGGCACCGTCGCTCAGGTTGTACCAATGCTGCATGCAGTGAATACGCAGCATGGTCTCCAGCGGATAGGGCCGTCGGCCATTGCCCGCCTTGGGATAAAACGGCTCGATGACAGCGGTCATATTCTGCCATGGCAGAATCTGCTCCATGCGGGAGAGGAAAATCTCTTTTCGGGTCTGACGGCGCTTAGTGCTGAATTCACTATCGGCGAAGGTGAATTGATGGCTCATGATGTCCCTCTGGGATGCGCTCCGGATGAATATGATGATCTCATATCAGGAACTTGTTCGCACCTTCCCTAGTGGTGTAAAAGGGATACCTTTTCGGTATCCCTTTTACAATAATCAGAAGAAATCAATTCGCGTATTGATACCGACGGTGCGACCCATATTGACCTGCGCGACGGCGCTGCTGCCGTTCATGTAGCCATAGGTACGGTAACGACGGTCGAACAGGTTATCGACATAGACGGAAATGTTCATCCGTTCAGTCGCCTGCCAGCCCAGGCTGCTGTCCAGGGTGGCATAGGTGCCTTGCCGCAACTGGTTGTCGCCATCGAAATAATGCGGCCCGACCAGATTAACCGCCAGTCGGGGCATCAGTGCGCCATAGCGCGTATCAATCACGCCGTTCACGCTGCTTCCCGCGCCATAACGTGGTACGAACGGCACCCGGTTACCGTGATACAACTCACTGTCATTGGTGAATTCGGAACGGATCACGTTGCCATTGATATCCCATGACCAGCCTGGCGCAAACCGCCACTTCGCTTCAAGCTCAACGCCGGTGGCGTCGGCTTTACCCGCATTGCTTAATGTCTGCATCCCGACCGGGCCAGAGTAAAGCTGCATGTCTTTGGTGTGGGTATAAAACGTCGCGGCTTGCAGCGTGACGTCAGCGGTTTCGTAGCGGGTGCCAAGTTCATAGTTGATGGATTTCTCGGCGACGAACGGTTTGGCATCAAGACCCGCAGTAGGCACGATGTTGTACCCGGAAGGTTTATATCCCTGGGCTACACGGGTATACACTCTCCAGTCATCGGTCAGCATATAGCCTGCGGATAGCTGCCCGAGCACCTGATCGTCATTGCTCTTACCCTGGTCGCCAAACGGGTTGCCGAGCATGCTGCCGTGATATTGTGTACTGGATTTATCATGCGAGAAGCGCACGCCGCCGCCGATATCAAAACGATCGGTTAAATGCCAGGTCAGGTCACTGTATGCGGCCAGCGTTTCAGCGGTGGTATAGCCGGTACTGCTTAAATAAGGCATTGTCGGCATGTCGTAGGCTGAATTTAACTTCTCGCGGGTGTTCTGCCGGTACAGCCCAAACACCATATCAACGGTACGCGCATCGCCCAGGGTTGCGGCGCGCAGCTCCTGCACATCCTGATTCCAGCGCTGAGGCATATTGACGATTAACGAACCGGAAGGGAAGGTGCGCGAATAATGCTGCTGCTGCCAGGCGCTGATCAGGTTGAAAACCCAGTCATCGGTGGTGTATTTCCCACTCAGGGTCTGGCTGTCAGTGCAGCGCCGCATGTACGGGTCTGGTGAACCATCGCTGATCGACAGCTTACGGCCCTTAATATCATTCCATCCCACATAGGCGTCCTGGGTGGCGCGGGTACATTCGCGTGAGGCGGCAAAGCCCATTTCCCAGGGCTGATCGTCCGGCGCCAGACGCAGTTTCACATTCCCTATGCTGGCGCGGGTGCCGCCTAAGTCATCGCTTCCCGTCGCGGGGTTAATCATGTCGCCGTCATCAACCTGGCGTAACAGGGTGACGCTGCCGTACAGCAGGCCATCCTGAATGGGGCCGCTCAGGTTGAACTTACTTCGATAACTGTCGCGGCTACTGACGCCGCCTTCAATATAGCCGCGCGGCGTGCTGTCCGGCTGCTGGGTGACGATGTTGATGATCCCGCCCTGAGCGCTTTTGCCATATAACGTTCCCTGTGGGCCTCGCAGCAACTCCACGCTTTGCACATCGGTAAGCGCCTGGATGGTGTTGGTGGAAAGCTGAGGGACGCCATCGACATACAGGGTGACGGCGGGGTTATAGAAGTCCTGCGCTGAAGAGACGCCGCGTAGCGAGATCGTCGAAAAAAGCATGTTGCCGCTATTTTCAATATTGAGCCCGGGCAAGACTCTGGGGAGTTTGTCGCTGGCGGTGACGCCGGCGTCGCTTAATTCCGGCGCGCTGACAACAGTAGACGAGACGTTGTTGGCTGATGCCGAGCGGGAAGATTGTTTACTGGCGGTAACCACCAGCGTGCTTTCGTCTTGCTGTGAAGTCTGGGCATTAGCAATGGCGGGGAGCAATAATCCCCCCAAGGCCAGAGGATAAAGCCGTGTCATTTTCATTGTTGTGAGTCCCTGTAAGACGGCGAAACGCCAAAAATACCGACAATGGTGAATTGAAAATGATAACTATTTCTAATAGTAGTGCTACCCGAAACGGGTTTATTTCAACCTGTTTCGGGTCGGTTTGCGCTTATTGGGCAGAATGGCGATAACGGTCGACGGCGAGAGCCGTCAGGCGTTTTTTGTCTATCTTGCCGACGGCGGTGAGCGGCCAGTGGTCCAGAAACTCGATTTGGTCAGGAATTTTCCACGCGCTGAGCCCCATACGGGTCAGTTGTTGACGCAACTGCTGATAGTCAGTTGGCACCTGCTGCGCGATGATAAACGCGCAAATCCGCTCGCCAAGCAGCGTGTCCGGCGCGGCGACCACCGCGCAATCTTGCACTTCCGCTAAACGCAGCAGTGCCGATTCCACTTCAGCCGCGGCTATTTTTTCTCCGGCGCGGTTGATCTGCTCTTTTATGCGTCCCTCAACGTGCAGGTTCCCCACCTCATCCAGCCTGACATTGTCGCCTGTGCGGTAAAACCCTTGCGCGGTAAAGGCCTGCGCGTTGTGGGCAGGGGCGCGGTAATAGCCCGAAATGGTATAAGGGCCGCGCGTTAACAATTGCCCGGTTTCGCCCGGCGCGACGTCGTTCTCGTCTTGATCAACGATGCGGATTTCATCCAGAGGGGACAACGGGCGCCCCTGGCTGTGGAGAATGGTGGCATGCGGATCGTCCAGCCGGGTAAAACAGAGCAGGCCTTCCGCCATACCGAAAACCTGTTGCAGGGTACAGTCAAAGGTGGCGATAACCTGCTCAGCAAGCGTCGGGTCGAGCCGGGCGCCGCCTGCCTGAATGACGCGCAGCGACGAAAGGTCGCTGTCTTCCCACTCCCTGGCCTGCACCCATAATTGCGCCAGCGCCGGAACCAGGGCGACGTGAGTCACTCTTTCCTGCGCGATTAAAGGCATCACCTCATCACAGCTGGCGCTGTCGGTCAGCACCACTTTTCCGCCGCAGGCAAGCGTTCCCAGAATACCGGGGCAGGCCAGCGGAAAGTTATGCGCCACCGGGAGGACGGCGAGATACACGCTCTGTTGGCTGATGCCGCACAGTTCAGCAGAAGCGCTGAAGTTATAGCTATAGTCGGCATGTCGGCGCGGGATGAGTTTGGGCGTGCCGGTTGTGCCGCCTGAGAGCAACAACAACGCGGTGGCGGAAACATCAGGCTGCGGCCATGCCTGTCGCTCACCGTGAAGGGAGAAGAGCGGCGTAAAATCGTCGCTCACGGTCTCTCCAGCGACCAGAACATGACGCAAGCAGGCGTGTTTGTGCGCCATCTGTCGGGCCAGCTCTGCGTGGTTTTCCCCGTGAATAACGTAAGCGACGGGTTGCGCCAGCTCAATCAGCGCGTCGATATCCAGCGCCCGTTGCGAGGGCATCGCCAGCACGGGGATAACGCCCAGTCTTAACAAGGCGAACAGCAGGGTAACAAACGCATTGTCGTTGGGAAGCTGCACAATTACATGCTCCCCCGAACGCAAACCCAGTGATGACAGACCTGCGGCAAGTTCGTCAACTTGTGCATCAAGCGCGCTGTAGGTTAACGACCCCTTTGCATCAACGACGGCAATTCGCGAGGCATAACGGGCCGCCCAGTGGTGCAACTGTTCGGCAATGGGTAAGGGATACTGTTCAATCAGAGATTCAAAGGAAGAATTCATGCGTCACCTTTCTGAAGTACTGGGCTGTTTTTGCAACGCGGTCATTGCAGAAAATGCGTGGGGAAAATGGCGGACAATCTGCGTAAAAAAGGACCGGGCTTGTTGAATGGGATAGAAATGATCGCCGTCAATCACCACCGGGCCTGTAACGTGGCTCAGCCACTGACGCCAGGCATCGACCTGCTGCCAGGAGGCTTCGCGATCGTGGCTGCCGCACAATAACAGCGCAGGCGTGCGCAGCGGCGGACAGACGTCGGGCGAGTCGTAGTGATAGCTCTCGGTGGCGTAAAAATCAGCGCGCAGAAGAGGAAGAAACAGCGACATTAATTCCTGGTTTTCCCGCAGTTCAGGAGAACATCCGCCAATGTCTATCAGCTCAGCGATAAAGTCGGCATCATCGCGATGGCTGAGCTGGCGTTCAGAATGCAGATGCGGGGCATGGCACCCGGAAATAATCAGTCCTTGTGGCGCAAGCCCCCGTTGCTCCAGAAGTCGGCAGGTTTCAAACGCCACCTGCGCCCCCATGCTGTGCCCGGCGAGTAAAAGCGGCGTGTCAGGCGATACGGATGCTTCCAGCTCGTTCGCCAGCAGTGCCGCCAGTTGTGTAATGCTTCTGAGCGGTTCCAGATGGCGAAGGCGATCGCGCCCCGGCCAGGTCACCAGAGAAAGCGCGCAATCAGCCAGTTGCTCAGCTTGCCAGTGGCGAAACGCGCTACTGCTGCCGCCAGCGAAAGGGCACATGACCAGATGCGCAGTATTGCCGTTCCGGGCGGGCCACAGCGGTATGCACATTGCAGATTGCGTCACAGCGCCTCCTTATCATCATCGTTGTAGAAACCGGCTAACCGGTCGTGGTGCGGCGGCGTCAGGCGTCTGATCTCCGCATTGCCGGTCTTACGTAAAATCTGCTGCCATAAACGTGATAACGCGATCTGATGTACGCTTTGGCAGGCCGCTGGTGGATGTTCGCCCGCCAGATGGCTGCGCAACTGGTGTAGCAACCAGCTGACGCCCTCCGGCCCGACGGTTTCGCAGCAGTCGCGCCAGCTCAGGGGCGCCGCGCTGCGCGTCAGACCCGGCAGATCGCGCAGGATCTCCGGTCTGCGGTAGAGGCTGTGGGCGTTCTCCTGATGGTCTGCGACAAACAGGCTGGATGACCAGATGACGGGGCCGTAGCTCGCCTCCAGCGAAAGATGACCTTCCGGCCAGCCCAGCAGCAGGCGGTGCATGATAAGGCTATGCATATCTGGATCGTCAGGATCGAGATAGCGCTGAAGCAGCAGGCAGGCTTCTCCCTCCGGCCAGAAGAGTCTCAGACAGTGAAAATCGCTAAAGCTGCCAACCACGTCGCACTCCACGGCGACGGCATCAACGCCCAGAGCCAGCAACAACAAATCCAGAGTGGAGTAGAGCAACTGTCGGCTGGTGGTGGCGTGGACCACCTGCGGCGTCTTAGCCAGACAGCGACGCAGCTGCTGCGCATCGCGAAGCCATGTGCGTCCCGCGCGCGTATGCGGATAAAACGTGTTTACCCAATAGCAGCAGCCCTGTTCCTGCGCCAGCGTTTGTAAGGAACTGATGTCATCCGGGTGGAGGGGATGCTCCTGAATGACGTGTACGCCGCGCGTCAGAAAGTGTCTGGCAAGCTGCGTACCGGTTCCTCCGGCGACGGTCGAACGCACGACAATACAGGCGATATCCGGCATCCTGGTTATCTGTTCCGGCGAGGTATACAGCGGAATGCCAAACGCATGAGCCAGCTCTCTTGAACGGGCGCTTCCCTGCGCCAGCAGGCCGACCAGTTCCAGCCCCTCCGGGGGCTGCATAAAGGCATTCAGGTACATTTCGCCAAATTTGGCGCCCACAATCAGTACGCGTTGTTTTGGGGAGGCGGACGGCATCATAACGTGTTCTCCGGTTGCGTTGAGGTTGCGCAAAGCCAGCGCGTAATGTGTTGCGCACAAGCCTGAACGTGGGGGGCTTCCATCATGATTTGCCAGTGGCTGGCTTCAATCACAGCGTCGTCGGCGTTGTTTATCCAGCCCTGCCACTCGGTTTCTGCTGGCGTCCAGTGCGCGGGTCTCCCGGCGGCATACACCATGAGACAGGGGACCGGAACGCTTTCGCCCGGCGTATGCTCAGTCAGTAAACGCAGCAGATGCGCGATGTTGTCGAGCCACGTTTCTGCCGCTTGCAGCGTCAGGTTTTGCGACACCATACCGGCCGTTTTAGCGAGGCTAATAAAGTCGGCAAGCTGGCTGTCGGGCGTCTGCTGGTCGAAATGTTCGGGCAGTGCCAGAGGCGTTTGTCCTTCGGCTAACAGGCGCAGCAGGGCCGCCCGGTTTTCGCAACAGAAATCCTGTCGGCACACGGGATCGATTAACACCATCCGAACCTGCTCGCCTTTGGCGTACAGGCGTTGTGCGGCGCCCGCCGCAAGAAACGCGCCATACGACCAACCCGCCAGCACATAAGGGCCGTGAGGCTGCTGACGACGGATGCACCCGACATACTCATCGATCATCTGGTCGAGCGTGGCAAGGCGCTGCGGCGATTTTGCTTGCAGGCCGAAAACGCGCCTGTTCAACGCGCTAGCGAGCGGCAGCCAGGCGCTGATATCGCCGTCTGAAGCGTGGAAGACAAACAGGGTTTCCTCACCGTCGCCCTGGCAAAGGGGTATCGGGTTGTCCTCTCCTGACGTAGCCGCCTGTAGATGGGCGCAGAAGTCGCTCAGCGTCGAATGGCTGAACAGATCCTGAAGGTTAGCCCTGGCAATCCCTCTCCGGTTTAGCTGCGCGACCATCCTTGTCGCCATCAGGCTGTCGCCGCCCAGTTCGAAAAAGTCGTGATGCCTTGCCACGGGGCGAGACAGCAGCGATTGCCAGAGTTCAGCCACCTGTTTTTCCAGTGCCGGATTCCCCCCGGCAACTGGCGTGGGTTTGGCTGGCTCAGTCGGCGCATCAGACGGGGCATGCAGCGGCGTAAATAACGCTTCTCTTTGCCGGATCTGTAAAATGGGCAGACCGGTGCCAAAGCGCTGCTGTAAATAGCGGCTCACGGCTTTTTTATCCGGGCGATTTACGCCAGGCGAACGCGCTACCAGCAGATGCTGGCGCAGCGGCGACGATTCCTGCGCGGGCCACGCCAGCTCGTTTGCAAACCCGGCCTGAACGAGAACCTCCTGCCATGCGGAGCGGGTGAGCATCGGTTTCTCATCCCGGCGGCGGAAATCGCGGTATCCGCTTAATCCCTCAATAAAGCCCACGCTCGCCAGCTGGAATACGCTGTTTCGCTCCGTCGCTTCAACGATCAGCAAACGTCCGCCGGCTTTCAGCAACAGTTTTAATCTGCGCAACGTCTGGACGACATGGCTGGCGTCGTGGAGCACATTGACGGTAACGATCAGGTCGTAACCCGCCTCCGGGTGGGCGGTGAAATCCAGCGGCTGGTTGATGTCGAACAAGGCATAAGACACCTGCGATTCATCATGGAAACGGGCTCTGGCGTCATTGAGGAACTGCGCGGAGACGTCCGTGAAGTGGTACGACTGTCGCGTGTTCCGCGTGGCCTTCAGCACCGGCGCGGTAGTGGCTGCGGTTCCGGCGCCAACCTCCAGAATCCGTTCTGCGCTGCACAAGGCGGCAATCTGCGCGGTATAGCGATTCAGACAGGCGCTGGCGGGGTTGTCGCGATACAGCGCGTCGGTAACGCGATGCTGCTCGTTGAACAGCAATTCCAGCGGAGAACACTGCCCGGAGAAGAGGGCGTCGTGCCGGGCGATGCAGGTTTCCAGATACTGCGCCAGCGCCTGGCTCCATTGGCTTTGCGGGCACGCTTCCTGAGGCTCAGGAATCTCGCTGAGCGGAATGCGGCAGCGCCAGCTTTCACCTTCGCGGATTAACCACTCTCTTTCCGTCAGACACTGTAGCCACTGGCGCAGCAGACGCTGGTGAGACGCTTGCGCGGACAGCGCCTGTACTATTGCGCTAAAGCGATGGGCGATCTCCGGCGTGGTAAACAGGCCGTGACGATTTAGCGTAGCCGCGATCCCCTGTAGCGCACGCGCCTCCAGCCAGCGCCAGGTCGCCTCCAGCTCATCAAGCTGCGCCTGCTCAGGCAACGGCAGCGCCAGTTGGGTAAGTTCGTGCTCATCAGGCATCGCCGCTGATGGCGAAGGATCGTCGGCCATCACGATATCCAGCGTCAACGCGCCCTGTTCGGTTATTTCCGCTCTGGCCTGCCGGATGCCGGGGTATTCGAGCGTCGCCTGCTCAATATCCCGCAGGTCGTAGTCCGCCTGCGCGTTCAGCGGCCAGCGTCGGCGGGGAATGTGCCTGGCGATGCCGCTGGCGAGAGTCTTCAGGCTTTCAGGGGCGGCGATGACGGCTTGCAGGATGGCGCAATAGTCATTAAACATCGCCTCGGCAGCGCCGGGTTCCAGCACGTTGTCCATGCAGTACCAGCTAAACATCAACTCGCCGTCACTCTCCATGACCTGATGATCCAGCCAGACCTGCGGCGTTTGCGTGAATACATAGCAGGGTTCGCCGAACAGATGGCTCATCGCCTGATCGATAGTCATGCCTTCCAGCGTCATCCCCAGCATACTGGTAAACACTACCGGCATCAGCGGTTGACGTTGTGATCCGCGCAGGCGGCCCAGCTCACGGATCACCTCAACACCGTTCATTTCACTGTGCGCCATGTTTTGCCAGAGGCGCTGTTGGGTCTGTTGCATCTGCTCTTGCAACGTCACCGGCGCTGAGAAGTTAAAATCAACCAGCGTGACGGAGGTAAAATCACCAATCAACTGGTTGATTTGCGGATGGATCGGCTGGCGATTGAAGAACGTCAGGTTCAGCGTAAATGTTGTGGTACGGCTCCAGCGCTCAAGGGTGGCGGCAAACAGCGTGAGCAGCGCGGCAGACGGTGTGACGCCTTGCTGCTGCCAGCGCTGTTTCACGGCCTGCCATTCTGTCTTGCCGATCGTCGATTTGAAGGTGGTGAAGTGTGGCGTTTCCGGGGGCGTCTCAACCACCGGCAGCTCTGGCGCTAAGGGCAGTTGCGGCAGTTTTTCCTGCCAGTAATCCCAGGCATCGTGCCATGCCGATGTCTGTCGGCGCGCCTGTTCAGCCATCACATAATCACGGAAGGTAATAGCGAGCGGTGCCAGCGTTTCACCGCGCCAGACCTGCGCCAGGTCGTCCATCATGACTTTAAAACTCTGCACATCAAACTGCAAAAGGTCGAGGTTCATATGCAGACGGTAATGGCAATCGTCGATTTCGCTGACCACCAGCTCAAAAAGAGGCCACTGGTCGGCAGGCAAAACGCGATAGCTCAGTTCATGCCGCCGTTTTTCCAGCGCGATGCGCTGTTCTTCCGGGGAAAGCGCGCGCAGATCGTCACGCGGGATGTGATACTCCGGCGTTGTCGCCAGGATTCGCTGCTGCCCGTCGGCATCAACCACCATACGCAACATATCGTGGCGTGCGATGAGCTGGTTCCATGCTTTCTCCAGTATGGCGAGATCGAACTCATCGTGGCGTTTATCCCACTCAAACAGGACGTGACAGGCGACGCCGCCATAGCCAATGAGGTGGGTTCGCCCCAGCCAGTAGGCGTGCTGAATGGGCGTCAAAGGGAAGGGCGCATAACGCTCGTCGGCGTCGTGCCGCAACACTTCCGGCTGCGAAGCGGCAGGCGTCGCCTCTGGCTTAGAACAGATAAGCTGCGTGAGTCCATGAGGAGACAGATCCTGCCACGCCCGTTCCGCATTGATGCGTACACCCAGGTAGTGCTGAATATCGCTACTGAGTTCAAGGAAGAGTAGCGAGTCCATGCCGAGTTGCAACAGATCCTGGTTTGGATGCAGTGACGCCGGATCGCTCAGCCTTAGCTGAACCGCAATCCGCTTTTTCAGCCATGCCATCACCGCTGTTTCATCGCTCAGGCTGCCGTTAAAGGCGTTGTCATCAGCAGGAGGAATGACCGGCGTTGCGGCTTTTTCTGTGGCGCTGATGTTAAACAGAGCCTGTTGTAACGGGGGCATTTTGTCGGTAAAAACGCGCATCGCCAGTCGCCACGGGGCGCCGCGCATCACCGCCTGTTCCAGGTGCCAGCAGCCTTCGGCATCGCTTAACGCGCCCATACCTCGGCTGGCGAGCGTCGCCAGCATTTCCGGCGTGGCCGCCCGACCGCTTTCTCCCCATGCGCCCCAGGCGACAGAGAGCGTTTTCGGCGCATCAAGGGTGGAAAACTGCTGGGCCAGCCCGTCCAGGTAGCCGCAGGCCAGCGCATGGGCGCTCTGACCCGGCGCGCCGAGGGTGGCGGCAGCGGAAGAGTAGAGAATAAGATAGCGTCCGTCGTGGTTGCGCAGGGTTTGCAACAGCTGGCTTGCCGCCTGCGCTTTTACCGCGAAAACGGCAGCCAGCTGGTGGTCATCAAGCTCCTGCAAGGGCGCGTCAGCCAATACGCCAGCGGCATGAATCGCTCCGGCAATGCCGCCGTTGGCCGCCAGATCGTCAAGAACCGTGGCCAGTTGCCCGGCATCGCCCACATCACAACGGCAGACGCGCGTCTGCCCGCCCTCCACGTCGCGTAGCCATGACTCATCCACGCGCGGCGCCAGCAGGGCGATGCGTCGCGCCCCTTTTTCTCTGAGCCAGTTCACGGCAAGGCGGCCTAATCCGCCAAACGCTCCGGTCACCAGATGCCAGCGGCTATCGCCGGTAAACACGTTTGCCGGTAATTCAGCGGCGCATCCCGTATTGGGCGACAGTGAAGGAAGCCAAAGGGTGTCACCCCGTGCGGCGAGCCAGCGCTGTGATAGTGAGACTGCGCTCAACCCTTGATGCAGCGTTTCCCACGGGGTGTTTTCGGCGAGATCGATGGCGGCAAGCAACCGTTCCGGCTGTTCGTTGGCCGCGACGCGAAGCAAGGCCCATAGCGCGTGATGGGATGCAGAGAGTGCTTCATTTTCCTCGACTCGCCACGCGCGGCGAGTAACCACAATCAATCCGGCTGCGCTGGCGGTGAGCGCTGCTATCACTTTCTCCGCTAAGGCCAGCGTATCCTCGCTCTCCTCAACAATCATCAGTCGTGAAGAGGCGTGCGGATCGTGAATGATGCCGTATTGCGCCAGCTCGTCGCTGCGCGCAAGCGTACCGGCGCTGAAGCTAAAGGTAAGCGGTTGGTCAATGCTGGCGACGTTGAGGGGCGTCCAGCGCCATTGATAATGCGTTTGCGGCGCAGGAAGAGGCGCGGCGGGCGATAGCGGCAGCCACTCGCCAGCAGGATGACGGGCTTCAACGCGCATCTGACCGCGGGAAAAGGCTTCGTTTTGCCAGCTTAAGCGAACCTTCCCCAGCCACTCCGGGGCGGCGACGGGGGGCGGTTCCACAGGCAGAGCGTCGCCATGACGCTGTGAAAGCAGACGCCATGCCTCCTGCCAGCGGGCGTTAAACTGTTCGGGCTGACCTGCGCAATCAGACCAGTCGGCGAGATAATCACCGTTATCCGTCAGCGCCTGCCCCAACACGGGTTCTGATGGCGCGGTGAATGTTACGGCGCTAACCGCCTGACCGGGCAGCGTGGCGAGAATGATATGTTCGCTCATCCCGGCGTTCGGGCTGCCATCCTGCGGTAGCCACGCCACTTTGCTGAATCCGGCGTGGCGGCACTGTTGTTGCCACTGAGCGGTGGTGAGAAATAACTCACCTTCGCGGGCGTCGAGATCCTGTAGCGGAAGAACCAGCGGGCCGAAAACGAAGTCAAACAGACGCATTGGCTGGGTGATTTCGCGCATCAGCAGGCGCCCGCCCGGCTTGAGCAGGGGGCGCAGATTATCGAGCGTGCGGCCAATATGGCGGGTGGCGTGAATCACGTTCGCTGCCACGATAAGATCGTAAGACTGTGCCTGGAAACCCTGAGACTGCGCCTCTTTTTCGAGATCCAGCTCGCTATACTTCACAAAATCGTAGTCGGCGAATTTCTGCTGGGCGCGACGGGTGAACAGCGCCGAGATATCGGTGAAATGGTACTCCAGTGCCGGAACGCCGTTGAGTTCCGGCAGCAGCCACGCGGTGGTGCCGCCGGTTCCGCCGCCAACTTCAAGAATACGCAACGGCTGGCGGGGCTGACGCGTCTGGACAATGCCGCGTAATACCCCGGCGGCGATTTGGTTGAAATAGCGGCCAAAGCTGAATTCCTGATACAGCACTTCCACGCCGTCGGAGGCGCTTTGCGGGAAGATAATCGCCACCGGTTCTTCCGCGCCGCTCATCATTTCATATAACCGATCGCCGGCACGGGCGATGGTGTCGGGAATAGCCTGAAAACCTTCACAATAACCGGCAAGTTCCGTCAGCAGTGATTCCCGCTGTTGATGTTCAATGGGGCGGGCGCGGACGTATCGCCCGTCGGTGCAGCGGTAATCGCCGTCGACCACGCAGTTATTCAGCAGGCGCTGGAGTAGCTGCTGGTAGCGGGGCAGCAGACGTCCACGGCGCATGATGGTCATGGCGTCCACGCCGTTCTCAATGGCATCGCCGGTACAGCGTTGTACCAGTTGATCGACGTAGATGGCGTGCAGTCGCGTGGCGCACTGTTTAAGCGCTTCCAGGCGAGGGAGATCGAGCGCTGTCGCGGCGCGACTCGCCACCTCCAGCCCGGCAGACAGCGCTGCGTCGGCAGGCTCGCAGGCCGGGGAGACGCGCTCTTTCCAGTAACGTTCAGTATCAAACGGATAACATGGCGCAGCGATACGTTGTCCATCGCCCGCCAGCAGGTCGGCCCACGGTAGGGCGACGCCGGCAGCGTAAAGCTGGAGCAGGGCCTGATTGAGGACATCGCTCGCCTCTTTGTTACGCCGGGCGCTGGCTATCCAGTATGCGTTATCGCGGTATTCGCGCTGCCCGCAAGCAACCAACTGGGCATCGGGCCCCATCTCCAGAAAAACGCGGGCGCCGAGCTGATGCGCCACCTGAATACTCTGGATAAAACGCACCGGCTGGCGCATGTGTCGGCGCCAGTAATCCGCCTGGTTGAGCGTTGACTCATCAATGACGTCGGCGGTGAGCGTGGAAATAATCGGTATTTGCCCCGGCTCCGCGTGCAGTCCCGCGCAGGTGTCCAGGAACCGATCGAGTATCGGCTCCAGTAAAGCGGAGTGCGCCGCACCGGTTACGCTCAGGCGACGATAGTTAATGTCATGCTGCGAGAGCGTGGCGCAAAATACCGCGAGACGGGCTTCCGGCCCGGAAAATACCGTATGTTGCGTACCGTTGTTGGCGGCGAGATCCAGCTCAAACTGGCGAGCCAGCGGCATCAGCGTGTCTTCGTCTGCAAATACCGCCACCATCGCGCCGCTTGCGCACTGCTGCATTAGCGCGCCGCGCCGACAAACCAGTGGCATGACCTGTTCAATCGTATAGTGTCCGCAGACAACGGCAGCGGCAAATTCACCGACGGAATGCCCAATGGCGAAGTCTGGCTTCAGTCCTTCAGCACGCCAGTGCGCCGCCATCGCGATTTCAAACGCGACAATCGCCGGCTGCGCCCAGGCCATATTGTCCAGCTGCGCCGAATCGGGGTTAAACATCGCTTCGCGCAGTGACGGCGTGAGCATTTCGCTACAGGCGGAAAAACAGCGATCCAGCGTGTCGGCAAACGCCGTTGAGTGATGGTACATCGTTTGACCCATAGTGCGCCAGTGCGAGCCCTGGCCGGTAAACAGCCACACCTGCTTGCCGCTGGCGCCGTGGCCGCTGTAAACCAGCGCCCCCGATTTCTCACCGGCCCAGGCGCTGAGCGCCTCGGCGGTTTCACGGTTTAATGGCGCCGCCAGGCGGAAGGGGAGATCGAGACGGCGCGCGTGCAGGGCTGTGAAGGCCAGAGAGCTGGCATCCGCATTCTCTCTCAGCGCCCCGGCATAATCCGTCGCCAGCCGCCGCAACGCGCTGTCGCTGGCGGCGCTGAGCAGCAGCGCGGTACTTTTTCTGCCGCTATCCGTATTGGGGAGGCGCGCGTTGAGCGCGTCGGGCAGCGAGGCGACGATCATATGGCAGTTGGTGCCGCCAATACCAAAGGAGGAGACGCCCGCATAGCGCATTTCGTCCTGCCATGCCTGTGCCGACACCGGTATGGTAAAGGGGCTCTCTTCAAGTTTCAGCGCCGGGTTGGGGGTGTGAAAATTCAGTAAGGGAGGAATTTGCCCGCGACTGACTGCCAGAACGGTTTTCAGCAGTCCGGCAATGCCCGCCGCGGTATCCAGATGGCCCATGTTACTTTTCACGGAACCGAGCGCACAGCGCTGATCCTGCGGGCGAGGCGCATAGACGTTGCGTAACGCTTCAATTTCAATCGCGTCGCCCAGCGGTGTGCCGGTGCCGTGGGTTTCAATGTAACCTACCTGCCTGTCGTCGATGGCCGCCAGCATTAACGCCTCTTCGATGACTGCCTGTTGCCCTGCGACGGAAGGGGCGGTATAGCCGACCTTTCTGTTGCCGTCGTTGTTGACCGCGCTGGAGAGGATCACCGAGATAATCGGATCGCCTGACAGCAGCGCGTCTCTCAGGCGACGCAGCACCACGCAGCCGAGACCGTTACCGGCCCAGGTGCCCTCAGCCGAGGCGTCAAAGGGACGACAGTGACCATCAGGAGAGAAAATCATTCCGGGCTGGTAGCGGTAGCCTGCCTGCTGGGGGAAAGAGAGCGCCACGCCGCCGGCAACCGCCATATCGGATTCGCCTGCGCGCAGGCTTTCACAGGCCAGATGCACGGCAACCAGCGAGCTGGAGCAGGCGGTCTGTACCGATAACGCCGGGCCGTGCAGGTTGAGTTTGTACGCGGCGCGGGTGGCAATATAGTCTTTATCATTGCCCATCAGAGATTGCAGACCTTTTACCTGCGCGACTTCTGTCACGTTCAATGCTTCGCGACCGGGGTAGGTACTCATCCGGGAAGAGGCGAAAACGCCGGTCTTATGGGGGACGGCGCCGGGGGCATAACCGGCATGTTCCAGCGCATGCCAGACCGCCTGCAAAAACAGGCGCTGCTGCGGGTCCATCGACTCCGCTTCCTGTCGCGAATAGCCAAACAGGGTGGCGTCGAAGCAGTCGGCGTTGTCTAACACCGTACCGATATTGACATAATGAGGATCGTCAATGATGGCGGCATCCAGACCGACGGCCAGAAGCTCTTCGCGCGTAAAGCGTCGGCTGCATTCACGACCTTCCAGCAGATTTTGCCAGAACGTTTCGCCATCCGGCGATTCAGGAAAATGGCAGGCGTAGCCGATAACCGCGACAGGTTCGCAGTCCGGGTAGTGTTGAGCGATCGATGCATCAATGGAATCTGCTGTCGGCGCAGAAGAGAAGCGCAAGTTATCCATAATCGGTCCCGTTTCCTAAGATTCACAAAGTCAATGGAACGCCATGCGTTCGCGATGGCGTTCCGGGGAAAATCAGTTTGCTTCGCGCTATATCCGCCGCTGACGACGGCGAACAGGGCGAGGTCGTTTTGTTTTCTCCACCGTGGTGACGCCGGCCAGATAATCGGCCAGGGCAGCAGGAGAAGGGTGGGTGAAGAGGTCAAGCAACGTCAGGGTGGAAAATTCGTGACGTTGTAACAAAACGTGCAGTTGCACCAGATTCAGCGACGTTGCGCCCGCCTCAAAGAAGTTTTCTGCGGGCGTGACAGACTCGCCAACCACCTCGCGGAAGGCGTCGCAAATCAGGCTGACGGTGCTCTCGTCCGCCGCAATGTGTGGCTGAGATTGCTCAGGGCATACGCGCGGTGAGCGCTCTGCGCATTGCCCTGCGTGTTTAACGGGAGGCACCAGCGCGGCGAGCGGCAGTTGCCAGCCGCTTTCATCCTCGGCCATTCGGTTTAGCAATGCGCAATACTGTTCAAACTGGCGCTCCACCTGCCCGGCAGGAAACAGCGCGGCGACAAAATCCCAGTTAAAGCGCAGTTCGCCTTCGGATTCATAAATCTGGTGATCGAACCAGACCTGCGGCGTCTGGGAGATGCCCCAGACCGGTTTGAGCAGATTACGCCGGGCGAGGAAGTTATCCTGCTCAAAGCCCAGCGCGCTGGTAAAGACGACGGGCATCGGAACGGCAGGCACGTTTTGCTGTTGCGCCAGTTGACGCATCACGCGGATGGCTGACACATCGCGGTGGTTGAGGTTCTGGCTCAGCCGCTGCTGTAGTGACTGCGCGCTGTGCAGCCAGCTTTCGCCGGGATGCCAGCTCAGCAGCATCAGCGAGGTGAAATCGCCCAGAATCTGGTTGATTTGCGGGTGCAGCGGTCGCCTGTCGAAAAGCGTAAGGTTAAGCGTGAACTCAGGCTGTGCACTCCATGCAGAGAGAACCGTTGACCACACCGACAACAGTACGGCCGACGGGGTGAGATGGGCGTCAGCCGCCCGTTTTTTCAGCCGATGCCAGCGCGTGCTGTCCAGCGCGCCGTTCAGGCGGGCGAAGCGCGGTGTTTCAACCTCCTGAGGCAAGCAGCGCAGCGGCAACGCAGGCGCCGGAGGAATATCATCAAGCTGCGCCTGCCACCATGCCAGAGAATCTGGATTGGGCGACCGTAGCGAGGGTTGTTGCAGATAATCCCTGAAGGTGACGGGCAGCGGCGGAAGCAGCTGTTGCGGGTAGCGGTAGCCGTGCTCCAGCTCCGCCAGCAGGATCTGCATGCTGAGACCGTCAAGCAACAGGTTATCCAGACACAGCCACAGGCGGGCAGGCATCCCGTCCACGTATCCGACCTGGAGATCGAATACCGGCCACACTTCGGGGTTGAGTACCTGATGCGCCAGTTTTTCGCGCACCCGCAACGCCTCTTCAGGCGTATGGAGGGTGTGTGCGGGTATCACCCAGGGGGGCGTCTGTTCGAGCACCTGTTGCTGTCCATCACGCACGATGGCGCGCAGCATATCGTGGCGGGCGATTAATCGGTTCCAGACCGTCTCCAGCCGGGTGAGGTCCAGATCGGCAATTTCAAATTCAACAAAGAAATGTGAGCCGACGCCGCCCAGGGCAAAGCCCGGCTGACGCCCCACCAGGTAAGCCTGCTGCACGTCGGTAAGCGCAAAGGGCTGGTAGCGATCTTCAGGGGAGTGGACGAATGGTTGTTCGACCGGGACGTCGGTTTTCCGCAGTGTGGCGGCAAAATCCGCCAGCCGGGGATGATTAAACAGGTCGCTTAATTGCGCTTCATAACCTGCCTGATGAAGTTGCCCGGTCAGACGGGTCGCCAGCAGGCTATCGCCGCCTTGCTGGAAGAAGTCGGTTTCTCTGGTGACATTGCCAGTTGATAAGAGTTGCTGCCAGAGGGCGGCAACCTGTTTTTCAATGTCGCCCTGGGGTAAATCCGCTTCGGCCGGGTTTTCCGCTTCAGGGGTATGACGACGCTTCAGCGCCTGGTAGTCAATTTTCCCGTTAGCCGTCAGCGGTAAGGCGTCGAGGAAGACGATCCGTTGCGGCACCATCCACCCCGGCAGACGTCCAGCGAGGGCGGCCTGAAGTTGACGGGGATCGCGGCGCACCTGCCTGTCAGGACATTGTACGAGGAAGCGTTGTAACCCCGCGACCTCATCGCCATGCTGACAGTTGAAGGCGGCCGCGCTAAATAATGCCGCCCAGTCGGCGCTGTTATGCAGCAAGGCCTCCGGCTGCCCATTGGTTAACAGGAGCGTGCTGAGCAGGGCGGACGGCGTTAACTGGCGAAACTCCATCACGTAGAGCAGCGCGCCGGGAACGGCAAGCTGTTGTAATGTCGCAAGGAGCCCGGGATCTTCCGGCAGCAGACGATGCAGGGCGTTATTAAGCCAGATAATGTCCGCCGAGTGAGCGTGCGTCGCAAGCGTGTCTGCATTCCAGAGGGACAGACGGGCGCCAGGCCAGGGGGCGAGCCTCTGCCGGGCGCTCAGCAGCATCTCCTGGCTCTGCTCAAGCCCGACATACTCAATCTGTCCGGCGTTGAGCTGTGCTAACAGCGATTCTGCGGCGCGGCCAGTGCGGGTTCCCACCTCAAGCAGGCGTATCGGGCGCTGTAAGCGCTGTGCAAGCTGTTGGCAAATTGTCGCCAGTTCCTGAATATACGGGGCGCTGGCCGGATGGTTAAAGGCCAGGCTTTCCGGCGACCACTGCGCGTCGTTCAGTAACGACAGTTCGTTACGGGCACCGCGAAGAATTTGCGATAACGTTAAATCATGTCCGCTGAAGTGCGGGTGCTCATCCTCGCGCTCTTCACCAGCACAGACCTGATAACCTTCAGCAGCGGGCTTCAGTCGCCGTTGTGTCACCAGAAATGCTAACCAGCGTTCCACCACGGCCTGCCAGCGCGGCTGGATAGCGAGTGAGTTCATCAGGGGGAGAGGATCGGCGCCAGCGGTGTGACCCGGCTTCAGTTTTAGCAGGCGATGCTGAAGGAAATCGGCTACCTGTTCTGCGGAGATCTCTGGCGAGATGGCGCAACAGGGCAACGTTCCCGCAAGCGTGTGCCACGCCTGCGGCAGTGCCGGGTTCCGATGATCGGTAATGCAAAAAGCCTCGCCTTGAGGAACAACGTATGCCGCCAGCGTTTTTTCTTTTTCGCCGATCGCCAGAACGGTTGCTTGTTTCACCCCCGCCAGCTGGCTGAGCGCGCTTTCGATTTCGCCCAGCTCGATGCGATATCCTCCGACTTTGACCTGCTTGTCGCGACGACCGAGGAACTCGATTGTGCCATCTGGCCAGTAGCAGCCGAGATCGCCGGTGCGATACCAGCGCTCGTCCGGGAGCGTCAAAAATTGCTGCTCGCTACGCAGGGGATCGTTGAAATAGCCTTCCGCGACCCCAATGCCGCCAATCCATAATTCACCCGGCACCCAGTCAGGGCAGTCCCGGCCCTGTTCATCCACCACCCGGTAGCGTTGGTTGGTTAGCGGAAAACCGTAAGGGATGGAGCGCCAGTGGGCGGGGACGTCGTGAATTTCGCAGGCGTTAGACCAGATAGACGCCTCGGTGGCGCCGCCCATCGCGATAAATTGTCCTTGTGGCCGGAAGGCCCGATAACGGGCGGGGAGGTCAAGCCCGATCCAGTCGCCGGAAAGCATCACTGCGCGCAGGTTTTCCGGCGTGGCGTCGGCGAAACCTTCACACCAGGTCAGCAGCATATCGAACAGCGCCGGGACGCTGTTCCAGAGCGTGACCTGATGGCGCTGGATCAGCTCACACCATGCGTGAGGATCGCGCCGTTGATTTTCCATCACCATCACCAGCGCGCCGCCCGCGCGCAGTACGCCAAAAATGTCGTAAACCGATAAATCAAAATGTAGGGCGGAGAGGGCCAGCACCCTGTCATGCGGGCCAACCTGATAGCGGGTATTGATATCGCAACAGGTGTTAAGCGCTCCCCGGTGAGAAATGACTACCCCTTTCGGCGTACCGGTAGAGCCGGAGGTGTAGATAATGTAGGCCGGTTGCGTGGGGGCGCGTACTACCGGGTTGGCGATCGGCTCCGCCTCAATGGCCTGCTGCCAGGCAAGGACGGGAATATCGTCTGACCCGGCGCTGGCGTCGTGCTGACAAATGAGCACCAGCCGGACGCTGGCGTCAGCGTAGATTTTCTCGCGCCGTGCGGCAGGCTGATCCAGCGAAACCGGAACGTAAACCGCCCCGGCCAGCAGGACGGCCAGAACCGCAACAAGTTGTCCTGCGCCTTTCGACATCGTGATAGCCACATTATCGCCGGGCTGAACCCCGCACTCGATTAACCTGCCCGCGCAACGGCGGGCATAGTCTGTCAGCTCATGATAATTCCACTGATAACGCATGTCCGTTACCGCCAGCGCCTGCGGCTGTTGCAGAGCGATACGGAAAATGCCTTCATGCAGCAAGCCTTCGGGAATGGGGGCGCCGGTGGCGTTGACCCGTTCGCGTATCGCGCGCTGGCTGGCGGGCATCATATCTGCGAACGGCTTTTGCCAGGCGCTTTCGTCATCGCAGAGTTGGTTAATCAACTGGCAGTAGGCGTCGAACAATGTTTCGACTAACGCCGGAGGGAACAGCGCGTCGTTGCTGTCCCATTGTAGCCAGACCTCGCCGTGATGCTCGAACGCCAGATGATCTATCCAGACCTGCGGCGTTTGCGAGATGCCCCATTCCGGCTCGCCCAACGGCGATTCTGCGCGGCTGCTGTAGAGGGAACGCCCCAGATTGCTGGTAAATACCACCGGGGCGCCGTGGGGGTAGCGCTGCTGGCGTTTGAGTTCACGGAGTAATTCGACGCCGGACCAGTGGCGATGCTCCCAGTCCTCCGTAAACGTGAGCTGGTTTTTACGCGCCAGGTTGCTGACGGTATCGCCATCGCAGGCGGTATCCAGCAGAAGAATATTGGTGAAGTCGGCAAGCATCGCGCCAACCGCCGGGTGCAGCGGCTGGCGGTCGAATAAGGTGATGTTAAGCAGCAGTCGCGTCAGGCCGCCCCAGCGAGCCAGCACGGCAGAAAAACAGGTCGCCAGCGCCATTGTCGGCGTCACGCCATACTCGCCGGCCCGGTTGCTAAAGGCGTGCCAGCGTGTTGCCGGGACAATCATGCGGCGTCGGGTATTACGGACTTCACGTAGCGTGGCGGGTTCGCAGGCCAGCGGCAAGACGGGCGCGGGGGGAAGCGTCGATGCTTTCGCCAGCCAGTAAGCGCGCGCGTCGTCTCTCAGTGGTTGATTGATCTTCTGCTGGTGCAGCAAATACGAGCGGAAATCATAGCGGGTGTCGATAGCCGGCAGCGATTCTCCGGCCAGCAGGGCGTTAAGCTCATCGAAGAAAAGCGTAAAGCTGGAGGCATCCATAATCAGCAGGTCAATATTGACATGGAGGCGGTGGCGATTGTCCGGCAAGAGCGTCAGCTGAAAATCAAACGTTTCGCCGATTTCCACGCGTAAAAGACGGTGGCTCAGGCGCTGGCGCAGTGCGTCCAGATAGGCCTGGCGGCTTTCAGCGTCGTTATGGCGTAAATCATGAACGGTGACGCCGTTCCAGTAAGGTTGCGGTAGCCAGACCTGCTGCCCGTCGGGGCGAAAGGCGATATGCAGCATTGGGTGGCGTTGCAGCAAGGTCGTGATGGCCTGCTCCAGCTGCGACGCCGTCAGACAATGGCCTTCAAACTCCTGATACAGGTGGCAACCCACGCCGCCAAGCGTCTGCCCCGGCATGCGGCCCGTCAGGTAGGCGTGCTGTACTGGCGTCAATGGGAAGGGGGTACTTTCGGTCATGTTCGGCCAGGATGATTCGTCGGGCGGCGTTTCTTCTTCCGCGTTCTCAGGCGACCGGCTGAGCATTAACTGGTTCCATGCCGCCAGCGTGGGGGCGGCATACAGCTCGCGAAGGGTAAGGCGGTAGCCATTTTTACGAAACCAGTGTAACCATCTCATCAATCTTATGGAATCCAGGCCGGCCTGGATCAGGTTGCTCTCTTCATGTAACTGCTGCGGCGTTAAATTCAGTTCCTGTATGAGCCGCTCGCGTAATTGTTGGTAATCAGCCGCGTGGCGGTTGTCCGGTAACAGCGAATCCTGAGATGGTGCGCCAGAAATCATTCTTCCTCCTGATGGCACATCTTACCGAAAAGCATTGCTCATATGAGAATAATAATTATTAACAATTGGATGCTACCCGAAACGGGTTTATTTATGCCCGTTTCGGGTTGGTAACAGGCGGAAAGAACAGAGGCCCGGATGGGGTATCCGGGCCTCTGTCAGGGAGGAGTTTAGGGGGGCGCGACCCCGGTTACATCACGCGTTTAAAGGTCGAAGGGGTTACGCCAAACTGTTTCTGGAAGGCGGCAGAGAAATGGCTGGCGTTGGCATAGCCCAGATCGGCCGCCACCGTCATGACGGAGGTATTGCCGTTGGCCAGGCGTCTTCTGGCTTCCTGCATTCGTTCAGCCTGAAACAGGCCATAGACGCTGTTGTTGAACAGAACGCGGAAGCCTCGCTTAATTTTGAGAACGCTCAGACCGGACTCTCTGGCCAGCTCCGCGACGCCCGGCGCTTGCGTCAGATCAGCCAGCAGCAGATCCTTCGCCCGCAGCAGTTTCTGGCGTTCCATCGGGTTGAAGTGGCAGGAGAGGCAACTGGCGTCTTCGCGATGTTCATCCAGCACCAGACTGAGCATGACCAGACTTTGCCCCTGCAACCATAGCGTCGACGGCTTTTGTTCATGACTGAAGCCGCCGTGCATGCGCATCAGCGCGTGACGCAAGGCCTGAGCCGTTAAGTGGGTTTCAGCATTACAACGCTGCTGCTGGCAACAGCAGTGGGAGTCGATCTTATTCTTAATGTCCGCGCTAATATCCGGCACCCACAACGCGAGGGTTGCAGGGCTGAAGGAGAGGGTAATGCTCTCGAATCGGCCACAATAGGAGGCGCTGCCGCGACAGTCTGGCGTATGGGTAATGTAATGGCGATTGCGCGCAAGCTCCCAGTCGGTGTGGCGCCGGAGTCCCTGAATCGCAAAGCGCGATGTGCCTTCCAGGATGCACGAGAAGTTAATCCTGCCCAGATCGTCGTGTAGCTGCAACGTCTCAGGCCGCGCAAAATGGCCCCTCCAGAGCAAAATATCCATACCTTCCTGCAACGAACAGCGCAGCAGTTCACACTGAGCAGGAATATTGCCATCGTTTGCAGGTTTCCCGACCACCAACTGGTGAATAGAGATTTCAGATTGCGTTTGCGGTGACTCCGTCATGACCTGGTTATCTCCCTGTGGCTTAGACCAATGCGGGTATAAATAGAACCGAATGGGGTAGATGAGTTATTGATAATGGTTATTATTCACATTAATTCTCAGAACGCCACCCTGAATTGTCGTTTTTGGCGTCCGTAAAAATTCATCAGGAAATTCAGTTACTCCCATGTCATCTCAATCATCCAATACTGAATCGCTGTCCCGATTTCCTCTCTGGCAGGTGATTACACCGGTTCGCAGGAAGGTTATTTTAGCTATGGCGCTGGCGGGGCTGGCGGCATTAACCAGCCTGGGGGCGCTCCTTTTTCTAGCGTGGAGCCTGCGTGACATTCGCGCGACGCCTGACGCTATTCCGGCCTGGCCGCTGGGCGGCGTGATCGGCTGCGTGGTCTTAACTTTTGTTCTGCGCTTACAGGCGTTCAACACCTCTCATTACGCGGCTTTTCATCTGGAGAACATTCTGCGCAGCAGGTTAGCCCGTAAAGCATTGCAGCTTCCGCCTGGCGTGTTACAGCAAATGGGCAGCGGGTCAGTGGCGAAAGTGATGCTGGATGACGTGAAGTCGTTACATATTTTTGTGGCCGACAGCACGCCGCTCTATGCCCGCGCGATCATCATGCCGCTGGCGACAATCGTTATCTTGTTCTGGCTGGACTGGCGGCTGGCAATCGCGACGCTGGGGGTACTGGCGTTTGGATCGGTTGTTCTCGTGCTCGCCCGCCAGCGTTCGGAAGATATGGCTCAGCGTTATCATAAGGCGCGCGAGCAGGTTAGCGCGGCGGTGATTGAGTTCGTGCAGGCCATGCCCGTGGTGAGAACGTTTGATAGCGGCAGCACCAGTTTTTTGCGCTATCAACGAGCCCTTGAAGAGTGGGTCGATGTGCTCAAAACCTGGTATCGCAAAGCCGGTTTTTCAGCGCGTTTTTCCTTCTCGATTCTGAATCCTCTCCCGACCCTGTTTGTCCTGATCTGGTCGGGATACGGCCTGCTGCACTATGGCAGTTTCGATTTTATCGCGTGGGTGGCCGTTTTACTGCTGGGCAGCGGAATGGCCGAAGCCGTAATGCCAATGATGATGCTCAATAACCTGGTCGCGCAAACGCGTTTAAGCATTCAGCGTATTTATCAGGTTCTCGCGATGCCGGAGTTATCGCTGCCGCAGTCTGACCAGCAGCCGCAAGAGGCGAGCATTACCTTTGAGCAGGTGAGCTTTCATTATCCGCAAGCGCGTACTGGCGCCGCGTCGCAGGAGGTGAGCTTTCATGTGCCTGCCGGGCAAATTGTGGCGCTGGTCGGGCCAAGCGGCGCCGGAAAAAGCACCGTGGCGCGCTTGCTGCTGCGTTACGCCGACCCGGACAAAGGCCATATCCGTATTGGAGGCGTGGATCTGCGTGATATGCAGACGGACACCCTGATGAAGCAACTCTCGTTTGTGTCTCAGGACAACTTCCTTTTTGCCGACACGATAGCCAATAACATTCGTCTGGGCGCGCCGGATACGCCGCTGGAGGCGGTAATAGCGGCGGCCAGAGTGGCGCAGGCCCATGATTTTATTAGCGCTCTGCCAGAAGGTTACAACACACGAGTCGGGGAACGTGGGGTATTTCTCTCCGGCGGCCAGCGGCAGCGCATTACTATCGCCCGGGCGCTTTTGCAGGATCGCCCCATCCTGGTGCTCGATGAGGCGACGGCGTTTGCTGACCCGGAAAACGAAGCGGCGCTTATCAAGGCGCTCGCGGCGGCCATGCGTGGCCGGACGGTCATCATGGTCGCGCATCGTCTCTCAATGGTGACTCAGGCCGATGTGATATTGCTGTTTTCCGACGGACAGCTCAGGGAAATGGGGAACCATACGCAACTGTTGGCGCAGGGCGGCCTGTATCAACGGCTCTGGCAACACTATCAGCAGGCGCAGCATTGGGTGCCGGGTGGAACACAGGAAGAGGTGGTGGAAAATGAAAGACAATAATCCTGCGGATAACCTGGCCTGGCGCGTCAACTGGCGCCAGCTTATCTCCAGCGTTGGCAGTCAGGCCAGGATGCTGCGACGCAGTATGCTGGCGCTGTTGCTGGCGGCATTCATGCAGGGGATCGCCTTTGCCTGTCTTTATCCGATCATTGATGCGCTGTTACGGGGAGACGCGCCGCAACTTCTTAACTGGGCTATGGCCTTCAGCGTCGCCGCAATTGTGACGCTGGTGCTACGCTGGTATGGCCTGGGCTTTGAATACCGTGGTCATCTGGCGCAGGCCACCCATGAGTTGCGCCTGCAACTTGGCGAGCAGTTACGCCGCGTGCCGCTGGAGAAGCTCCAGCGCGGCAGGGCGGGTGAAATGAACGCCTTGCTGCTGGGCAGCGTGGATGAAAACCTCAATTATGTTATTGCGATAGCCAATATTTTGCTGCTCACCATTGTCACGCCGCTGACGGCGTCGCTGGCGACATTGTGGATAGACTGGCGGCTGGGGCTGGTGATGTTGCTGATCTTCCCTCTGCTGGTGCCGTTTTATTACTGGCGCCGCCCGGCGATGCGGCGACAAATGCAGACGCTGGGGGAAGCGCACCAGCGTCTGAGCGGCGATATCGTTGAATTTGCTCAGGGGATGATGGTATTGCGCACCTGCGGCAGCGATGCCGATAAAAGCCGGGCGCTGCTGGCGCATTTCAATGCGCTGGAAAACTTACAGACCCGCACTCACCGTCAGGGCGCTGGCGCGACGATGCTGATCGCCAGCGTCGTGGAGTTGGGCCTACAGGTGGTGGTGTTATCCGGGATCGTCTGGGTAGTGACGGGCACTCTGAACCTCGCCTTTTTGATTGCCGCCGTCGCGATGATTATGCGCTTCGCAGAACCGATGGCGATGTTTATCAGCTACACCTCGGTTGTGGAACTGATCGCCAGCGCCCTGCAACGGATTGAGCGGTTTATGGCGATAGCACCGCTTCCCGTCGCAGAGCAAAGCGAGATGCCGGAACGTTACGATATCCGCTTTGACAACGTCAGCTATCGCTACGAAGAAGGCGACGGCCACGCGCTTAATCATGTTTCTTTGACGTTCCCGGCAGCCAGTATGAGCGCGCTGGTGGGTGCCTCCGGCGCAGGCAAAACTACGGTCACCAAACTGTTAATGCGCTATGCCGATCCGCAGCAAGGGCAGATTTCTATTGGCGGCGTCGATATTCGCCGCCTGACGCCGGAACAGCTCAATAGCCTGATTTCTGTTGTTTTCCAGGATGTCTGGCTGTTTGATGACACGCTGCTGGCGAATATCCGTATCGCGCGCCCACAGGCGACGCGGCAGGAGGTAGAAGAGGCCGCCCGCGCGGCGCAGTGCCTTGAGTTTATTTCCCGTCTTCCGCAAGGCTGGCTGACGCCAATGGGAGAGATGGGCGGCCAGCTATCGGGCGGCGAGCGCCAGCGGATTTCCATTGCCAGAGCGTTATTGAAAAACGCGCCGGTCGTCATTCTCGATGAACCGACTGCCGCGCTGGATATTGAAAGCGAGCTGGCGGTGCAAAAAGCGATCGATAACCTGGTTCACAACCGGACGGTGATTATCATCGCTCACCGTTTATCCACCATCGCCGGGGCCGGAAACATTCTGGTGATGGAAGAGGGACAGGTGGTTGAGCAGGGTACTCATGCACAATTGCTCTCACATCATGGACGTTATCAGGCGCTGTGGCAGGCGCAAATGGCCGCGCGCGTGTGGCGCGACGACGGGGTTTCCGCGTCTGGAGAGTGGGTGCATGAGTGATGTTCAGTCGAATGTGAAACCGCTGACGTTGACGACCGGGCGGGTGATTTTTGCTATTGCCGGCGTCTATGTGACGCAGAGTCTGGTATCGGCGCTGTCTATGCAGTCCTTACCCGCGCTGGTGCGCGCTGCTGGCGGATCGCTGGCGCTTGCCGGTGCGACAACCCTGTTCATGCTGCCCTGGGCGCTGAAGTTTATTTGGGCGCCGTGGATCGAACGCTGGCGGCTTCCGCCCGGTAGCCAGGAACGCCGTTCGCGGATGTTAATCCTGCGTGGTCAGGTCGCGCTAGCGGCGATCCTGATGATTGCCGCAGCGATTGGCTGGTTTGGGCGAGAAGGAGGATTTCCCGATACGCAAATCGTCGCGTTATTTGTTCTGTTTATGGTGGCAGGCACGGTCGCTTCCACCATTGATATCGCCAGCGACGGCTTTTGCGTCGATCAACTGACTCGCGCGGGTTACGGCTGGGGAAACAGCGTGCAGGTCGGCGGCAGCTATCTGGGAATGATGTGCGGCGGCGGGGTGTTCCTAATGTTGTCGGCAGCATCCGGCTGGCCTGTCGCCATGCTGATGATGGCGATGCTGATTATGGCGCTGTCATTCCCGCTGTGGCGCATTACGGAGCCGACGCGAACAGCGCCTATCCCGCATGTTCCGGCGTTAGGTTATGCGCTAAGGAGGAAGCAGGCGCGCCTGGGCTTACTGCTGGTATTAATGCTGAATTCAGGTATGCGGTTTGTGCTGCCTCTTCTGGCGCCGCTGTTGTTGGATCATGGGTTGAGCATGTCTGCGTTGGGCGCGCTGTTCAGCGGCGGCAATATTGCAGCGGGCATAGCAGGAACGCTGGCCGGCGGATTACTGATGAAATACACCTCACCCGGCAGAGCGCTGTTGACGGCTTATGGCGTCCAGGGGATCGCGCTGCTGGCGGTGGTGATGACGTTCATGATGGCGCCGGGTCATCTGTTGCTGCCGATTCTCCAGTGTCTGGTCATTGTCCAGTCCATTTCGCTGGCCTGCGCGCTGGTCTGTCTTTACGCCACGCTGATGTCGCTTTCATCGCCTTTGCAGGCCGGTGTCGACTTCACCCTCTTTCAATGTACTGACGCGGCAATCGCCATCCTGGCTGGTGTTATCGGCGGCGTTGTTGCTCAACATTTTGGCTATGCGGCCTGCTTCCTGTTTGCCGGGGTATTCACGTTGCTGGCGGCGTGGGTTGCTTATATCCGGCTGCATTCGGCAAGAGAACTGATGACAAGCGCAATTGATTGATCCGGGAATAACACAGAGAGGTAAGGGATGAAAATCAGTGAATTTTTACACCTGGCGTTACCAGAGGAACAATGGCTGCCGACGATTTCTGGCGTTTTACGCCAGTTCGCAGAAGAAGAGTGTTATGTCTATGAGCGTCAACCCTGTTGGTATTTAGGCAAAGGGTGCCTGGCACGGTTGCACATTAATGCCGACGGAACGCAGGCGACATTTATTGATGATGCCGGGGAGCAACAATGGGCGGTGGATTCCATTACCGACTGCGCGCGTCGTTTTATGGCACATCCTCAGGTGAAAGGACGTCGGGTTTATGGACAGGTTGGGTTCAACTTTGCGGCGCATGCGCGGGGGATTGCCTTTAACGCCGGGGAGTGGCCGCTGCTGACGTTAACCGTTCCCCGTGAAGAACTTATTTTTGAAAAGGGAAATGTCACCGTTTATGCGGACTCCGCCGACGGGGGCCGACGTTTGTGTGAGTGGGTAAAAGAGGCCAGTACAACGACGCAGAACGCACCACTGGCGGTGGATACCGCCCTCAATGGCGAGGCGTATAAACAACAGGTTGCACGCGCCGTTGCGGAGATCCGCCGTGGCGAGTATGTCAAAGTGATTGTCTCGCGCGCTATTCCCCTGCCATCGCGGATTGATATGCCCGCCACGCTGTTATACGGGCGGCAGGCAAATACACCTGTGCGCTCGTTTATGTTCCGTCAGGAAGGACGCGAAGCGCTGGGCTTTAGCCCGGAACTGGTGATGTCAGTGACGGGCAATAAAGTGGTCACTGAACCGCTTGCGGGCACCCGCGATCGCATGGGAAACCCGGAGCATAATAAGGCGAAAGAGGCAGAACTGCTGCACGACAGTAAAGAGGTGCTTGAGCATATCCTTTCTGTCAAAGAAGCGATTGCTGAACTGGAGGCCGTTTGCCTGCCGGGCAGCGTGGTGGTTGAAGATTTAATGTCGGTTCGCCAGCGCGGCAGCGTTCAGCATCTGGGGTCCGGCGTGAGCGGTCAGCTTGCGGAAAACAAGGATGCCTGGGATGCGTTTACCGTGCTGTTTCCGTCGATTACCGCCTCAGGTATCCCTAAAAACGCTGCCCTGAACGCGATTATGCAAATTGAGAAGACGCCGCGAGAGCTCTATTCCGGCGCAATTCTGCTGCTGGACGATATGCGCTTCGATGCGGCGCTAGTTCTGCGTTCCGTATTTCAGGACAGCCAGCGCTGCTGGATACAAGCGGGGGCGGGAATCATCGCGCAATCTACACCGGAACGCGAACTGACGGAAACCCGGGAGAAATTAGCGAGCATTGCGCCCTATTTAATGGTGTAGGAGTAACTGTTTTCTAACCTCACAACCAGACTGTCCAAAGACAATTGAGTCGCTCTTTGATTCCTCTGTGACTCTATTGTCTTCTTTTTGGATAAAATAGGTGTTTTTCGTCATGAAGTTGATAAAAGTCTATATAGAACCACCTCCTGTAGAGGTGGTGGTAATTTGCCAGAGTGTGGGATTCGTTAGTATACTATGGGATAAACTTATTTTTACCAATTGTATAAGGCGGTGCATAAGATTCTCGGCATGCTTCCAGATAATCCGACCACCACTGCATCATCGCTTTGCGGGCTTCTAGGTGCTCTGCTTTATGAATATAAGCCATGCGCACGGTATTGCGCTCCTGATGACTCATCTGGCGTTCTACTGCGTCCTTTGCCCATAAACCCGATTCCATCAGCGCACTGCATGCCATTGCCCGGAAGCCGTGACCGCAGATATCCTTTTTCGTGTCGTAGCCCATCACCCGCAGTGCCTTATTGACCGTGTTTTCACACATTGGCTTATACGGGTTATGGTCGCCGGGGAAGATCAGTTCATTATTACCGGTGATATCCTTAATCTGTTTCAGAATGGCGATGGACTGTTCTGAGAGGGGGACGATATGCGACATTCGCATTTTGGCCCCGCGGCCGGAATAACGCACTCCAATAATGGGTTCTCGCGTCGCGGGTATCGTCCAGACTCGGTTTGTGAAATCAATCTCTGACCAGCGGGCGAAACGCAGTTCACTGGAGCGAATGAACACATGCAGCATCAGCAGGACGGCCAACCGCGTCAGTTCACGACCCTGATGATATGCCCCAATACGTTCAAGCAGTTCAGGCAGCCGCTCCAGTGGCAGGGCAGGATAGTGCCGTCTGACAGGAGGTGTGGTCACGCCGCCAAGATTTGCTGCCGGGTTCGTATCGATTAACCCCTGATGAACCGCATGGCGCATTATGTTACTCAGGTGCTGCCGCGTGCGGGACGCAACTTCCAGCAGACCTTTTTCCTCGATCCTTTTCAGCAGGTCAATGAAATGACGGGGTTTAAGTTCTGATACAGGCAGGTTGCCAATGACCGGAAAGATGTGATTGTTCAGGCTGGCAAGCAGACGGTCAGCGGTGTTCTGCGACCATTTCCGGTTACTTTTATGCCACGCCAGCGCCACGTTTTTAAAAACTTTATCCGGTGTTCGTGAGCCACGTTCAGCAGCCCGCTGCTGTACCGGGTTGATATTCAGCGCCAGCATTTTACGGACACCTTCACGCTGCTGTCGCGCATCAGAGAGGGAGACGGCAGGATAGGCACCCAGCGCAATGCGCGATTCTTTACCGTTAATACGGTACTTGAGATACCAGTGACGTGAGCCACCCGGCTTGACCAGCAGATACAGACCGTGGGAATCGGAGACTTTAAAGGGTTTATCAGAAGGTTTGAGAGTGCGGATTTTCGCGTCGGTAAGGGACATATGGGGGTCGCTCCATTATCGAACTAACCTGACCCCAGATTTGACCACCAATTTTTCCCGATGCGGAGGGTAAAATCAAAATGCACCGGGAAGAGTTTTCACGCTAACCTGTTGAACCAACATCATATAATGATTCGCAAGGATGCATGAAAACAGCAAATTGGCTCCTCTGACTGGACTCGAACCAGTGACATACGGATTAACAGTCCGCCGTTCTACCGACTGAACTACAGAGGAATCGTGTGAACGGGGCGAATATTACTTAGCGGTACCTTGTCTGTCAACACTAAATTTCATAAGTCATTTCAATTGGTTAATTAATCTGCAAAGTTGTTAATTAATGAACATTCGTCGCCGAAAACGAGTCTGTATCATTAGCGTGATGCAGTCTCTGCAAAGGATCTTGTTGATAAAATTGGCAGAAACGTTGCCACAATGAAGGGAAACGAGGAGCAAAAAGTTCTGGGGCGCTAAAGAAATATTCAGAAAGTACGGCAAAACATTCAGCAGGATCGCTGGCTGCATAAGCATCAATGCTCGCCGCATTCTCGCCAACCAATTCGATTTCTTCCTGAATGTTGTTCATTGCAGCATGAAGATCGTGTTCCCAGCCAGCAACCTCACGCAACGGAATAAAGGGAACTCCGCTGGCGCGATCGCCGTTACGGGTGTCCAGCTTATGAGCGACTTCATGAATAATCAGGTTAAAACCAGAAGCATCAAAAGAATCTTGTATATCCAACCAGTTCAAAACGATAGGCCCTTGCTGCCAGCTCTGACCTGACTGAACAATACGTTGGTTATGCACCAGACCGATATCGTCTTCCCATTCATCATCGACCACAAATGGCGCAGGATAAATTAAGACTTCATGAAAACCATCCAGCCATTCCAGTCCTAACTCCAGAACGGGTAGGCAAAATAGAAGTGCTATCCGGCAGCTTCTTAATGAATCCAGTTCAAAGCCCTGTAAAGGAACAAGCCGCTTTTGCTGTAAAAAACGTTCGGCAAGAGTGACTAATTTGCTTTGTTCCTGTTCCGTCAGACCCGTTAAAAGGGGGATCGATAGTGCTTCCTGCCAGGGAAGGGCAGTTTGATGTGCTGATTCTTGTACTTTCCAGGGCCACTTAATCATCGTTTTGCTCGCAAACTCGTCACTTGAACAAAATTGCACGGACAGGGACTGTTAAAATGCCAAATTTCCTGGCATCATGGCAACCATCTGAACGGAGAGATGCCGGAGCGGCTGAACGGACCGGTCTCGAAAACCGGAGTAGGGGCAACTCTACCGGGGGTTCAAATCCCCCTCTCTCCGCCACTTTATCAATGACTTATCTCCCGACTTCCCGCCTTGCTTTTCCTAAACAGAACAATCGTAGAATATTCTTGAAGGGTTAGATCGTCACTGTTTTCTGTTCGATACTGTGACATTCAGCACTTGATTCGCTATGGATCTGACAGGAAGCTTTCGAGCGAAAATGTGCAGTTATTCAGTCGTTTTCTTATCGCTCACCATTATTCTTTTAGACATTCATCCTATGAAACTGCCGCAAAGTTGGTGGTGGGAACTGAAGTTGCGTAGAGAAGGGGTCAATAATTGAGTCAAAAAAGGAACGCGGCCGTCAGATTAAAGCCGCGGGACAAAGTCCATAATTTCCAAGAGTTGTTGAATTTCCCAGCTTTTTTGAAAGCCTTTGTATCATACTAACAAGTAAAAAAGGTTTAAATACCAAAATTAACCTGTATTTTTGATAAGTCTTACCATTGTACGATTTACACAGTTTCTGCTCCTCCTTGTTGATAGTGGAAAGGGTGCATTGTGCACTTGCGTAAACATTTATGACGCGTTGATGTCCATGGTTCACATTTCCTTGTCAGGGGATCGACTTATTTGCGGCGAGGCATCATTCGTAACAGAGTATTATCTTTCTGAATGTAGTGATGAAAGAGTGCTGCGCCAGCGTGAGCTGCGATTAAAAAGTAGCCTATATTTGCCCAGGTTTCGTGAATATTTTTTATCAGTGCTTTAATTTCGCTGTTTGGGGTAACAAAGGGAGACACATTGAAACCAAGGAAACTCCACGATTTTCCACTGTAAGCCATCAAAGCAATCCCCAGCAGAGGAAGTGCAAGGAAGGTTATATAAAGCATGATGTGCATTAGCGAAGCCGCTTTCATTTGCCAGGCAGGTGGCGGTGGCACAATAGAAGGATCACTATAACGGTGTTTTATAATCAGGCGTGAAAACATTAACACTCAAACGAATATACCCGCATTGTAATGTATTTCTCGCATGAGCAGATAAGTACTACTACCTTTAGGAAACCAGCCACGGAGTTCCATCGCGGCATAGGTTATTGCAATGAAAAGCAGCGTTATCCAATGTAAATAAATTTGAGTTTTTGAGAATCGGTTCATTTTTGTAGCTCCTGTAATTTTCACAGTCAAGCTATCCCATGAACCTTAAAAATTCCTTATACAGATGTGGTTTTAAGAATTTGTTATTTAAAAAATTGATAGTGCACATTGTAACCAGCCAATATAAGCAATGGCGTGAGCACAGGTATCTTTCTCTGTTGGCCGTATTGTGTATGGAATCCGTTATTGGTTAACTCAATGCGGGTTAGCTTATTTAATATACAGACACGTCATAGTGATGAGCGTGTCTGTAGCTAGCTTGCGTTCAGTGGCGTTTGTGGATGGACCAGTGGTAGTTATGATGACTTACTAAAGCGGCATCGAGGCGTTATCATGAGAATACTCAATGAGACATCATTTCCTCGACCACTTCTTCGCTACTCAACTGATATGGATAATACGTTGGCCAGTTTTCCATTTCATTTAATAAAGATTGCTGTGAATCATTACCCATAAAAATGTGAAAATGAGATGATTTTCGTGGTGCAATTATATGATCGCTAAATTGTATATATTTAGGGGCTTTGCTTTCAGGATCTTTACATTCGAATAAGTAACGAACGCCTTTCTTACCTGATTTGTAAGTGAGTATTTTGTATCCATCGTAATCATATTTACAGGATGTTGTTTCATTATTTCTATGGAATTCAACAATGCCGTCCTCAATGCCAATCATCTCGATATCTGTCGCATAACCTTTGTGATAATAATCTTTAATTTCAGCAAATGTTTTGGTTTTATCTGCATCCGCTTTCTTCTGAAAGACGGGGCCAAGTTTGCCACTTTGCAGTAAAGGATAAACGGATTGCCAGACTCCATCCCAGTCACTGAGCGTTCGGTTTTGTACATTGGCATCATCAAAAACACCATTAGCAGCTTTTTGTTCGACCTCTGTTAAGGGTTTGCCGTGTGAGTGATGACCATGCGAAAAGGCAGGAGCGCTAACAATAAAGACACCTAAAGCAACAGCCAGTTTGTGAAGACGAATCGCCAAAACAGTTTCCTCCAGAGTCATTGTATATGATGTGTAATGTTATATTGTAACATATGACAAAATGCAACAACTCTTAGGAGATGAGAGCATAGTTTTCTCAGGTGTACTTATCTATCTTATTGAAATAAAATGAATTAGGTTGATAATTTGAGGTTGATGACAAACGAAACATAACCTGATGTGATCTGCGTAGGCCGGATAGGGCGCTCGCGCCGCATCCGGCAGGGATAACGCGTACTTTGTCGGCAATATGAAGTTATACAGATAATTTGTTGTGAACCTGCTTGCGTAACCGGTTAAAAAGGGAACGCAACTTCTTATACCGTAAGGCTAAAAGCAGTACAGCCAGCCCAGCGTAGATGAGCGGCTGCGGTGAAATAATCTTCACTGACCACAGATAATGTATTGGGGCCAGGATCGCGACAAGATAGACGAAATTATGCAACTGTTGCCAGTGCTTGCCGAGTTTTCGCTGCATCGCCTGGGTTGAAGTAAACGCTAAAGCAAGCAAAATAACCCAGCTGATAATTCCTAACGTTAAATAAGGCCGGGTAATTAACTCCTTACCTAATAACGCCAGATTATTCACGCCCAGCTCCAGCAATGCGTAACTGGTTAAATGCAGTGTCGCCCAGGCAAAGCACCATAAGCCTAACAGGCGGCGAGTGCGTATCAATAACGGCTGTTTTGCGTAGCGTGCCAGAGGTGTGATTAACAAGGTCGCCAGCAAAAATTTCAGTGCAGTGCGACCGGTAAAATGCTGAATATCTTTCACCGGATCGGCACCCAGTCCACCGTGATTGATCGCCCAGACCAGCCAGAGAAACGGCAACAATCCGGCAAGATGCAGGCTAACTTTCAGCCATGTCACCTGTTTTGATGTCAGACGCATTCAGAAATTCTCCCGCAAATCCAGGCCACGATACAGCGATGCCACCTGGTCGGCGTAACCATTAAACAGTAGCGTTGGCTGGCGCTGTACATCGAGGATGCCGCCTGAACCAATAAATCGTTCGGTAGCCTGTGACCAGCGCGGGTGATCAACATGCGGATTAACGTTGGCGTAAAAACCGTATTCGTCAGGCGCTGCCAGATTCCAGGTGGTTGGCGGACGCTCGCGGGTCAGCTTAATACTGACTATCGATTTAATCCCTTTAAAGCCATATTTCCACGGCACAATCAGTCGTACCGGCGCGCCATTTTGTGGCGGTAACGCCTTGCCATAAACACCCACGGTCATCAGTGTGAGCGGATGCATTGCTTCGTCGAGACGCAATCCTTCGACATAAGGATATTTCAGCCCGCCGCCGATAAAGCGGTCCTGCTGACCAGGCATCTGTTCCGGTGCATAAATTGTTTCGAAAGCGACATACTTCGCATTGCTGGTGGGTTCGGCAAGCGCCAGCAATTTGTGCAGCGGAAAACCAATCCACGGCACCACCATCGACCACGCTTCCACGCAGCGCATACGATAAATACGCTCTTCCAGCGGGAAGCGACGGGTTAAATCATCGTGATCGAGGGTCAATGGTTTTGCCACTTCGCCGCTGATTTTCAGTGTCCATGGATCGGTTTTCAGGCTACCAGCATTAGCGGCGGGATCGGCTTTATCCAGCCCGAATTCATAGAAGTTGTTATAGCCGGAAACTTTATCTGCTGGCGTCAGTGGCAGGTTATTTTGCCAGGCGGCAGGCTTGCTGAACTCCAGCGGTTTTCCGGCGGGGGCGGGTGGGCGATCGTTCCCTTTAAACCAGCTAAGCAGATCGGCATGCGCAGCGTGAGGCAAAGAAAGTGCAGCTGCGCTGATGCCCAGTGCTTTTAACACCTGCCGACGCTTCATAAAGAATACCGACTCGGCCGTAACATCTGATTCTTTTAAAAATTGATTCTTTTTCATAAGCCATCACACTTTTTTGTCGTTAGCCAGCAAGAGCCGTTTACTGTTAATCTGTCAGGGAGTGTCCTCCCTAACAGTAGCAGAGATCTGCTTTTACATATTTATGCTTTAACTGCCACGATAGGTTGAATACCCATATTGGCTAAGTAATAAAGGCACATGATAATGCTCGTTCACTTTATTAATATGAAATTCAACGGGGATCTCAGGGAAGAAACTTTCAAGATTTTGTTTCTTGAAATAGTCCCCGGTTTTAAATACGACACGGTAATCGCCAGTAGTCGCAGTTTGCTCGGGCCACAGTGCCTTAATTCGTCCATCCTTATCTGTTTTGGCGGTATTAAGTTGTAACCAGCCGTTATCCGCCTTCTTTTCAAGAGTGACTGTCACGTCAGCAGCGGGTTTTCCGGTTTGCTGGTTCAAAATGTGCACGCTAAGAATGTTTTGTTGTGCGGCATAAACCAAAGAAGGTAATGAAAATGCTGCCGTTGCTACCGAGAGTACTAAATAACGCTTTAACATGTTTATATCCTTGTCATGTGAATGAGTTTTGAGGATAGCGAAAAAGCGGCCAGGGTAACCTTACAGCAGCATTACAATTTTGTAATGAACCAGGCTGTTTCTATAACATATGATTTATGGCATATTATTTTCATGAAGATTTTACTTATTGAAGATAATCAAAGGACCCAGGAGTGGGTAACGCAGGGGCTTTCCGAAGCGGGTTATGTCATTGATGCCGTTTCTGATGGCAGAGATGGGCTTTATCTTGCGCTGAAGGATGATTATGCATTGATCATTCTGGATATTATGCTTCCGGGTATGGATGGCTGGCAGATCTTACAAACGTTAAGAACAGCAAAGCAAACCCCTGTTATTTGCCTTACTGCAAGGGATTCTGTCGATGACAGAGTCAGAGGGCTGGACAGTGGAGCAAATGATTATCTGGTAAAACCTTTTTCATTTTCTGAGTTGCTGGCAAGGGTTCGGGCACAATTAAGGCAACATCACGCTTTGAATTCAACATTAGAAATCAGTGGCTTAAGAATGGACTCTGTAAGTCAAAGTGTGAGCAGGGACAATATCAGTATTACACTGACGCGCAAGGAGTTTCAGTTACTTTGGCTACTGGCCTCCAGAGCTGGCGAAATTATACCCAGAACGGTTATTGCGAGTGAAATTTGGGGAATCAACTTTGATAGTGATACCAATACGGTGGATGTCGCCATTCGCAGGCTCCGCGCAAAAGTTGATGATCCTTTTCCTGAAAAGCTAATCGCCACAATCCGGGGGATGGGCTATTCATTCGTAGCGGTAAAAAAATAATGAAAAGATTATCTATAACCGTCCGTTTAACCTTGCTTTTTATATTGCTGCTGTCTGTTGCTGGCGCTGGAATTGTCTGGACTCTCTATAATGGCCTGGCAAGTGAGTTGAAATGGCGCGATGATACAACACTCATTAATCGGACAGCACAGATCAAGCAGTTGTTAATTGATGGGGTAAATCCAGATACGTTACCTGTATACTTTAACCGGATGATGGATGTTAGTCAGGATATCTTGATCATTCATGGTGATAGCATCAATAAAATTGTTAACCGGACAAATGTCAGTGATGACATGTTAAATAACATACCTGCTAGTGAGACAATCAGCGCAGCTGGCATTTACAGAAGCATTATTAATGATACTGAGATTGATGCTTTACGAATTAATATTGATGAAGTTTCGCCATCATTAACGGTTACTGTGGCTAAATTGGCTTCAGCCAGACATAACATGCTTGAACAGTATAAAATTAATAGCATTATAATTTGCATTGTCGCCATTGTACTTTGCTCAGTATTAAGTCCGCTGTTAATCAGAACGGGATTACGAGAGATCAAAAAGTTGAGTGGTGTAACGGAAGCGCTGAATTATAACGATAGCCGGGAGCCTGTTGAGGTTAGCGCATTACCGAGAGAACTAAAACCTCTTGGGCAGGCGTTGAATAAAATGCATCATGCTTTAGTCAAAGATTTTGAGCGTCTAAGTCAATTTGCTGACGATCTCGCTCATGAACTTAGAACGCCCATTAATGCATTACTGGGTCAGAATCAGGTTACGCTCAGTCAAACCAGAAGTATCGCTGAATATCAAAAAACAATTGCCGGTAACATTGAAGAGCTGGAAAATATTTCGCGGTTAACAGAGAACATACTGTTTCTTGCCCGGGCAGATAAAAACAATGTTTTGGTGAAACTGGACTCGCTTTCTCTCAATAAGGAAGTCGAAAATTTGTTGGATTATCTTGAATACCTTTCAGACGAGAAAGAGATTTGCTTTAAGGTCGAGTGCAATCAGCAAATCTTTGCGGATAAAATTTTACTGCAACGAATGTTATCGAATCTTATTGTTAATGCCATTAGATATTCACCAGAAAAATCGCGCATTCATATAACCAGTTTTCTTGATACCAACGGCTATCTTAATATTGATATCGCCAGTCCTGGAACGAAAATTAATGAGCCTGAAAAACTCTTCCGTAGATTTTGGCGGGGAGATAATTCGCGTCATTCCGAAGGTCAGGGACTTGGTCTTTCTTTAGTCAAAGCGATTGCCGAATTGCATGGGGGAAGTGCTACGTATCACTATTTTAATAAGCATAATGTGTTCCGAATTACGTTACCGCAAAGAAATTAACATAGGGCTTCAGTACGCCATAAATCAACCATGAAAAAACGCAGCCACGTCGTGAGTATTAACGTGGCTGCGATTGATTATGCGCTTACATTCATACGTAACAGGGATTAACCCGCATAAGCTGCCAGCATTTCCTGCGCCGCCAGTTTACCCAACGCATTCGCTGCGAAAGGACTGTCGCCGGTGAGAACTTTACGGTCCTTATGTACTCGCCCAGTGATGTCGTCATTAATAATGTTCATGCCCATTTTCTTCAGCTCTTCGCCGAAGTACCAGGTGAGATGACCCGGCATATAGCCTATCTCTGGCGTTTGTTTGTCTGCGGCGTCTGGGAATGCGCAAATGGAATAACCATTCAGTGGGTTATCGCCGTGGCGAAGCGCCAGAAAAGCCGCCGGGCCGTGGCAAAGGGAGATAACGAAACGGTCATTTTTGATTGCCCACTGTAAAGCGGCAGCTACGTCCTGGCTTTCAGGTAAACCAATAAGTGCGCCATGACCACCAGGAACAAAGATTGCTGCATATTCGCTATCAGCGTTGAGGCTGGCGACAACATCCGCGAGTTTCTTCGGATTGCGGAACAACGATTTATGCTGCTCAAAGAATGGCATTACTTTTTCATCTTTGTGCGGCATAGCCCAGTATTCAAACTTGGTCATCAGACCGGAAATGGTCGCCACTTCGAATTCGAAACCTGCAGCATGGAGATGATACAACGGCAGCAACGTTTCAATCGGATGGTTACCGGTCGAGAACAGTTTCCCGTTATCGGTCGGCAAATAACGTTCGTCCGCGGCGATCACCAGAATTTTATGTTTACCGCGATACGGTTTTGGATAGTCCACGCCATCAAGATCAGAGACAGGACTGGTATATTGGCTAAGCGAATATTCTGAAGGGAAGAATGCATTATCTTCAGCAATATCGACCTGCGGATTTTTACTTGTTTGAACAGTCATAGTGTATTCCTTATTGTTGCTTAGTTAGGGTAGTCACTATATTTGCGACTGAGCTGGTCGCTATTTTTAACCAGGCTGGAAAATTGAGTCAATATATCGAAAGCGGTAGTCGGCGGGTGTAAGTATGTAATGATGATGCTGCACTGGTGTTGAATATTATTCACGCCAAATTTTCCTTATTGAGCAACGTCGTCGCAAGTGGCCTCAATGATTTTAGACCATTATCAGAGGTACGGGGCGGCGGGGAGAGATTTAGTGATGTGGAATATTGTGGTGCTGATGAATATTTATATCCCGGATTGGTGGAGAAAAAGCTTTTTCCATGCACTTTTTTTGCAAAAATTTCTATATGGGAGGCGTGTTTGTTGCGGGTTAATTCATAAAGAAATGTATTTGGAGTGTTGGCTGGATGAGTCGCTGGTAGATGTTATTGTGCCAGCAGGGGCAGGGTAAGGTACTGTATCGATATGCTTTGGCAATTGCGTGTGCCGGAGATGGAGATGAAATGCCAATAAAAAAGCCTGAGTTCGATGAGGGACGAACTCAGGCTAGTGTTAAGTTTTACAGTAACACGCCGCGGCGAGTTGGCTGATTAGAACTGGTAGACGATACCAACTGCAAACTGGTCATCAGTTGCGGCATCGGTAATCGCTGCATCGTCTTTATCCAGCAGGTTAAACTTGTATGCTGTGTAGACGTTCATGTTCTTATTGAAGTAGTACCAGGTACCAACTTCGATATAATTTACGCGGTCAGCATCAACACCTTTATGTCCATCACGAGCATAAAGATCTTTGCCTTTGGAATATACGTAGCCTAAAGACGGACGTAAACCGAAGTCGAACTGATACTGTACAACAGCTTCAAAGTTTTGGGTTTTATTTGCAAAATGATCATTAGCCAAAACGGTCATGTTGCGGGTTTCACCGTACATCATTGCTGCATAGATATTATTTGCATCATACTTGGCTGCTAATGACCACACTTCAGCGTTATCACCGTAGCCGTCACTAGCTTGTTCATTAGTACGATCAGATTTGCTATATGCACCTACAAAACCAAAACCTTCGATGTTGTAGTCTACAGACAACGCATAGCCATCACCGTTTTGTTTAGTAACGCCACGATTGCTGTTCTTACCTTGATATTGCACAGCAAAATTCAGACCATCAACCAGACCAAAGAAATCAGAGTTACGGTAGGTTGCAACACCGTTGGTACGACCGTTCATGAAGTTGTCAGCGGAAGCCCAGGAATCACCACCCCATTCAACTAACATATCGGTATAAGCTGCGGCATCATAAGCAACACCGTAGTTACGACCATAGTCGAAAGATCCTAACTCGTTATATTTCAAACCTGCGAAGGTTAAACGAGTTTTTTCCTGATTAGAGCCTTCGGGCTTGCTGGCGTCGAGGTTGTATTCAAACTGACCAAAACCAGTCAGTTCGCTGGTGATTTGTGTTTCACCTTTAACACCGAAACGAGCATAGGAGGTATCTTCGTTTTCGCTGTTATTATCATCAGTATTTGACCAGATGCGTTCGCCAACCATCTTGCCGTAGAAATCAACTTTATTGCCATCTTTATTATAAATTTCAGCCGCATTTGCTGCGCCAGCAACTAATAACGCCGGGACCAGCATTGCCAGAACTTTTCTTTTCATTATGTATTCCCTTGTGATTATAATCTTCATGAATATATCAATAAGTGCCGTTATCCAAAAAAAAGCACATTTGGATACTATTCTATGAAGTTCATTTTATTTTAAAGATTACATGTAACAAATGTATTTAAAAGATTTCAAAATGTTTCTAATCTATTTAATATAATTCAGAATTATGAATTCTAAATATAAATATTCATGAAAATTATAAATGTATATCAATATGTTATGAGTTGAGCGGAAACATAGGGGGTATCAATGATTGTTGCGCCAAACGGCTGGTGTGATCAGGCGCACATTAATGAAGGCATAAAAAAAAGCCGGCATCATGCCGGCCCAAAAAATATAAACAAGACGATAAAAGTCTAATAACGGAAGCATCATGACACAGAATAATAAAAAGGTATAATTGTAATCAGTGCTAATATATTGATTAAATGAATTAATAAAGCCGATATCAAAGATAAATAAAATCGCTCAAAACGATTTTTCCTGTATTCACTGCCGTTGCGCAAAAATTATCTATTTGTTCAAAAAATGAGTGAGTCTTGACTGGCTCATCCAATGTGGAAAAATGTGACTTTTATCACATAATAGTACTAAGTCTGAATTTTCCGGGTTATCTCAAAATGGAATACGGTTCGACAAAGATGGAAGAGAGACTCTCTCGCAGCCCTGGTGGCAAACTGGCTTTGTGGGCTTTTTATACATGGTGTGGCTATTTCGTCTGGGCAATGGCGCGTTACATCTGGGTGATGAGCCGGATCCCCGATGCCCCCGTGTCGGGATTTGAAAGCGATTTAGGCTCTACCGCGGGAAAGTGGTTAGGGGCACTGGTCGGATTTTTATTTATGGCTCTGGTCGGGGCATTGTTAGGCAGCATTGCCTGGTACACCCGAACTCGTCCCGCACGTAGCAGACGCTATGAATAAAAACTGCTAAGGTGGCTACTCTTTGGCAACGGAGCGCGTATGGACTTACAACACTGGCAGGCACAGTTCGAAAACTGGTTGAAAAACCATCATCAGCACCAGGACGCGGCCCATGACGTGTGTCATTTTCGCCGCGTCTGGGCTACGGCACAGAAGCTGGCGGCAGATGACGACGTCGATATGCTGGTGATTTTAACCGCCTGTTATTTTCACGATATTGTGAGCCTGGCGAAAAATCATCCGCAAAGGCAGCGTTCTTCAATCCTGGCAGCAGAAGAGACGCGTCGCCTGCTCCGTGAAGAGTTCGTGCAATTTCCGGCGGAGAAAATTGAGGCCGTTTGTCATGCCATTGCCGCTCACAGTTTCAGCGCGCAAATCGCCCCCTTAACCACGGAAGCTAAAATCGTCCAGGATGCAGATCGGCTGGAAGCCCTGGGAGCGATTGGCCTGGCGCGCGTGTTTGCCGTTTCAGGGGCATTGGGCGTGGCGCTGTTTGATGGTGAAGATCCGCTCGCACAGCATCGCCCGCTTGATGATAAACGCTACGCGCTGGATCATTTCCAGACTAAGTTGCTGAAGCTACCGCAAACCATGCAAACCGCAAGAGGCAAGCAGCTGGCGCAGCACAACGCGCATTTTTTAGTCGAGTTTATGGCGAAGCTCAGTGCCGAACTGGCGGGGGAGAATGAAGGTGTCGATCACAAGGTGATAGATGCGTTTTCATCCGCTGGCTGAGCGCGTGGCCCTAAATGGCTGTAATTATGTTAACCTGTCGGCCATCTCAGATGGCCGGTGAAATCTATGCAGGAAAATATATCAGTAACCGATTCATACAGCACCGGGAATGCCGCACAGGCAATGCTGGAGAAACTGCTGCAAATTTATGATGTTAAAACGCTGGTGGCGCAGCTTAATGGTGTGGGTGAGAATCACTGGAGCGCGGCAATTTTAAAACGTGCGCTGGCGAATGACTCGGCATGGCACCGTTTAAGTGAGAAAGAGTTCGCCCATCTGCAAACGTTGTTACCCAAACCACCGGCACATCATCCGCATTATGCGTTTCGCTTTATCGATCTATTTGCCGGAATTGGCGGCATCCGTCGCGGTTTTGAATCGATTGGCGGACAATGCGTGTTTACCAGCGAATGGAACAAACATGCGGTACGCACTTATAAAGCCAATCATTATTGCGACCCGGCGACGCATCATTTTAATGAAGATATCCGCGACATCACCCTCAGCCATAAAGAAGGCGTGAGTGATGAGGCGGCGGCGGAACATATTCGTAAACACATTCCTGAACACGATGTTTTACTGGCCGGTTTCCCTTGTCAGCCATTTTCGCTGGCTGGCGTATCGAAAAAGAACTCGCTCGGGCGGGCGCACGGTTTTGCCTGCGATACTCAGGGCACGCTGTTCTTTGATGTGGTGCGCATTATCGACGCGCGTCGTCCGGCGATGTTTGTGCTCGAAAACGTCAAAAACCTGAAAAGCCACGACCAGGGTAAAACGTTCCGCATCATCATGCAGACGCTGGACGAACTGGGCTATGACGTGGCTGATGCAGAAGATAACGGGCCGGACGATCCGAAAATCATCGATGGTAAACATTTTCTGCCGCAGCACCGTGAACGCATCGTGCTGGTGGGTTTTCGTCGCGATCTTAATCTGAAAGCCGATTTTACTCTGCGTGATATCAGCGAATGTTTCCCTGCACAGCGAGTGACGCTGGCGCAGCTGCTGGACCCGATGGTCGAGGCGAAATATATCCTGACGCCGGTGCTGTGGAAGTACCTCTATCGTTATGCGAAAAAACATCAGGCGCGCGGTAACGGCTTCGGTTATGGAATGGTCTATCCTAACAATCCGCAAAGCGTCACGCGTACGCTGTCTGCGCGTTATTACAAAGATGGCGCGGAAATTTTAATCGATCGCGGCTGGGATATGGCCACGGGTGAGAAAGACTTTGACGATCCGCTGAATCAGCAACATCGTCCACGTCGGTTAACGCCTCGGGAATGCGCGCGCTTAATGGGTTTTGAAGCGCCGGGAGAAGCGAAATTCCGCATTCCGGTTTCGGACACTCAGGCCTATCGCCAGTTCGGTAACTCGGTGGTCGTGCCGGTCTTTGCCGCGGTGGCAAAACTGCTTGAGCCAAAAATCAAACAGGCGGTGGCGTTGCGTCAGCAAGAGGCACAACATGGCCGACGTTCACGATAAGGCCACTCGCAGCAAAAATATGCGCGCGATTGCCACGCGTGATACGGCGATAGAGAAGCGCCTCGCCAGTCTGTTAACCGGGCAGGGCCTGGCATTTCGCGTTCAGGACGCCAGTCTGCCCGGACGCCCGGATTTTGTCGTTGATGAATATCGCTGCGTGATATTTACCCACGGCTGCTTCTGGCATCATCATCACTGCTATCTGTTTAAAGTGCCTGCGACTCGAACCGAGTTCTGGCTGGAGAAGATAGGTAAAAATGTTGAACGCGATCGCCGCGATATCAGTCGTTTGCAGGAACTCGGCTGGCGCGTATTGATTGTCTGGGAGTGTGCATTACGTGGGCGCGAGAAGCTGACGGATGAAGCGCTTAGCGAGCGTCTGGAAGAGTGGATCTGCGGCGAAGGTGCCAGCGCGCAGATCGACACGCAGGGGATTCATTTACTCGCTTGATGCGTCCTGAATAACTGGCGCAACTACGGGGTTTGCCGGGAAGAGATATTTTCCCAACGTGACCAGTACCACCGCGAAGACAATTACGCCGAGCGCCAGCCATTCAATCTTCGACAGCGTTTCTCCGCCCAGTCCCGTACCCAGCAAGACCGCGACCACCGGGTTAACGTAGGCGTAGCTGGTGGCGAGAGCCGGACTGACGTTGCGGATTAAATACATATAAGCGTTAATGGCGATAATCGAACCAAACAGCGCCAGATAGCCGACCGCAAGGAAGCCTGAAAGGGAAGGGAGTGCCGTCAGTTTTTCACCTGCAATCATCGACGCGATCATTAACACCACGCCTGCCGCCAGCATCTCAATCGCACCCGCCATCATCCCTACAGGTAAGGTAATGCGCGAGCCATAAACCGAGCCAAACGCCCAGCTAATCGAGCCGATTAAAATCAGAATCGCGCCCCACGGATTGCCGCTTAAATTTCCACCGCTATTGAGCATGATGATTCCGGCAAGCCCAATGGCAATACCCACCCATTCCAGTTTGCGCGTTTTAATGCCAAACAGGCGGCTGAAGCACAGGGTAAAGAGGGGCACGGTTGCAACCACTACGGCGGCGATGCCGGAAGGAACATTTTGATGTTCGGCAACCGTCACCATGCCATTACCGACAGCCAGCAATAACAGGCCAATCAGCGCGGCATTGAGCAGCGGACGTAGCGGGGGGAGTTTGTGTCCGCGCAGTAGCAAAAATGCCAGCAATAAAATACCGGCTGCCAGGAATCGAACGCCTGCCATCATTAACGGAGGCCAGCTTTCCACGCCAATCCGAATGACAAAATAGGTTGAGCCCCAAATGATATACAACGCAAACAGCGCGCCAAAAAGCGGTAACAACTGGCGGAAACGCATAATCCCTCACGGTGGAAATAAAAAGGTGGTTCATAGTAAACGTGAAAATCATTCTGCTGGCGAGAGATATAATTGCACTTGATTGTTAAAAAAATGTTGACCTGTGAAGCAAGTATCAGAGCTGCCGTTTTTGCTTCATACTTACACCCTTCAACAATAAAAATGAGAGGGAATGCTTTTGGCCGGGAGTAGTTTACTGACGTTGCTCGATGATATCGCCACTCTACTGGACGATATCTCCGTGATGGGCAAACTGGCGGCGAAGAAAACCGCCGGTGTATTAGGGGATGACTTATCGCTCAATGCGCAACAAGTTTCAGGCGTGCGGGCCAACCGGGAACTTCCCGTGGTCTGGGGCGTGGCGAAAGGATCGCTGATCAATAAAGTGATTCTGGTGCCGCTGGCGCTGATCATCAGTGCGTTTATCCCGTGGGCGATTACGCCACTGTTGATGATTGGCGGCGCGTTTCTCTGCTTTGAAGGGGTAGAGAAAGTGCTGCATATGCTGGAGGCGCGTAAACATAAAGAAGATCCGGCGCAGAGTCAGCAGCGTCTGGAGAAGCTGGCGGCGCAGGATCCGCTGAAGTTTGAAAAGGACAAAATAAAAGGGGCGATTCGTACCGATTTTATATTGTCTGCGGAAATCGTCGCCATCACGCTGGGGATTGTGGCCGAAGCGCCGTTGCTTAATCAGGTGCTGGTGCTTTCAGGCATCGCGCTGGTAGTGACCGTGGGCGTCTACGGTCTGGTAGGGGTTATCGTTAAGATTGATGACCTGGGGTATTGGCTGGCGGAAAAATCCAGCGCGCTGATGCAGGCATTAGGTAAAGGGTTATTGATCATTGCGCCCTGGCTGATGAAAGCGTTATCAATTGTAGGCACGCTGGCGATGTTCCTCGTCGGCGGTGGGATTGTGGTACATGGAATTGCGCCGCTGCATCACGCCATTGAACATTTCGCCGGGCAGCAAAGTGCAGTGGTGGCGATGATATTACCGACTGTTTTAAATCTGATTCTTGGATTTATCATCGGCGGCATAGTGGTGCTGGGAGTGAAAGCCGTAGCGAAAATGCGCGGTCAGGCACATTAATACTCGCACAGGCTATTATGCAAAATTCGCCATCTTCAACTAAGGTGAACAAGTTTCACTCGAAAAAAGGAGGCGAGTATGAGCTTTATGGTTAGTGAGGAAGTTACGGTTAAAGAGGGCGGCCCGCGGATGATTGTCACTGGATACTCCAGCGGTATGGTTGAGTGTCGTTGGTATGACGGTTACGGGGTCAAGCGGGAAGCTTTTCATGAAACCGAGCTTGTTCCGGGGGAGGGGAGTCGTTCTGCGGAAGAAGTTTGAAAGGGTATCATTAAGACCAGGCCGGATCACATCCGGCCTGGTGTGCCAATGCCGGCAATGAATGATAGTCGCGTCTTATCGTGCCACCATTATAAAATTATCGCTGTTTTGCGGTACGCTATCGCCAGGTTATGCCAGAATCATAAAAAAGCAGGTTGGGAGTCGTCAGGGTGCAGCACGAGACAAAAATGGAAAACCAGAGCTGGTTGAAAAAACTCGCACGCCGCCTGGGGCCTGGTCATGTCGTTAATCTCTGCTTTATCGTGGTATTGCTTTTTTCCACCTTGCTCACCTTGCGTGAAGTAGTGGTGCTGGAAGATGCCTATATCTCCAGCCAGCGTAATCATCTGGAAAACGTAGCCAACGCGCTCGATAAGCATTTGCAGTATAACGTCGACAAACTGATCTTTTTGCGTAATGGCATGCGCGAAGCTCTCGTAGCGCCACTGGATTTCACCTCTCTGCGTAATGCTGTAACCGAGTTCGAACAGCATCGCGACGAGCACGCCTGGCAAATTGAACTCAACCGACGACGCATCCTGTCAGTCAATGGCGTATCGGATGCATTAGTCAGCGAGGGGAATCTCCTGTCTCGCGAAAATGAAAGCCTCGACAATGAAATTACCGCTGCACTGGAAGTTGGTTACTTGCTGCGACTGGCGCACAACACCTCGTCGATGGTTGAACAGGCGATGTATGTCTCGCGTGCCGGATTTTACGTTTCGACGCAGCCGACCTTGTTTACGCGCAATGTACCAACGCGTTATTACGGCTATGTCACCCAACCCTGGTTTATCGGCCATTCGCAACGAGAAAATCGTCACCGCGCAGTACGCTGGTTTACTTCGCAACCGGAACACGCCAGCAATACTGAACCGCAGGTTACCGTCAGTGTTCCAGTAGACAGTAATAACTACTGGTATGGCGTGCTGGGGATGAGTATTCCCGTGCGTACCATGCAGCAATTTTTAAGAAACGCCATCGATAAAAACCTCGATGGTGAGTATCAGCTCTATGACAGTAAGCTGAGATTTTTGACCTCTTCCAATCCTGACCATCCAACAGGGAATATTTTTGATCCTCGTGAACTGGCCTTGCTGGCGCAGGCGATGGAACATGACACGCGGGGCGGCATTCGTATGGACAGTCGCTATGTTAGCTGGGAACGTCTGGACCATTTCGACGGTGTGCTGGTGCGCGTCCATACGTTAAGCGAAGGCGTGCGCGGCGATTTCGGCAGTATCAGCATTGCATTAACCCTGCTGTGGGCGCTCTTTACCACCATGTTACTCATCTCCTGGTATGTGATTCGCCGGATGGTTAGCAACATGTATGTTCTGCAAAGCTCGTTGCAGTGGCAGGCGTGGCACGACACCTTAACGCGTTTATATAACCGTGGCGCACTGTTCGAAAAAGCCCGTCCGCTCGCTAAATTGTATCAGACGCACCAACATCCTTTTTCTGTCATTCAGGTCGATCTTGACCATTTTAAAGCGATTAATGACCGCTTTGGTCATCAGGCGGGCGACCGTGTTCTTTCTCATGCTGCCGGATTAATTAGCAGTTCCTTGCGTGCGCAGGACGTTGCCGGGCGGGTCGGTGGTGAGGAGTTTTGTGTGATTCTGCCAGGCGCGAGTCTGACGGAGGCTGCGGAAGTCGCAGAACGTATTCGCCTGAAGTTAAATGAAAAAGAGATGTTGATTGCTAAGAGTACGACGATACGCATCAGTGCCTCGCTGGGGGTAAGTAGCAGCGAGGAAACCGGTGATTATGATTTTGAACAACTCCAGTCACTGGCTGACCGTCGACTTTATCTCGCTAAACAGGCCGGGCGTAATCGGGTATGCGCGAGCGATAACGCTTAACGGGCGGAGAAAAAATGGTCCAGCCCTTCACCCCAGCCTTCCGGTCCTTCACGCTGCGTTCGCCAGACGCGGGCCGGATCCTCATCATGCAGATGCACCCCTTCACGGTTTAGCCCTTTCACAATCACCGCGTAATCCATTACCTCCAGTAAGGGCGCATCGTTTGGCCCATCGCCCAGGCCAAGTGTGGTTGGGCGTTTGCCTGACAATTGTTGATAGGTCGCGATAATCCAGTTGGCAGCCTGATCTTTTCCGGCAGAGGCATCCAGTACGTGCCAGAAGCGCGCACCCTGCATAAACTGTAAGCCCAGTTCGTTCAGACGAGCGGTAAATTGTGCCATACGCTCGTCACTGTCGCGCCAGATTAGCGTTACCGACGCCTCATGCAGCTGCGTCAGCGCCGCCTGGCTACGGCTTAATCCCGTCCATTCGGCGATGGTTGCATCGTCGACATCATCGAAAGTCGTGAATTTAAAATGTTCTTTCTCGCGTAGCGTATTTAAAACCTGGCTGATTTCGCCATGGCTAATACCTGAGATGATGCGTGGAAAACCGTCTATATCCTGCCATTGTTCAGCAAGCTGGATCACTGCGCCATTTTCGGCAATCAGCGGTAACCCTTGTAGCCCCAACGTTTTTTGCAAGTACAGCATTTCCGCTGAAGTTTTACTGCTACAGAGAATGACGGGAACATTCGCTTCGCGTAAACGGCTGAGCCAGGGGGCAGCCGGTTGCCAGTCATAACTATGACTGTCCAGCAGGGTGCCATCAAGATCGCTAAAAACCAGTAGTGGTTGTTGAATTGAAAACATGGTCGCGCAGTTCTCCCCTTACCAGGATGATTCTCAAAACAGCACAAATAATCAAAGATGATTTTTTCGGGAGCGATCCCGTTGACGCCAGAGCCACCAAGGGGTGACGCACGTCACATTTCTATTCATAAGTAGCGTTAATCATTCATATCGCGAATATTTTCTTGTCAGCGAAAAAAATTGCGGATAAGGTGATGAACACATCAGATTTCCTGGTGTAACGAATTTTTTAAGTGCTTCTTGCTTAAGCAAGTTTCATCCCGACCCCCTCAGGGTCGGGATTTTTTTATTGTGCATTCAACGATTCACTTCAGAGACGCTGAAGTCATGAATATCCAGTTCGAAGGCATCCGCCAATTCACGCCATGTATGATATTCACGTCCATCGACGCTAACGTGTTCAGAATCGTTCTGGCTGCGATGAACTTCGCTTTCGCTAATTTCATTGATCGCCGCCAGCAGGGCATCGACATCGACGCTGACCTCACGTTTTGCGGTATCGCTGTACTCTTTTGCGGTTTTCATCATCTTTCCTCGCAACCGTTACTCTGTTGTTGCCGCCAGTCGTTAAGTCCGCCTGGCATCTCTTAAGTATAGACCGTCGAGAAAATCAGCACTCGCGCGCGCCTGGCGCTGCCAGAAAAACGAAATTGTTCTACACTGGCACAAAGCCACAGGAGGAAAACGATGAAGGTGAATGATCGGGTAACAGTCAAAACGGATGGCGGTCCGCGTCGTCCTGGCGTGGTACTGGCAGTTGAGGAGTTTAGTGAAGGCACAATGTACCTGGTTTCGCTGGAAGACTACCCGCTCGGCATCTGGTTCTTTAATGAAGCAGGGCATCAGGACGGTATCTTTGTGGAGAAAGCAGAGTAATCTTATTCAGCCTGACTGGTGGGAAACCACCAGTCAGAATGTGTTAGCGCATGTTGACAAAAATACCATTAGTCACATTATCCGTCAGTCGGACGACATGGTAGATAACCTGTTTATTATGCGTTTTGATCTTACGTTTAATATTACCTTTATGCGATGAAACGGTCTTGGCTTTGATATTCATTTGGTCAGAGATTTGAATGGTTCCCTGACCTGCCATCCACATTCGCAACATACTCGATTCGGTTCGGCTCAATGATAACGTCGGCATATTTAAAAAAGAGGTTATCGTTGTCTCTTTTTTCAGAATATCGCCAAGGATATCGTCGAGAGATTCCGGTTTAATCGATTTAGAACTGATCAATAAATTTTTTCTGACCAATAGATATTCATCAAAATGAACATTGGCAATTGCCATAAAAACGATAAATAACGTATTGGGATGTTGATTAATGATGTGCTTGATGCGCTGACTGTTAGAAGCATCATGGATGAAACAGTCCTCATTAATAAACACCACTGAAGGGCGCTGTGAATCACAAGCTATGGCAAGGTCATCAACGGTTTCAATGTCGTTGATTTCTCTTTTTTTAACCCCTCTACTCAACAGATACCCGGTTAAACCTAGTCGGGTGTAACTACATAAATCCATAATAATCGTTGACATGGCATACCCTCACTCAATGCGTAACGATAATTCCCCTTACCTGAATATTTCATCATGACTAAACGGAACAACATGGGTCACCTAATGCGCCACTCTCGCGATTTTTCAGGCGGACTTACTATCCCGTAAAGTGTTGTATAATTTGCCTGGAATTGTCTTAAAGTAAAGTAAATGTTGCGATATGTGAGTGAGCTTAAAACAAATATTTCGCCACAGGAGTATCCTGGAAGATGTTCGCAGGTATTATTTTTCGGATAATCCTTAGGATAACATGATAAACGTTACGGAATTATATTAATGGCAATTCACTAATAATATCAGCCAGCAAATTAAAAATTTCACTGAATAAATGTTCGCAAAAAGGCGCAATTAACGGCATTAATGCCGCCATTAAAGAGATACCGACAGTCAGAGTTAATGGAAATCCAATAACAAAAATGGATAATTGCGGGGCCATACGATTCAGTAAACCTAATGCCAGATTCAGGGTCAGCAGCAGAGTAATGAGCGGTAACGCCAGCATCAGCCCGTTAAGGAAAATCAAACTCCCCGCTTTGGTGAGTGCCAGAAACGCATTGCTGTTCAACGGTTCGCCACCAATTGGCAGGGTGTGAAAGGTATCGACCAGCAGTGAAATCAACCATAAATGACCGTTAAATGTCAGGAACAGCAGTAACGCCAGCATATCCATGATACGCGCTAAAACGGGCATATTGAGATGGCTGGCTGGATCGACAAACGTCGCAAATGACAGCCCCATTTGCAGACCGATAATTTCGCCAGCGGTTCGCACAGCGGCAAAGGCAAATTGCATGGTAAAACCAAGCGCAACGCCGATCAGGATCTGCTGCACGGCCAGCCACAGAGCAAAGAACGAAAAAACAGGAACATCGTTGGCAGGTAATGATGGGGCAATAGCGAACGTGATCATCATTGCCAGACCCAGTTTTACCCGTTTCGGCACGCTGCGTTCGCTCAGAATTGGCGCGGTAGAAATGAGCGCCAGCACGCGCAGTAACGGCCAGAAGTAGAGGCTTAACCAGGAAAGCCATTGATCGCTTGTCACCTGCATCATTGTACGGGCTACCCGATGATATACGGCAGGTTAGTGAACAAGGTGCGGACGTAATCCAGCAACAGATTGAGCATCCACGGTCCGGCAATAATAATGGCAATAAATACGGCGATGATTTTTGGTATAAACGACAGCGTCATTTCGTTGATCTGTGTGGCGGCCTGCAAAATACTGATGATAAGGCCCGTGACCAGCGCCACCAGCAACAGCGGGGCAGCTAGTGCCAGCGCGACTTTCATCGCTTCAGTCCCCATCATCATGACCGATTCAGGTGTCATTTTGCCTCTCTAGCTGTAAAAGCTCTGCGCCAGCGAACCGACCAGCAATTGCCAACCATCCACCAGTACAAACAGCATCAGTTTAAAGGGCAGAGCAATGGTGGCGGGGGGGACCATCATCATCCCCAATGCCATCAACACGCTGGCAATCACCAGGTCGATAATCAAAAAAGGGATGAAAATCGTGAAGCCTATCTGAAATGCGGTTTTCAACTCGCTGGTCACGTAGGCCGGGAGCAAAATGCGCATCGGCACGGCTTCAGGTCCCTGCAACGGGCCGGTATTCGCCAGTCTGGCAAACAACCCTAAATCCGCCTCACGGGTCTGACGCAGCATAAACTCACGCAGCGGCTGCGCCCCTTTTTCCAGCGCCTCCTGCATTGATATTTTCTCTTCGCTGAATGGCTGGTACGCATCGACATAAAATTTATCGATCACCGGTGACATAATAAAAAAGGTCAAAAATAGTGCCAGCCCCAGCAATACCTGGTTAGGTGGCGCGGAGGGCGTTCCCAGCGCGTTACGCAATAAACCAAAAACAATGATGATGCGGGTGAAACTGGTCATCATCAGTAAAATTGCCGGAATAAACGTCAACGAGGTGATGAACACCAGCGTCTGCACCGGGAGCGACCAGCTTTGTCCACCGCCAGGCAGCGGCTGGCTGGTGATACCCGGCAGTTGCGCGAAGGCGAGGGGCGTAACCAGCCAGAGAAGGACAGGTGCGACAGACAACAAACGACGCATCAGGATCTCCCACTACGCTTAAGCAAATTTTTCATGACCGACTGAAAATCGGTCTGCGGTATCTCTTCTGTTGGTGCTGAAGGGGGAAGTTTATGCAGCAGATTGATTTGCCCTGCGGTAACGCCGAGCACCAGCCGTGCATCTTCCACATCGACCACCACAACCCGTTCACGCGCGCCCAGCGAAGCACTGGCGCTAATTTTCAGACCGTTAACGCCAGTGCGTTTCGGGGCAAATCCCAACCGTTTTACCAGCCAGGCAGCAGCGAGGATCAGGGCAATAATGGCGATGAGTGCGCCGCTGACCTGCAGCAGTGGCGCAGCAGAAACCGGCGTGGAAGATTGCACAGTAGCGTGGTTATTCATCACTAACGGCTCAGGCGACGCATTCGCTCAGACGGAGTAATGATATCGGTGATCCGCACGCCATATTTATCGGCAACGACCACCACTTCGCCCTGGGCGATTAAATAACCGTTGATCAGAATATCCAGTGGTTCGCCCGCCAGACCGTCCAGCGCCACGACGGACCCTTGCGTCAGACGCAACAGCTCTTTGATGGTCATCCGCGTACGGCCCAGCTCGACGGTCAGCTTGACCGGAATATCCATTATCAGGTCGATATCCTGCAACGTTCCGCTGACATCACCACCGCCAAATTGCTGGAACACCGCGTCGGCAGCGCTTTTGCTGCTGGTTGATTTTTGTTCGCTCAACGCTTCAGCCCACAGATCGTCCATTGCGCCGTTGTTGTCATCGGCCGGATTATTCATGTCACTCATTTGGGCTGTTCCTCGTTCAGAGAATTTAAAATCGGGTTAATCAAATGTTCTATCCGTAACGCATACTGACCGTTGAGAGTGCCGTACTGACTGGTCAGCACCGGGACGCCGTCAACATGGGCGATGATGCGATCGGGTTTTTCTATCGGCAGGACGTCGCCGGGTTTCAGTTTTAAAATCTGCGACAGGCGTAGCGAGATATCGGCAAAGTTGGCGACCAGCTCCAGCTGTGAATGCTGCACCTGGCGCACCAGGTTATCGCGCCAGTTCTGATCTTCATTACGCGAGTTTTCCAGCGGCGGGTTAACCAACAATTCCCGTAGCGGCTCGATCATGCTGAATGGCAGACAGATATTAAATTCGCCGGTCAGGTTGCCAATCTCCACATGGAACGGCGTGTTAACCACAATGTCGTTCGGCGAGGTGGTGATATTGGTAAATTTCACCTGCATTTCCGAACGCACGTACTCAACTTCCAGCGGATTAATCGCCTTCCAGGCGTCGCTATAGCCTTCAAGCGCCAGCTTTAACATGCGGTTGATGACGCGCTGTTCGGTATGGGTAAACTCGCGACCTTCCACTTTGGTCGGGAAGCGTCCATCGCCGCCAAACAGGTTATCCACGGCGATAAACACCAGACTCGGTGAAAACACCACCAGCCCTGTGCCGCGCAGCGGTTTCAGATGGATAAGGTTCAGGTTGGTCGGCACCGGCAGGTTGCGGGCAAATTCATGGTACGGCTGAATGCGGATGGCCCCGACGGTTATATCCGGGCTACGACGCAGCAGGTTGAACAGCCCCATACGAAAATGGCGGGCAAAGCGCTCATTAATGATTTCCAGCGCCTGCAAACGTTCGCGCACAACCCGTCGTTGGGTATTCGGATCGTACGGACGAATGTCACTTTCGCCGCTAACACTGGCTGTCGGTTCGTCTTTGACTTCGCTGTCACCATTCAACAGCGCATCAATTTCAGCTTGAGAAAGAATACTATCGCCCATGTCGTTATCGCAGAATAAAAGCGGTATACAGCACGTCGGTGACATCCTGTTTCGGTTGCCCGGCAACAAGCGGGGTGGAAAGCGTGGTTTTAATCTCGGCAATCAGGTTTTTCTTGCCTTCTTCTGTCGCCAGTACGGCAGCATCCTGACGCGAAAACAGTAACAGCAAACGGCTACGGACTTCCGGCAAATACTCACTCAGCCGCGAGCGGGTAGCTTCATCTTTCAGGCGCAGGGTTATGCCGATATAAAGCACGCGATCCGCATCGCCCAAATTGACCGTGAAGGTATCCAGCGCGTAGAAGACCGGGGAGGGTACGACGCGTTGCTGCGCTTTGTCGTCAGCGGCAACCTGATGCGAATGCCAGTAGCTGTAACCTGCGCTGGCACAGGCCGCGAGGGTAATGAATACCAGAATCGGGATCCAAAGCGATCGCTTGCTTTTCTTGCTTATCGCGTAATCAGTCATGTGTTGCGGTCTTCCTGTGTCGCTACTGCTTATCGGCTAATTATCCTGCGTCTTGAGCGCAACAAAGCGGGGAAAAGACGCGGATTACGGTGCTATCTCTGACGTTAGGCGAAAATATCAACGCCGCTGTTGCCTGTTACACGCCCTTGTAAAGAGACGGGAACCGGAAGCGTATCGTCGTCTTCCCCCGCCAGAGGTTCATGGTTTACTGTGCGTTGGCTTTGCTGTTGTTGGGAAGCGGCCTGCTGCTGACCACTAAAGCTTTCGCCACTGATGTTGCTTTGCCCTAACTGAATGCCACTTTCGGCCAGCTGCGTTCGCAGTACCGGAAGCGCTGCTTCCAGGGCGGCGCGTACGTGTTGATGCGGTGAAACCATCTGGATTTGCGCCTGGTTATCATCCACTTTGAGGGAGATTTGCACTTCACCTAAATCCTGCGGGTGCAGACGCAACTCTGCACTTTGTTGCCCCTGGCGGGTGAACAGCGAAATATGCTGGCTTAATGATTGTTGCCATTCGTGAGAACCCAGCGGTGCACTCAACACAGGCGCGGCGACGGTGGGCAGTGGCTGTGTCTGGTGTGAAGTGATTAGCGGGCTGGCGGCAGCGGTCACCGGTGAAGGTGTGCTGATGACTTCCGCTTTACTCTGGGCTTCTGCTACCAGCGGTGTTAATGGCTGAGCTGGCGTGCCGGGGGCATCATCAGGCTGTGCTGTTGTGAGTTGCGCAGAAGTCAGTTTTGTGAAGAGCGTTGGTTTCTCTGCCGGTAACACGGTTGACGGCACATCAGTCACTTTGGGCGTATTGTCAAAACCCGGCAACATCGCAAAAAGGGCGCTCAGGCTTGCGGTGACGTCTTCATTCAGATCATCCGCTTTTTCGTCTTTTGCCGTATTGTTGCCAGCCACCGCAGCCATCGTCATCGTTTGAGCGGTGGTTAATGGTGTTGATGTGGATTGTTCGTCGTTGATGACAGGCGGTGTTTCATCCACAGGGATCAGTAAATCCGCTTGTTGCGCATCGGCAAGAATCTCGCTGACCAGCGGCTCGCCTTTTGTCGTGGGCTTATCTGTTGCCACCAGCAACTGGGGGGCCGCTTTGTCGGTAGTTGTCTCGCCTGCTAATGCTTCGCTCAACAACGCGAGAAAATCTTGTGCAGCATCGCTGGCTTTGCCGCCAGGCAATGTGGTGGTGTCAACGTCGGCGGTAATTAAGGGCGCTAAGCGAATCATTCAGGTTTCCTCATGGCGGCGCGCTGGGCGAACTCATCCATCTTTTTCTGATCGAGGCGGTTTTCTGCAAGCAGTGCCGCCGTGGATTGCCGTTCCTGCAGTGTCTGCCAGGTCTGCAAACGTTGTTTCTTTTCTCGCCAGCTGTTCAGGGCAATGTCAACTTTCTGCGTCCACTGATTAAGTTGCTGGCGATGCTGAGTAATGGCTTTTTCCAGCGTCTGGATAAACTGCTGATAGTTGATCCAGCGGTTGCTGGTCATCCCGGCACTCATATCGCTGTTGAGGTTATTGCGATATTCATTCTGATAATCGATCAGCATTTTGAGCTGTTCTTCCGCCTGCTGACACCCGCGACGCATTTCACCCAGCAGGCGCGCGGCATCCTCTACCTCTTTTTCTGCCAGATCTTTCAGGGTCGCCAGCGCGCCATGTTCTGCCATCTGCCGTTATCTCCTGGGTTATGACACTGTCGGGAAAATACGCTCCAGCCCCTGGAGAGACGCTTCCCAGTCCGCGCGTTCAAAAATGCCTTGTTGCAAATAGCCCTCCAGCTGCGGCCACAGGGCGATGGCTTTATCGAGCATCGGATCGCTGCCTTTGGCATACGCGCCGACGCTAACCAGATCTCGGTTACGCTGAAAACTCGACAACAGCTGTTTGAAGGTGCGCACTCGCGCGTAATGTTGCTCGCTGATCAACGCCGTCATTGCGCGGCTGATCGACGCTTCAATATCGATAGCCGGATAGTGCCCGGCTTCCGCCAGTCGGCGAGACAGCACAATGTGACCGTCGAGGATTGCCCGCGCGGAGTCGGCAATGGGGTCCTGCTGGTCATCGCCCTCGGTGAGCACGGTATAAAACGCGGTAATCGATCCGCCGCCGCTAATGCCATTTCCGGCACGCTCGACCAGTGCCGGTAATTTGGCAAACACCGACGGGGGATAACCTTTGGTGGCGGGTGGTTCGCCAATCGCCAGCGCAATTTCACGCTGGGCCATCGCGTAGCGGGTGAGGGAGTCCATAATCAGCAACACATGCTGACCACGATCGCGAAAATCTTCGGCAATGCGCGTGGCATAGGCGGCACCTTGCATTCGCAGAAGCGGAGAGACATCCGCCGGAGCGGCAATCACCACGGAGCGTGCACGCCCTTCGGCACCGAGGATATTCTCAATAAAATCTTTTACTTCGCGCCCACGTTCACCAATCAAACCCACGACAATGACATCGGCGCGGGTGTAACGTGCCATCATCCCCAGCAGCACACTTTTACCAACGCCGGACCCGGCAAACAGCCCCATACGCTGCCCACGCCCAACGGTAAGCAGGGCATTGATTGGGCGCACGCCGGTGTCCAGCACATGTTCAATCGGTGTACGTTGCAACGGGTTAAATGGCGGGGTAATCAGCGCACCGGTTTCCGTCGTATCGGGGGAGGGCAGGCCATCGAGCGGCTTACCGCTGCCGTCCAGAACGCGACCTAATAACGCCGGACCGAGCGGCAACTGCTTGCCGCTTTGCAGTCCTTCAGCCGAAATGTTTTTGGCATAAACCCGCGCGCCGGGCAGGACACCTTCCACTTCCTCCAGCGGCATTAAAAACAGCCGTTGACCGTTAAAGCCAACGACTTCGCTTTCTACTTCGTGCGTTTCGCTGCCGTTCTGGCGTTCAATGACACAGGTTGCGCCGAGCGGCAATTGTAATCCGGTGGCTTCCAGCACCAGCCCGGTAGCGCGGGTTAATCGCCCATAGCGACGTACCGCAGGCAACTGCGCCATTTTGGCTTCAAAGTTATCCAGCGTGGTTAGCCAGCGAGTCAGGCGCGTGGTCATTACACCACTCCTGGTGCTGCCAGACGGCAGAGTTCTTGCCAGCGAGTGGCGACACTGGCGTCGAGATCGCCTTCATCGGCGGAGACTTTACAGCCGCCAGGATGGAGTGTGGGATCGCCCCGCAAGCGCCAGCCATGCAAACTTAAGGTTGCGCCGAGCATATCATCCACACGTTGCAGATCATCCGGGTGCACGCGCAGCTGTGGTTTACCGCTGAATAACGGTTCTTGCTGCAACAACTGTTGGATCTGTTTGATCAGTGTCGAGTTATCCACTGTTGGCGTCTGACCGATCACCTGACGTGCCGCCTCCAGCGCCATCTGCATCAGGCGCGAAGCAATCACACTATCAAGCGCATCAAGGGTAGTTTGAAATTCGCTGACCAGTTGCTGCATCCGGGCATGAATTGGCGCTTGTTGAGACTTCGCCTCTGCCAGACCTTGCTCCAGCCCCTGGGCCAGGCCTTCCTGATAGCCCTGCTCATGACCTTGCTGGCGACCTTCGGCAATCCCCGCCTGATAACCTTGCTCGTGGGCCTGCATTTGCAGTTGCGCCAGTTGCTGCTCAAGGCTGGGTTCGGCCTCTTCAATGATGGTTTCTTCCGGCTCGACCATTGGCACAAACTCCGCCTGTGGTGGCGCGAGATCGTCCGGCATCCAGGTTTTCCACGGCAGATTATCAGACATAGGTATCCTCGCCGCTGCCAATCACCATCTCGCCGGTTTCGGCAAGGCGGCGCACAATCAGCAGAATCGCTTTCTGTTCGTTTTCCACCTGCGACAGACGCACCGGACCACGGTTGGCGAGATCGTCGCGCAGAATATCGGCGGCACGCTGCGACATATTGCGCAGGAATTTCTCGCGCAGTGGCTGCTCGGCCCCTTTCAGCGCGATCAACAGCGATTCGGAATCCACTTCCTGCAACAGTCGCTGAATGCTGCGATCGTCGACATCCACCAGATTCTCGAACAGGAACATCTCGTCGATGATTTTCTGCGCCAGCTCGCCGTCGAATTCACGCACGGCGGTAATAACGGCTTCTTCCTGCTGAGTTTTCATCAGGTTGATAATTTCGGCTGCTGTTCTCACGCCGCCCATTTTACTGCGCTTGAGATTCTGACCGTCGAGCAAGCCATTCAGTACTTCGGTCAGCTCCGCCAGCGCGGCAGGCTGCACGCCGCCAAAGGTGGCGATACGCAACATCACGTCGTGGCGCAGACGTTCATCGAACAACGCCAGAATATCGGCGGCCTGGGCGCGCTTCAGATGCACCAGAATGGTGGCGATAATTTGCGGATGCTCATCGCGAATCAGATCGGCGGCGCTCTGCGGCTCCATAAAGTTGAGCGTTTCAATACCGCTGGCGGTATCGCGAGTTTCGAGAATATCTTCCAGCAGGCTGGCGGCACGTTCTTCACCCAGAGCTTTGACCAATACCGAACGCAGATAATCGTTGGCGTTGATATTCAGTGCGGCAAACTGTTCAGCTTCTTGCTCAAACTCCGCCAGCACATCGGTTAGCTGCTTGTTGGAAATCTGCGTGACGTTCGCCATTGCAGCGCTCAGGGTTTGCACCTCGCGCTGGGAGAGGTGCTTGAACACCTCTGCCGCCCGGTCTTCGCCAATGGTCATCAGCAGGATGACGCTTTTATCGGTGCCTGTCAGGTTACTCATGATCGTTATTTATCCACTGGCGAATGACCAGCGCCACCACGCGCGGATCGTTATCAGACATTTCACGGATACGCTGGCTCATGACTTCTGCCCCCAGTCGTTGGTTAGCGCGCCGTTGTTGGAGTTGTTCGTCTTTGCTCAGACGGACTTCCACCGCATCTTCCACTTCCTCGCGGGCCTGCGCCTGTTGCTGCACAGTCTTCACCGCCTCGGCGCGACGTGTTAGCTGCGGGCGTACCGCTTTCCGCCACAGCAGCCACGCCACCAGCAGTACCAGCAACCAGCGACCGGCAGCAAGTAACTGATCGATAAACGCTTGCTGTTGCCAGAACGGCAGTTCTCCGCCGCTTTCGTCACTGCTATTGAACGGCGAGTTGACGACATTGAGCGAGTCACCGCGTTTTTCAGAAAAGCCCATCGCCTCGCGGGTCAGATCTTCAATTTGCTTCATCTGTTCGTTGCTGAGAGGCAACGGTTTACCGTCTGGCAAGGTTTTGTAATTCACCACTACCGCGACTGACAGACGTTGCACATCGCCCACGTTCATTTTGGTATGACGAATGGTGCGATCGACTTCGTAGTTACTGGTTTCATTCCGCTGTGTGCTACGCGGCCCGCTATTGCTGGTGGTGCTCGCCTGCTGCTGGCGGTTATTTTGATTTGCCGGAGGCGTGCTGATTGGCGCGTTATTCGCAGGTGCCGGTTGATTCGACAACGCCCCCGGTACGCCGCCCGGATAACCGGAACCGCTTTGCTCGCTCTCATTAAGCTGGCGTGAACGAAGCGCCGCATGAGATTCATCACCGTTAGGGCGATACTGTTCTTCCGTTTGTTCTTTACTGGCGAAGTCCAGCTGCGCCGTGACCTGGGCGTGAATATTACCGTTACCAACAATAGGCGACAGGATTGCTTCAATACGCCGCTGAATACGGCCTTCGACATCGCTGGCATATTTCAACTGAGCATCATTAAGATCGCGCCCGCTGGTGTTGAACTGGGTTAACAGATGTCCGCCCTGATCCACCAGCGTGACGTTTCCCGGCGGCAGACCAGCAACGGCGCTGGAAACCAGATGCACAATGGCGCTAATTTGCCCTTCATCGAGTGCGCGGCCGGGTAACAGATTTACCGTCACCGATGCAGAAGGGGATTTTTGTTCACGGACGAATAAAGACGGTTTCGGCATTGCCAGATGTACGCGCGCCCCTTTTACCGGGCCGATAGTTTCGATGGTACGAGAAAGCTCGCCTTCCAGCGCCCGCTGATAATTCACCTGTTCGCTGAACTGGCTGATACCAAACTTTTCCTGATCGAGTAGTTCGAAACCGACCGCGCCGCCTTTGGGCAAACCTTGTTGTGCCAGGCGCAGACGCAGTTCGTGAACTTTATCTGCCGGAACTTCAATAGCGCCGCTGGCTTCGCTGAAGCGGTAAGGAATATTCATTTGCGTCAGTTGGCTGACAATTGCGCCACCATCCTGATCGGAAAGATTGCTGAATAATGTGCGGTAGTCGGGGGCTTTCGCCCACAGGATCAGTGCGACCATGACCGCCACTGCCGCGGAACCGGCAACAATCAATGGAATTTTCGGATTCGCACGCAGGCGATTAAGCCACTCAAGAGATTTTGTCTGGGCTGCAGTCGCATTCATCGCGCACCTCGTGGCTGATTATGGACGGCGTTATTGGCAAAGTGGAACAAGACTCACTCCCGGGTCAGCAAACTCGAAAAATTGACGCTCCCATTATTTGTGCTTTCGTTTTTTTCTATCCGCCAATAAACCCGTTTTTTTGTTGTTATTTAGCGCCTTTGTCTTATTGACTTACTGGTAGGCTTTGCTACCAGAAATTATCCGGGAGACGAGAATGTCAGCGATACAGGGGATTGAAGGGGTTATCAGCCAGTTACAGGCTACGGCGATGAGTGCGCGTGCGCAGGAATCACTGCCGCAACCGACCATTAGTTTTGCCGGGCAGCTGCACGCCGCGCTCGATCGCATTAGTGATACACAAACAGCTGCCCGCACGCAGGCAGAAAAATTCACTCTCGGTGAACCCGGCGTGGCGTTAAACGATGTGATGACCGATATGCAAAAAGCCTCAGTTTCTATGCAAATGGGGATTCAGGTGCGTAATAAGCTGGTGGCGGCGTATCAGGAAGTGATGAGCATGCAGGTGTAGGTTTTGTAACCTGTTGTTAATTACATCCGATCTCACCGCGTGGGGCATGGATGGGGCAAACTCACTCAATTTCTGGTTTAAAATGGAAACCTGATTCTGAAAGTTTTCTGCCATCCACGATCCGTATACGCGATAAACCCTCTGATCATCAGAGGCCTCATTTGATACACATCACCACGTCGGATGTTGTTACGACCGCAGACGCAACAGTAACGTTTGAATAATTTAATCTTTGTTGATGTTTTTATTCATATTCCGGGCTAGGGAAATAATCAGGCGTAATTGTGTCTCTGGAATAGAGGTTTCTTGTGGCGCATGTGGAAGGAGCGTCTACTTTGTCTAATAGAGATTTCTTATGACGCAGTATTATTGATCAATAGTCTCCTGGCTTATCAAACAGGTTGAATTAACTCCGCGCCCTGGTTTTTGACATTACCTACCGCGCGCGATACCGGGTGCCAGGTGAACTGGTTTGCTGGCACACAGCCGTTGGTAGCAATTTCTGATGCTTCTTTACCGCCAATCTCTTGCCGCATCCATTCCCGCGCAGCTTCTGGCGACAGTACCAGCGGGCGGCGGTCATGAATATCTACCAGACCCTGGTCTGCTGCTGCAGTGACAATTAAAAATCCTTCGGCTTCGTCACCGCGCTCAAACGGTGTGCTACCTATCGCGGCCATAAAAACAGGTTGTCCGTCAGCACGATAGATAAAATAAGGCTGTTTTTTGTCGCCTTCTTTTTTCCACTCAAACCAGCCATCGGCAAAACAGATTGCCCGACCATGTTGCCAGAGCGGTTTAAACATACGACTGGTGGCCGCAGTTTCTACGCGGGCGTTAATCAGCGGCGGTTTATCCCACCATCCGGGAGCATATCCCCAGAAAACCGGATCCAGATGAAGGTGTTCATCACGTTCACTGAGCAGAAGAACTTTGGTTCCCGGCGCGACGTTGTATCTGCCAATGGGTTCGGGATCATAGGGAATATCGCGTTCAATATCTTCCGCGAGAAGCGCAAGGTAATCTTCACGCGTTTGGGATTGGGCAAAGCGTCCACACATAGCAACCTCCTGAGAGCACACTGAAAAGAATAGGAGAGGGGGCGGGTAAAATCTATGTGGTACAGAGGCAACGATATTCCCGCTGTTGGCCACAGCGGGAATGAGGGATTACTTCTGAATTAAATAACGAATGGTCGGCCCGTCTTGCTGAATATCCAGCACCGTATAGCCGTGATTACGAGCATCCAGTGGAATATTATTGATCGACTGCGGACAGTCGCTCACCACTTCCAGGATCTCACCTTTTTTTAACTGCGGCATCGCCTCAAGGGTTGCGACTGCCGGATAAGGGCAGGGTTCACCCACCATATCAAGACGGTAATCAGGAATGATATTTTTCATGCGATCTCCTTAGCAGTCTGCGGTGCCGCACGGCGGAAGAAGCGTTTTTCCCAGCCGATAATCAACATCAGCGCAGTAAACAACAGCAAATATGTCACCAGCAGGCCACCCATCGGGCCAAAGGTTTTCAGCAGGTTGATTTTGTCCCAGTCGGTGGCCAGCGCCGGAGCGAAATCATCCCAGTAATACGCCAGAATGGTTGAGCCGATCACATTGCCCAGACCGACCCACCAGTAGTGCACCTGACCTTCTACCGCGCGGTACATCCAACCGGTTTCGCAGCCGCCTGCCAGCACGATGCCAAAACCAAACAGTAAACCACCAATTACCGCGTTTGGTCCCGCCCACATGATTTTGGGTTCAACACCTAACTGTACGTAACTGAAGATCCCGATGGCACTCACCGCCATACCAATAATGATTGCTTTCGCCATGTGGGTACGTCCGGTGATCCACATATCGCGGAACGCCGAAGTAAAGCAGATTTGCGCACGTTCAATCAGTAAACCAAAGCCGACGCCAAACAGCATTGCCAGCCCCAGTTTGGGTTGGTTCATCGCCGTGAGCAGCGCCCAGCCCAGCATGCCGAAAAAGACCAGCATCCCGAGACGAAAACGACGCCGCGCCTGATCCGGTTTTTGCGTCAGCGGTGAGGCGGCAGAAACTTTCTGCATTTTCACGGGAATACGGAAGATGGGCAGCAGGGTAAAGCGCGCGCCAAACCATGAACCAATGGCAGTGGCGATGGCAAAGAACCAGGCATGCAGCGAGAACTGAGGAATACCGGTAAAGAACGCCGCCAGGTTACAGCCCATTGCCAGACGCGCGCCAAAACCAGCGATAATGCCGCCAATGATGGCCTGCATAATGCGGATACGGCTGCGCGGCATGCGTAGTTTGATATTGTTGGCCCACAGCGCTGCAGCAAAGCAGCCGCCAAACATACCGAGGATCATCATGCCGTCGATGCGGGTTAATGGCGATCCTTCCAGATGGATAATTTTAAAATAACCCCACTCTTCAGCATGGACGCCGAACAGCTGCAGGAGCTGACCGCCCCAACGGGTAAATTCACCCGTGACAGCCCAAAAGGTGCCAGTGATGCCAAAGTAGTAAGTGGAGAGAATACCCGCCGCGATGACCGCGGGGATGGGCGCCCAGAATTTGATCAACCAGGCGTGTTTGAATTGCTGCCATGACATGAATGTAGCCTCTGAACTCAGAAGGTTTGAAACAAGAGTCGCGAATCATACACCATGCAAATTTATTTTCGGGGTAATAATTCACAAAAATAATGGTTAGATCAAATTTCTCTCTGAACCTGGAAAGGCTGGCGACATCAGGGCTTTAATGCCACAATCCTCTTTTCTTCTCATGCAGGACGAATGATGAAAAAACTCGCAATTGCAGGCGCGCTCATGTTGCTGGCGGGCTGTGCCGAAGTCGAAAACTATAACAATGTCGTGAAAACCCCCGCGCCGGACTGGCTGGCGGGCTACTGGCAGACCAAAGGGCCGCAACGTGCGCTGGTCAGTCCGGAAGCGATAGGCAGCCTGATTGTCACTAAAGAGGGCGATACTCTGGATTGCCGTCAGTGGCAGCGGGTGATTGCTGTGCCGGGTAAGTTGACATTGATGTCTGATGATCTCACTAACGTTACCGTAAAACGTGAGCTGTACGAGGTTGAGCGTGACGGTAACACCATTGAGTACGATGGTATGACGATGGAGCGTGTGGATCGCCCGACGGCAGAGTGTGCCGCTGCGCTGGATAAAGCGCCGTTACCGACGCCATTGCCGTAATGAAATCTCCCCGGCTTGCCGCCGGGGATGAATTTAAATCACCTCTTCGATAACCCACACGCTGACGCTGCCGCCGTTGCAAAAGAAGGTCGCTTCGCCGTTTTCGTCGGTTACTACGCTCTCTTGCCGGTTCCCCAGAAAATCACGCCAGGTTTTATTGCCGTAATTCTCTCCCAGATGAATGGTTTTTTCGCCATCATCCCCGTTCGACATGACCACCACGCAGCCGGGATATTCGTCAGTGCCACTGCGGCTAAAGGCAATGCAGTTCGGATGGTCGAAAAATAACGTCTGTACACCGTGGGCGAAACGCTGACGGGCGAGAATTAACTCATCAAGCTGTTCGATTATTGGCATATCTATCGGATAGGTTTGCCCGTCACCGCCGATATCTTCGTAATGTGCACCATAGAGGTCAGGATAGAACACCGAAGGAACGCCATTTTCCCGCAACAAAATTAAGGCATACGCCAGCGGTTTAAACCACGGTTCGACGGGGGCTTCGAGGGCTTGCAACGGTTGGGTGTCGTGGTTGGCAACGAGGGTTACGGCGTGGAAAGGATCGGCTTCCACTAATGTACCCGTGAAAATCTGCGTCATGTCGTAGTCGCGCCCCATGCGCGATGCTTCATGGAATTTCATCTGCAGCGGCGCATCAAACAGCATGGTTTTGCCTTCCACCTGATCAATATACGTTTGCAGTTTATCGACTTCATGCGACCAGTATTCAGCCACAATAAACAGCAGCTTTGGCGCAACTTCCTGTACGTGTTCGATCCACTCTTTATAAAACCATGCCGGAATATGTTTGACCGCATCAAGACGAAAGCCGTCGCATTGCGTTTGTTCCATCACCCAGCGCGCCCAGTATTTAATCTCTTCCGTCACGGCATGATTGCGGAAATCGATATTCTCGCCCATCAGGTAATCGAAATTACCGAGTTCATCATCAACCTGATCGTTCCAGCCTTCGCCGGTGTAGTCGTTAACAATTTTAAAAATGCCATCTTCATCAGGGTTTTCGATATGGTCGATACCGCTAAAACATTTAAAATCCCAGATAAACTGCGAGTATTGCCCGGCACGCGCGGGGAAGGTGTAACGCGTCCAGCCTTCGCACTCAATGATTTCTTCGTCAATTTGCGTACGATCGTCAGCATTTACACGTTGCACGCGAATAGCTTCTTTTTCATCCGCCCCCATTTTGTGGTTGACTACCACGTCCAACAGCACCGCAATGTCATTACGTTTCAGGGCGTCAATGGCGGCCAGCAGTTGTGCTTTATCGCCATATTTAGTAGGGATGCTGCCTTTCTGATCAAACTCACCTAAATCAAATAAATCATAGGAGTCGTAGCCGACCGAATACCCGCCCGATGCGCCTTTATAGGCGGGCGGCAACCAGACCATATTGATACCAATATCATTAAAACCGTCGGCGCGCTCGGCCAGTTCAGGCCAGAGCTTACCGCCTTCCGGGTAATACCAGTGAAAACATTGTAACAGCGTGGGATTACGCATTCTTCGACTCCATTCAAGGGGAACATTAGAAGCGTAGCCGTAATCGGATTATTCGCGAGCCATTAGCTCGTTAAGATTCACGAGAAGTTATCTTGCGGAGCCAGCACAAAGCCGCCCTGATCGCCATAGGCACTTAACACCGATTTTTGCACCGATGACTGACCGACCAGTTTCGCCAGTTCATCCATCCGAATCTGTAATAACTGCTTTACCTTGCTTTCGTTATCGAGAATCAGGAGCAGCATCGGGCGGAGCTGCTCCTGCATCGTGATGGACGGGTCAATCTCTTCAGTCAGATGTGCAATCTCCTGCACCGCATTCACATACGCCATTTCGCTGGCGATGAGTTCGTCCCATTGTTCTTCCGTTGCCAGGCGTAACATGAGCTGGCTTTTTTCGACGAGTTGTTGCCAGGCGAAATACAAATGCGGTGCGTGGTTCATCAGACTGGGTCCTGAATCAAAGAAGGGGAGAGTAAAGACTCTTTCCAGGCATCGGCAATATTGCGCATTAATGCTTCCACTTCTTCGACTGCGGAGACATCGTTGCGTAAATTGGCTTGCAGCAAACGCCTGACCATATAGCTATAAAGAGCAATCAAGTTTTGGGTTAATTCGTCTTTGCTCTCTTCATCAAGACTCACCCGCAGCCCGTTCTCAATGATGTTGATCGCTTTTGATAAAGAGACGCCTTTGCCTTGCTGATTGTTGTCCTGCATAAACAGGCGCGCTCTAACCAGTGCGCTCAGCACTCCATCAAATAGCATGGTGACCAGCTGCTGTTGGCTGGCGCTCATTACGGCGCTTTCGACGCCAATTTGTGCATAGGCCTGGGTGCCTTTTGCCGCGTACATAGTTTCTCCTGAAGATTATTTCGAGTTGCTATTTGAGGTGTCGAATTGCTGTGTCAGATAGCTACTGGTGGAGTTAAGCGAGTTCATTAACACATCTAATTGGGTGAACTGGGCTTTATAGCGCGTCATTAAGGTATCGATACGCTCACTGGCTGCGTTGTACTGGTCGGTCAAATTATTCAGCGTTTTGCTGACGCCATCTTTTGCGGCCTGGATTATCCCGGTGGAAGAGAGCCAACTGGTTAGGTTGCTACTAATGCCGGTGGTTACCCCTGTACTTTTACCGTCACCTATAAACATTTCACTGATGCCAGCGGCATCTTTTTTTAGCGCCGTTTGCAGTTTGTCGGTCGCGATTTCCAGCTTGCCGGTACTGGCATCGCTGGTAATGCCAATCTGTGCCAGCGTTTTATAGTTTGAACTGCTGTGAGTATTGGCGAGCAAGGTTTTAAGCTGAGTCTGGATGGTACGCAGTGTGGAGTCACCGAGTAATGCGCCATTGCTGGAGTCCTGACTCTCTGCTCCGGCATCGACAGCGGTGTATTTGGTTAAGCTGCTGAACGTATCCTGCAATGAGTTATAGGCATCCACCCACGTTTTAACCGCATTTTCAGCTTTGGATGTGTCTTTACTGATGGTCAGTGTCTGATTACCGGTGGTGACGTCATTCAGGTTGAGGGTGATATCTTCCAGCGCGTCGCTGATAGTGTTACTGCTGTTTTCAATCTCAACGTTATTGACTGTCAGTTTGGCGTTTTGCGCAGTGACGCTTTCAATCATGCCATTGCTGCTATCACCCGACGTTCCGTTGTAACCCATAAAACTTTCCAGGGCGCTGTCGCCGCTGACGCTAAGTTTCATAGCGTTATCGCTGCCCGTATCGTTAGCAGTGATGGACAGACGATACTCGCCGTTACCCACATGGATGATACTGGCGCTGACACCAGCTTTGGCGTTGTTAATGGCATCGCGAATGCCGGAAAGTGACGAGTTAGCCGCGCTGATATCAATCGTGACCGGATCTTTACCGCCACCTTGCTGGATGGTTAGTACGCTATCGCTGGTGGCGATGGCAGCTTTACTGTCTTTTTGACTATTTTGGGTGGTCAGCGTCTGTGCCTGCGCCAGTTGGCTAACGCTAATGGTGTATTTCCCGGCAATCGCGCTGCCCGTGGTGGTGGCGCTGAAAGCCGATGAACTGCTGGTGGTTGAGGTGGCGGTAAATAAATCGGCTTTATTCAGTGCTGTGTTGGCTGTCTGGAAGCTCTCTAGTGCGCTTTTCAGCGTCCCGTAGGCGCTCAGTTTCGCGGTATAAGAGCTTTGCTGTTTTGATATCGGCGTCAGGGTAGATTTTTCTGCCGCCTCCAGACTGTCAAGGATGCTGCTTAAGTCCAGCCCCGACCCAACCCCAAGCGTTGAAATACTAGCCATATAGATTCCTTAATCATGCGACGTATAGAACGAATATCGGGGTTATCGGCGTAAGCGGGGCAAAGTTTACGATTTATTTTTTGGCTTAATGACACGAACAGCAACGAGGAAGGGGAGTATTTCGACCGCTAGAAAAAAATTCTAAAGGTTGTGAGTGACCAGACGATAACAGGGTTGACGGCGACGAAGCCGAAGGGTGGAAGCCCAATACTTAAACCGTAGACTTGAAAACAGGAAAAGAAATCATGGCACAAGTCATTAATACCAACAGCCTCTCGCTGATCACTCAGAACAACATCAACAAAAACCAGTCTGCGCTGTCGACTTCTATCGAGCGCCTCTCTTCTGGTCTGCGCATTAACAGCGCTAAAGATGACGCTGCGGGCCAGGCGATTGCTAACCGCTTCACTTCTAACATCAAAGGTCTGACTCAGGCCGCACGTAACGCCAACGACGGTATCTCTCTGGCGCAGACCACTGAAGGCGCACTGTCTGAAATCAACAACAACTTGCAGCGTGTTCGTGAACTGACCGTTCAGGCCACTACCGGTACTAACTCTGATTCTGACCTATCTTCAATCCAGGACGAAATCAAATCCCGTCTCGATGAAATTGACCGCGTATCCGGTCAGACTCAGTTCAACGGCGTTAATGTTCTTTCCAAAGATGGTTCAATGAAAATTCAGGTTGGTGCGAATGATGGTCAAACTATCTCCATCGATCTGAAGAAAATTGATTCTTCAACTTTGGGGCTGAATGGCTTCTCAGTTTCTAAAAACTCTCTTAATGTCAGCAATGCTATCACATCTATCCCGCAAGACGCTGGCGATAAACCTGTTGATGTTAACTTCGGTAATACTGATGAGTCTGCAGCAATTGCAACTAAATTGGGTGTATCCGATACGTCAAGCCTGTCGCTGCACAACATCCTTGATAAAGATGGTAAGGCAACAGCTGATTATGTTGTTCAGTCAGGTAAAGACTTCTATGCTGCTTCTGTTGATGCCGCTTCAGGTAAAGTAACCTTAAACACCATTGATGTTACTTATGATGATTATGCGAACGGTGTTGACGATGCCAAGCAAACAGATCAGCTGATCAAAGTTTCAGCAGATAAAGACGGCGCAGCTCAAGGTTTCGTCACACTTCAAGGCAAAAACTATTCTGCTGGTGATGCGGCAGACATTCTTAAGAATGGAGCAACAGCTCTTGAGTTAACTGATCTGAATTTAAGTGATGTTACTGATACTAATGGTAAGGTAACTACAACTGCGACTGAGCAATTTGAAGGTGCTTCAACTGAGGATCCGCTGGCGCTTCTGGATAAAGCTATTGCAACAGTCGACAAATTCCGCTCTTCTCTAGGTGCCGTGCAGAACCGTCTCGATTCCGCTATCACCAACCTGAACAACACCACTACCAACCTGTCTGAAGCGCAGTCCCGTATTCAGGACGCCGACTATGCGACCGAAGTGTCCAACATGTCGAAAGCACAGATCATCCAGCAGGCGGGTAACTCCGTGCTGTCTAAAGCCAACCAGGTACCGCAGCAAGTTCTGTCTCTGTTACAAGGCTAATGGCCTTAACCTGCCTGACCCCGCCACCGGCGGGGTTTTTTCTGCCCGCAATTTACCGGTAACCCCCAAATAACCCCTCATTTCACCCACTAATCGTCCGATTAAAAACCCTGCAGAAACGGATAATCATGCCGATAACTCATATAACGCAGGGCTGTTTATCGTGAATTCACTCTATACCGCTGAAGGTGTAATGGATAAACACTCGCTGTGGCAGCGTTATGTCCCGCTGGTGCGTCACGAAGCATTGCGCCTGCAGGTTCGACTGCCCGCGAGCGTGGAACTTGACGATCTGCTACAGGCGGGCGGCATTGGGTTACTTAATGCCGTCGAACGCTATGACGCCCTACAAGGAACGGCATTTACAACTTACGCAGTGCAGCGTATCCGTGGCGCTATGCTGGATGAACTTCGCAGCCGTGACTGGGTGCCGCGCAGCGTGCGACGCAACGCGCGTGAAGTGGCACAGGCAATAGGGCAACTGGAGCAGGAACTTGGCCGCAACGCCACGGAAACTGAGGTTGCGGAACGTTTAGGGATCGATATTGCCGATTATCGCCAAATGTTGCTCGACACCAATAACAGCCAGCTCTTCTCCTACGATGAGTGGCGCGAAGAGCACGGCGATAGCATCGAACTAGTTACTGATGATCATCAGCGAGAAAACCCGCTACAACAACTGCTGGACAGTAATCTGCGCCAGCGGGTGATGGAAGCTATCGAAACGTTGCCGGAGCGCGAAAAACTGGTATTAACCCTCTATTACCAGGAAGAGCTGAATCTCAAAGAGATTGGCGCGGTGCTGGAGGTCGGGGAATCGCGGGTCAGTCAGTTACACAGCCAGGCCATTAAACGGTTACGCACTAAACTGGGTAAGTTATAACGTCAGTAAATGCCGCACTTTAATTTTGACTACCAGGAGTTCTTAATGATGGTGCAGCACCTGAAAAGACGGCCATTAAGCCGCTATCTTAAAGACTTTAAACACAGCCAGACCCATTGCGCGCATTGCCGTAAATTACTCGATCGCATTACCTTAGTTCGCGACGGCAAAATAGTGAATAAAATCGAGATTTCCCGCCTGGACACGCTGCTTGATGAAAATGGCTGGCAAGTGGAACAACAATCATGGGCAGCATTGTGCCGATTTTGCGGTGATTTACATTGCAAAACGCAGAGTGATTTTTTCGATATTATCGGCTTTAAGCAATTTCTTTTTGAGCAAACTGAAATGAGCCCTGGTACGGTGCGTGAATATGTCGTTCGTCTGCGCCGTTTGGGGAATCATCTACACGAGCAAAATATTTCCCTCGATCAGCTGCAGGACGGTTTCCTTGATGAAATCCTCGCCCCGTGGCTGCCCTCCACCAGCACCAACAATTACCGCATCGCGTTACGGAAGTATCAACACTATCAGCGTCAAACGTGTACCGGACTTGTGCAGAAATCCTCCAGCCTGCCTGCTTCTGATATATATTAAATAAGAATAAGATGTAGCGGAGTTGTTTTTGTGTTTACAAACAATGGCTCTACACTGCAAACAGACATAACAACATTCGGGGTGAATATGAAATTAGCACATCTGGGACGTCAGGCATTGATGGGTGTGATGGCCGTGGCGCTGGTTGCGGGTATGAGCGTTAAAAGTTTTGCAGATGAAGGTCTGCTTAATAAAGTCAAAGAGCGCGGCACGCTGCTGGTAGGGCTGGAAGGAACTTATCCGCCGTTCAGTTTTCAGGGGGATGACGGCAAATTAACCGGTTTTGAAGTGGAATTTGCCCAACAGCTGGCAAAACATCTTGGCGTTGAGGCGTCACTAAAACCGACCAAATGGGACGGTATGCTGGCGTCGCTGGACTCTAAACGCATTGATGTGGTGATTAATCAGGTCACCATTTCTGACGAGCGCAAGAAAAAATACGATTTCTCTACCCCGTACACCATTTCCGGTATTCAGGCGCTGGTGAAAAAAGGTAACGAAGGCACCATTAAAACGGCTGATGATCTGAAAGGCAAAAAAGTGGGTGTCGGTCTGGGCACCAACTATGAAGAGTGGCTGCGTCAGAATGTTCAGGGCGTCGATGTGCGTACCTATGATGATGACCCGACCAAATATCAGGATCTGCGCGTAGGCCGTATCGATGCGATCCTCGTTGACCGTCTGGCGGCGCTGGATCTGGTGAAGAAAACCAACGATACGCTGGCAGTAACCGGTGAAGCATTCTCCCGTCAGGAGTCTGGCGTGGCGCTGCGTAAAGGAAATGAAGACCTGCTGAAAGCGGTGAATGATGCAATTGCGGAAATGCAAAAAGATGGCACTTTGCAAGCCCTTTCCGAAAAATGGTTTGGTGCTGATGTGACCAAATAATCAGCATAATGACAAAAAAGGGCGCTTTCACTAGCGCCTTTTTTATTTACGCGTTTTCAGCGTGCATAATAAGAAAATCACAACAACACACATCGGAGGCTGTTATGCCACTGCATAATTTAACCCGTTTTCCACGGCTGGAGTTTATCGGCGCGCCAACGCCGCTCGAATATCTGCCGCGCTTTTCTGATTATCTTGGACGGGAAATTTTCATCAAACGGGATGACGTCACCCCCATGGCAATGGGCGGCAATAAATTACGTAAGCTGGAATTTCTCGCGGCAGATGCCCTGCGCGAAGGTGCCGATACGCTGATTACTGCCGGGGCGATCCAGTCTAACCATGTGCGCCAGACTGCCGCAGTCGCTGCGAAACTCGGTCTGCACTGCGTGGCGCTGCTGGAAAATCCTATTGGCACAACCGCAGAAAACTATTTAACCAACGGCAATCGTTTGTTGCTGGATCTGTTCAATACCCAGATTGAAATGTGCGACGCACTGACCGATCCCAATGCCCAACTGGAAGAGCTGGCGACGCGAGTCGAAGCACAAGGTTTTCGCCCGTATGTCATTCCGGTTGGCGGTTCTAATGCTTTGGGCGCGCTGGGTTATGTGGAGAGTGCGCTGGAAATCGCGCAACAGTGTGAAGGGGCGGTTAATATTTCGTCGGTGGTGGTCGCATCGGGCAGTGCCGGAACTCACGCCGGACTGGCTGTTGGGCTGGAACACCTGATGCCTGAAAGCGAGCTGATTGGCGTGACCGTGTCGCGTTCTGTTGCCGATCAATTGCCGAAAGTGGTTAACCTCCAACAGGCGATTGCGAAAGAACTGGAGCTGACCGCATCAGCGGAAATTTTACTCTGGGATGACTATTTTGCACCTGGCTACGGCGTGCCGAACGACGAAGGCATGGAAGCAGTGAAATTGCTGGCGCGGCTGGAAGGCATTCTGCTTGATCCTGTGTATACCGGAAAAGCGATGGCGGGGCTGATTGACGGTATCAGTCAGAAACGCTTCAAAGATGAAGGGCCGATTCTGTTTATTCATACCGGCGGCGCGCCTGCGCTGTTCGCCTATCATCCCCACGTTTAGCTCCGGAAATGCTCATGCAAGAAAGTATACAACTGGTTATTGATTCCTTGCCGTTCCTGCTGAAAGGGGCTGGGTATACGCTGCAACTCAGTATCGGCGGTATGTTTTTTGGCTTACTGCTAGGGTTTATTCTCGCGCTGATGCGCCTTTCGCCAATCTGGCCCGTGCGCTGGCTGGCGCGTTTTTATATCTCTATTTTTCGTGGTACGCCACTCATCGCACAACTGTTTATGATCTATTACGGCTTGCCGCAGTTTGGCATCGAACTAGATCCCATTCCGTCAGCAATGATTGGTCTGTCGCTAAACACTGCCGCCTATGCTGCCGAAACGCTGCGTGCCGCCATTTCTTCTATTGATAAAGGTCAGTGGGAAGCTGCTGCCAGTATTGGTATGACGCCGTGGCAGACCATGCGTCGCGCGATTTTGCCACAGGCGGCGCGGGTGGCGTTGCCGCCGCTGTCGAACAGCTTTATCAGCCTGGTAAAAGATACGTCGCTGGCCGCGACAATCCAGGTGCCGGAGCTGTTCCGTCAGGCGCAGTTGATTACCTCGCGCACGCTGGAGGTGTTCACCATGTATCTGGCGGCTTCGCTCATCTACTGGATTATGGCGACTGTGTTATCGACGTTGCAGAACCATTTTGAGAATCAACTTAATCGCCAGGAGAGGGAACCCAAATGAGTGCCATTGAAGTTAAGAACCTGGTGAAAAAATTCCACGGTCAGACGGTGCTGCACGGTATCGACCTCGAGGTAAAGCCTGGCGAAGTAGTGGCAATTATCGGTCCGAGTGGTTCCGGTAAAACCACGTTGCTACGCAGCATAAATCTGCTGGAACAACCGGAAGCGGGAACCATCACCGTTGGCGATATCACTATTGATACTGCACGTTCATTAAGTCAGCAAAAATCGCTGATTCGCCAGTTGCGTCAACACGTCGGGTTTGTCTTCCAGAACTTTAATTTGTTTCCACATCGTACGGTGCTGGAAAACATTATTGAAGGGCCGGTGATCGTCAAAGGCGAACCGAAAGAAGAGGCCACGGCGCGCGCTCGCGAGCTGCTGGCGAAAGTTGGGCTGGCCGGTAAAGAAACCAGTTATCCACGTCGTTTGTCTGGCGGTCAACAGCAGCGCGTTGCGATTGCGCGTGCTCTGGCAATGCGTCCTGAAGTGATTTTGTTTGATGAGCCAACGTCGGCGCTGGATCCAGAGCTGGTGGGCGAAGTCCTGAACACCATTCGTCAGCTGGCGCAGGAAAAGCGCACGATGGTGATTGTGACGCACGAAATGAGCTTTGCCCGGGATGTTGCGGACCGGGCGATTTTTATGGACCAGGGGCGGATAGTCGAGCAGGGGGTAGCAAAAGCGTTATTTGCCGATCCTCAGCAGCCTCGCACCCGCCAGTTCCTCGAGAAGTTTCTGCTGCAATAATAAGAAAAAATCAGCCCCGACGATTCACCAGTCGGGGCGGTGCGCCACTTCAAACGTGATAAAACTGCTTAACAAATCAGCATAACTCATTAATAACATAAGAGAATGCGATGGCTTGCAAAAGTAATTCATTGCCTGAATAATATAAATTATATATAAATCTTATTTATGTGATAGTTTGAATTATCATTATAAATGATACTCACTCTCAGGGGCGTTGCGGTTTACTATGCAGGATACGGATTTTTTCAGCTGGCTTCGCACGATGCTGTTGCGTTTTCAGAGGATGGAGGCCGCAGAAGAGGTCTACCATGAAATAGAGCTTCAGGCTCAGCAGCTGGAGTACGATTACTATTCGTTATGTGTTCGCCACCCGGTACCATTCACGCGACCTAAAGTGGCTTTCTACACCAATTACCCTGAGTCGTGGGTTAGTTATTATCAGGCAAAAAATTTTCTCGCAATTGATCCGGTGCTGAACCCTGAAAACTTTAGTCAGGGCCATTTAATGTGGAATGATGACTTATTCAGCGAAGCACAGCCGTTATGGGAAGCTGCGCGCGCACATGGTTTACGCCGCGGTGTCACTCAGTATTTAATGCTGCCAAATCGGGCGCTGGGCTTTTTGTCCTTTTCCCGTTGCAGCACGCGCGAAATACCCATTCTTAGTGATGAACTGCAATTAAAAATGCAGTTACTGGTGCGCGAAAGTCTGATGGCTCTAATGCGTTTAAATGATGAAATAGTGATGACGCCAGAGATGAATTTCAGCAAGCGCGAAAAAGAAATTCTGAAATGGACGGCGGAAGGGAAGACATCAGCAGAGATAGCGATGATTTTGTCAATCTCTGAGAATACGGTCAATTTCCATCAGAAAAACATGCAGAAAAAAATCAATGCACCGAATAAGACCCAAGTGGCCTGTTACGCGGCCGCTACTGGCTTAATTTGATCGCTTTTCTTTCTGCGTGCCAGATGCAAAAACCGGCTGAAAGACACGCTCTCAGCCGGTTTTATATTACTGACGGTAGGCTTGTTTAATTTGCTTAACCGTTTTGGAAAATACTGCAGCCTGGGTTTCGTCTTCGATCAGCGCAAGCTGTTTTTCCATCTTTAACATCACGCGGCCCGCGTCAGCTTGTCCCATCGCCTGCAGCATCAGCGTCAGCATCGCTTTCAGGCAGGAGACTTCATTTGCCAGTTCTTGATTATTCTCGGCAGTAGAAAAATCAGGCGTACTCATTTATTTTCCTCGTCATGTTGCAATGAAAATTTGCGGTGAAAAATGTTAAGGCGGCGGAGTATACCATAAGCTTTGCTAAAAATAGCAGTGGTTGTTTTTTGAGCGTGCCGTCAACGGTGCTATTAAATGTGTTAATATAATGACCAATAAATATTTTTATCATGAATGTTTTTTGCCCGTATTGTTCGGGTTAATTAATGTTACATATTCAGCGGGCTGATTTTCATTTTTGCTGAATAAAGTCAATTTTTGTCACATTTCATCGCAGGGCTTACTGTGAAACGATCCCGGAGCCGTTGGTGACGGGCGTGACCATAACTGTGGACAATCGAATTTACAAAAACGAGAGAAAAATCGAATACCCACCATTTTTAACGTTTCAAAGTTGCAATAAAAACCGCTAATATACGAATGACTAACTATCAGTAGCGTTATCCCTATTTCTGGAGATATTCCTTTGATCAACGTTCTACTTGTTGATGACCACGAACTGGTGCGCGCAGGGATACGACGCATTCTGGAAGATATAAAGGGTATAAAAGTCGTCGGTGAGGCATCGTGCGGTGAAGACGCCGTTAAGTGGTGCCGGGCAAATGCCGTTGACGTGGTGCTAATGGACATGAGTATGCCGGGCATTGGCGGCCTTGAGGCAACGCGTAAAATCGCGCGTTCCACAGCTGATGTCAAAATCATCATGCTTACTGTCCATACAGAAAACCCTTTACCAGCGAAAGTCATGCAGGCCGGTGCTGCTGGCTACCTCAGCAAAGGCGCGGCTCCGCAGGAAGTCGTGAGTGCGATTCGTTCTGTCTATTCTGGGCAGCGTTACATTGCTTCTGACATCGCTCAACAAATGGCATTAAGCCAGATCGAACCAGAAAAAACAGAAAGTCCATTTGCCAGTTTGTCTGAACGTGAATTGCAGATTATGCTGATGATCACTAAGGGCCAGAAGGTCAATGAGATCTCAGAACAGCTCAATCTCAGTCCGAAAACGGTGAACAGCTACCGCTATCGTATGTTCAGTAAACTAAACATTCATGGCGATGTTGAGCTGACTCACCTGGCAATTCGCCATGGTCTGTGTAATGCGGAGACATTATCAAGTCAGTGAGTGATCAGTTTGACGCAAAAGCGTTTTTAAAAACCGTAACCAGCCAGCCAGGCGTTTATCGCATGTACGATGCTGGTGGTACGGTTATCTATGTCGGCAAAGCGAAAGACCTGAAAAAACGGCTTTCCAGCTATTTCCGTAGCAACCTCGCTTCGCGCAAAACCGAAGCGCTGGTCGCCCAGATCCAGCAAATTGATGTAACGGTTACTCATACAGAAACCGAAGCGCTGTTGCTGGAACACAACTACATCAAACTCTATCAGCCGCGTTACAACGTTTTGCTACGCGATGATAAATCTTATCCCTTTATCTTCCTGAGTGGCGATACTCACCCGCGTCTGGCTATGCATCGTGGAGCGAAGCATGCCAAAGGTGAATATTTCGGCCCGTTCCCGAATGGCTATGCCGTACGTGAAACACTGGCGCTACTGCAAAAGATTTTTCCCATTCGCCAGTGCGAAAATAGTGTTTATCGCAATCGCTCGCGTCCGTGTCTGCAATATCAGATAGGGCGCTGTCTGGGACCGTGCGTTGAAGGACTGGTGAGTGAAGAAGAATACGCTCAGCAGGTCGAGTATGTGCGCCTGTTTTTGTCTGGCAAAGATGATCAGGTGCTTACGCAACTCATTAGCCGTATGGAAACTGCCAGCCAGAATCTGGAGTTTGAAGAAGCGGCACGTATTCGCGACCAAATTCAGGCGGTGCGACGCGTCACCGAAAAACAGTTTGTGTCCAATACCGGCGACGACCTTGACGTTATTGGTGTGGCGTTCGATGCGGGCATGGCTTGTGTCCACGTATTGTTCATTCGTCAGGGCAAAGTGCTCGGCAGCCGTAGCTATTTCCCGAAAGTGCCTGGCGGTACGGAACTGAGCGAGGTGGTGGAAACCTTCGTAGGTCAGTTCTATTTACAAGGCAGCCAGATGCGCACCTTACCGGGTGAGATCCTGCTCGATTTTAATCTTAGCGATAAAACGCTGCTCGCCGATTCCCTTTCAGAACTGGCAGGACGCAAGATTAATGTTCAAACCAAACCTCGCGGCGATAGGGCGCGTTATCTGAAACTCGCGCGCACCAATGCGGCGACGGCCTTAACCAGCAAACTTTCGCAGCAATCTACCGTTCACCAGCGACTGACCGCGCTTGCCAGCGTGTTGAAATTACCGGAAGTGAAGCGGATGGAGTGCTTTGACATCAGCCATACCATGGGTGAACAAACCGTCGCTTCCTGTGTGGTGTTTGATGCTAACGGCCCGCTGCGTGCGGAGTATCGGCGCTATAACATTACTGGCATCACGCCGGGCGATGATTATGCGGCGATGAATCAGGTGCTGCGTCGGCGTTATGGTAAAGCCATTGACGACAGTAAGATCCCGGATGTGATCCTTATCGACGGCGGCAAAGGCCAGCTTGCGCAGGCGAAAAATGTCTTCGCCGAACTGGATGTCTCATGGGATAAAAATCATCCGCTGCTACTTGGCGTTGCCAAAGGTGCAGATCGTAAGGCTGGGCTGGAAACGCTGTTCTTTGAGCCGGAAGGTGAGGGATTCAGTTTGCCGCCAGATTCTCCCGCGCTGCATGTTATCCAGCATATACGCGATGAATCTCACGATCACGCGATTGGTGGGCACCGTAAGAAACGGGCGAAGGTCAAAAATACCAGTTCCCTGGAAACCATTGAAGGCGTCGGGCCAAAACGTCGGCAAATGTTGTTGAAATATATGGGCGGTTTGCAAGGTTTACGTAACGCCAGCGTTGAGGAAATTGCAAAAGTGCCGGGTATTTCGCAAGGTCTGGCAGAAAAGATCTTCTGGTCGTTGAAACATTGATGTCTCTGTAGCAACATAGGGGTAATCTTACTGACAACAGATAGTTACCCGTCATTATGCAATTTAATATCCCTACGTTGCTTACACTGTTCCGTGTCATCCTTATCCCATTCTTTGTATTGGTCTTTTATCTGCCTGTCACCTGGTCGCCGTTTGCCGCCGCGCTCATTTTCTGCGTCGCGGCGGTGACTGACTGGTTCGATGGTTTTCTGGCACGCCGCTGGAACCAGAGTACCCGGTTTGGTGCTTTCCTTGACCCTGTCGCAGATAAAGTTCTCGTGGCTATCGCCATGGTGCTGGTAACCGAGCATTATCACAGCTGGTGGGTGACCTTACCGGCGGCAACGATGATCGCCCGTGAAATTATTATTTCTGCGCTACGCGAATGGATGGCGGAGTTGGGTAAACGCAGTAGCGTGGCTGTCTCCTGGATTGGGAAAGTGAAAACAACTGCCCAGATGGTGGCGCTGGCCTGGCTGCTGTGGCGTCCGAACATTTGGGTTGAGTACGCCGGTATTGCACTTTTCTTTGTGGCTGCGGTACTGACTCTGTGGTCAATGTTGCAATATTTGAGCGCTGCGCGTGCAGATTTGCTTGATCAGTGATCGTTTCGGCGCAATTTTCAGCAAACGATCAAAAGTGGTGAAAAATATCGTTGACTCATCGCGCCAGGTAAGTAGAATGCAACGCATCGAACGGCGGCACTGATTGCCAGACGATAATAAAATCAAGTGATTAACTGATTGCTTGATGAATGCGGGAATAGCTCAGTTGGTAGAGCACGACCTTGCCAAGGTCGGGGTCGCGAGTTCGAGTCTCGTTTCCCGCTCCAGTTTAAAAGACATCGGCGTCAAGCGGATGTCTGGCTGAAAGGCCTGAAGAATTTGGCGCGTTAACAAAGCGGTTATGTAGCGGATTGCAAATCCGTCTAGTCCGGTTCGACTCCGGAACGCGCCTCCACTTTTTTCCCGAGCCCGGATGGTGGAATCGGTAGACACAAGGGATTTAAAATCCCTCGGCGTTCGCGCTGTGCGGGTTCAAGTCCCGCTCCGGGTACCATGGGAAAGATAAGAATAAAATCAAAGCAATAAGCAGTGTCGTGAAACCACCTTCGGGTGGTTTTTTTGTGCCTGCAACTTGTCGTTACACCCTCCTTAATTTTTAATCACCGGCAAAGCCACTCAAAAAGTATCTCTGATACGGACCGGCATGTAAGATAGGTGCTGGCGAGTTGAGATCCACAAGGAAAAGCGTATGAAAACGGGACCGTTAAACGAAAGTGAGTTGGAATGGCTGGACGATATTCTGACCAAATACAACACTGACCACGCCATTCTTGATGTGGCGGAGCTGGACGGTTTATTGACGGCGGTGTTGAGTTCTCCGCAAGAGATTGAACCGGCACAGTGGCTGGTTGCCGTGTGGGGTGGGGCTGACTATGTGCCGCGCTGGGCGTCAGAGAAAGAGATGACGCGCTTTATGAACCTGGCTTTTCAGCATATGGCCGATACCGCAGAGCGTCTGAACGAATTCCCGGAGCAGTTTGAGCCGTTATTCGGCTTGCGAGAAGTCGATGGCAGCGAGCTGACGATTGTTGAGGAGTGGTGCTTTGGCTATATGCGGGGCGTGGCACTTTCTGACTGGTCAACGTTGCCCGATTCGTTAAAACCAGCGCTGGATGCGATTGCGCTGCACGGTACTGAGGAAAACTTCGAGCGGGTAGAGAAGATGTCGCCAGAAGCGTTTGAAGAGAGCGTAGATGCTATTCGGCTGGCGGCGCTTGATTTACATGCATACTGGATGGCGCATCCGCAGGAAAAAGCTGTTCAGCAACCGATCAAAGCAGAAGAGAAACCGGGGCGTAACGATCCTTGTCCGTGTGGCAGTGGTAAGAAATTTAAGCAGTGCTGCCTGCATTAAGAGGTCACATTGGGTGTCAGCGTTAATTCTGGCACCCAATAAGAATCTAATCACCCCACTTCTGGTAACAAGCCTGCCGCAATCAAAAATTGCACGCCAATCACAGCAATACCACAGAGAAACACCACCACCAGCGCCGGACGACCACCTTTCACCCGGTAACCCGCCTGAGGATTGTGCTTCCTGCTTTGCCAGGTCAACAGCGAAGGGATAATCAATGCCAGTACCGCCAGCGCCACACCGGCGTAACCCAGCGCCATCACAAATCCTCGTGGATAAAACAGTGCAAACGCCAACGGCGGCAGAAAGGTAATTGCACCAGTTTGCAACCGTCCACCAACGGTATTTGAACGCTGAAATAAATCAGCCAGATAATCAAATAAGCCTAACGCAACGCCGAGAAATGACGTGGCGAGGGCTAAATCAGCAAATAAATGCACTGCCAGCTCAACATGCGGAGAGGCCACCATTTCGCGTAACGCCTGTAACAGCCCGTTTAATCCAGCATGATTAGCCAGCAATCCCATAAAGGTTGTTGAATCAATGCTGCCAAGCGTTGCCACCTGCCAGAAAATATATGCCACCAGGGGGATCGCACTACCGGTTATAAACACCCAGCGTAGCTTACGAACGTTGCCATCCATATAGCTGACAATACTCGGCACGCTACCGTGAAAACCAAATGAGGTAAAAATCACCGGGATTGCTGACAGAGCCAGCCCCTGTTGCAACGGCAGGGTTAAAAGATTCACTTTGTGAATATGCGGCAGCAGTAGTACCAGCATTACCACCAGAAAAATAATCTTGGCGCTGAACAGAAAACGGTTAAACAAATCGACCAGCGATGTCCCGACACAAACCACGCCACCGGCAACAAAAGTGAACAACAGCACGCCAGCGGTTGCCGACATTGAAATACCTGTCCAGTCGCTGATGCTGGAGGCCAACAATTCACCGGCACCGCTGATGTATGCCGCAGTTAGAGCATACATTAAGAACATCATACTGAAGCCCGTCAGCCACTGACCGTAGCGTCCCAGATAGCGTTTTGCCAGCGTGCCCAGGCCGGTATCTGCCGGGACATGCTGGTACACCTCCAGCAGTAATAGCGCCGTGTAGCACATCAACGCCCAAAGCCCAATCAACAAGATTAACGTGACGCTAAAACCAACACCTGCCGCAGCCAGCGGCATTGCCAGCATGCCTGCGCCAATTGTGGTTCCCGCCACGATAAAAACACTTCCCAGAGTTCTGTTTTTCACGCTTTCTTCTGTCCTGACGATCTTTATGAGTGATATCTGCGGCGCAGGTTAAGGCATAACGGCTGCTTCGTCAAACCGGCGTTACATATGGTGTAAATATAAATGTACAATAAAATGCGTTCAGTCCTGCGCTGGCGCAAAGTCTTGGTAAGCGGCAATCGCTACGCTAGCCTTTTTTCGAGGAGGAACGATGGACTCTATTCACGGTCATGAAGTGTTAAATATGATGATTGAATCAGGTGAGCAATATACGCATGCCAGTCTGGAAGCTGCGATTAAAGCGCGTTTTGGTGAACAGGCACGTTTTCACACTTGCTCGGCAGAAGGGATGACAGCGGGAGAGCTGGTAGCGTTTCTGGCAGCAAAAGGCAAATTTATACCTTCGGAAGAAGGTTTTTCGACCGATCAGAGTAAGATTTGCCGTCACTGATTTGAAACGGCGGCAGTAAACCTGCCGCCGGAGAACATTAGTTTTGTGTGTCGAGGGTAGAGAGTTCTTTGTCGATAAAATACAAACCTTCGCCGCTTTTGCCTGCCAGGCTTAATTTATCAATAATCGATTTGAACAGTTTCTCTTCTTCATGCTGCTCAGAAACATACCATTGCAGGAAATTAAAAGTTGGGTAGTCCTGATTGGTCATTGCAGCATGAGCCAGTTCGTTAATTTTCTGCGTGATTAATTGTTCGTGTTTATAGGTTTCCTGGAATAATTCATCAAGTGAGGAATATTCAGCAAACGGAGATTCAACGGTATTAATACGCGGTAAATTGCCGGTATCAGTCAGATAATCAAACAGACGCTGCATATGCGTCATCTCTTCCTGGGCGTGGCGGCGCAGGAACGCGGCAGCACCTTCGAAGGTATGATAGCTGCACCAGGCGCTCATTTGCTGATAAAGCAGTGAAGAGTACAGTTCCAGGTTCATCTGCTCATTAAGTTTTTCAATCATTTCTGGTTTCAGCATGATAGTGCTCCACAAAGGTTATATTTGTTGCTGTGGCGTCACTATAATTTGTTATTTTATTATTTGCAAAAGGTAAAATATAAACTTCATTTATTAAAAATACGAATGGGAATAAAACGCATTACCGCTATTTCTTTAATCAGCGAAGATCCCCTCGCTGATTAAAATATTTAGAGAAAGACAGGGAAGGCGGAATGATGGCACTGATATGACAAAGTGAATTCCGTATTCAAACATAAGGAACCCGCAAAGAGGCTACAGTTGCCTACTGGCTGACCAAAGGGGATAGCGTGGGTATAGCCTTCCTGCTGGCATGCGCGATCGGCGATCCCGCGACTGACATAACGATCGGTACGGGCATGCTGCAAAAAAGCCTGATCATAAACCAACCGAACAATACCTGTTGCCGCGTCAACTTCGCCCACATGAGCCTGGCGAGTAACTGTGCACCCCGCCAGCGTTATTAATGAAAGAGTCAGAATCAGAAGTCTCATGGTCCAGCCAGAAGAGTAAAAGAAAGCAGTATTTTACGCGTTACAGCGCTGCGACAATGGCCGGAAAAGACGCCTGGCAGGCGCTATTTCTTGCCATCTGTAGGTGTCAGAAAGGGGGTAGCTGCTTTTTGATTATCATTTTTATAACATTAAAGGGGTGTTTATGTGATTTGCATCACATAAAGATTGATTTTTGTGATGGTTGTCATATTATAAGCGCAAAGACAATAACATCTGTATAACAAATGGTCGGAGTGCCGCGATGAAACTGCGCAAAATCCTGAAAAGTATGTTCAACAACTATTGCAAGACGTTCAAAGACGTACCGCCAGGCAATATGTTCCGATAACAAAAAACCTGCTCCGGCAGGTTTTTTGTGTCCTGATGACGGTGGATGTGACTATCGCTGAAGATGTGAAGCCGCTACTATAACGGCTTTCAAAATGCTATCAGGAGTTTACGATGTCCCAGCCGCTGAATGCCGATCAGGAACTGGTTTCTGATGTGGTTGCTTGCCAGTTGGTTATCAAACAAATTCTGGATGTTCTCGATGTAATCGCGCCCGTTGAAGTTCGTGAAAAAATGTCCAGCCAGCTGAAGAATATCGACTTTACTCACCATCCCGCCGCCGCAGACCCGGTCACCATGCGGGCAATCCAAAAAGCCATCGCGCTGATTGAACTCAAGTTTACCCCACAGGGCGAATCCCATTAAAAAACCGCTGCTTCAAAAAGATGAGGCAGCGGTTTCTCAAAAACTTCTTCGGCGCAATTGCATTAGCGCCGATGACGATCAATGCAGCTGATGCGACACGACATTCAGAACATGTTGGTCGGTCTGCACAGGGCACATACCAGCAAGTTTCGCACTGCGCACTTCATCAAGAATGGTTTGCAGCAACAGGCCATCATGCTGCTGTTCTTTTTCCAGATCGCGCAGGAAATTGACGGTTGAATCATCATTCAGTTCTTTAGCTTCATCGGCTAACTGTGCCAGCGTGCTTGAACGTTGCTCGTATTCTTCCATCGTTTTTTGGAAAAGTTCTTCCAGTGAGTTCAGTTTTTCACCGGGAACATCAATGGCTTTAACGATGGGAGTAGCGCCGACACTCTTCATAAAGTTAAACATGCGCATCATTTGGGTCACATTACTCTGTGCCTGGGCGCGAAGGAAAGTGGCGGTGCCGTTCAGACTCTGTTCAGAACACCAGTTACTCAGGTGAAGGTAGAGATTGGATGCGTAAAACTCGCGGTTCATTTGAGAGTTGAGTTTGAGAAGCATTCCAGCGGTTGCCATACCTAATATCCTTATATCCAGAAGTGGAGAGGTGCAAGATAAATCAAAACACCATAATTACTGTTTGCAGAATAATTCCTTTCTGCCGGTCCGAAATGTGATCGTGGAGTCAATTCTGACGATGATCTGAAATAAGAATAACGTCTGAACGGGTATAAGAAAATGCTTAAATCATCAAGTTTATATATTTTTACATTTCATTGATGAAATCAATGTAACTGCAATGAATTTTAATGATAGTGCTTTTTGTATCTTGTTGATATTAATCGGTGAATTTGAATTCATGATGAAGCAATGATTTTTTAAAACGTTTTTTCATTTTTGCGATATGGCTCTCAGTATACGTGTTCTGTTAATTAATGAACACGGTGATAATTAATGGCGAAATGAATGACGCGCTTTTTCCACATCTTTGAGTTGCGGTTATTACACCATTGCAAAAACTCAACGCCAGGTAATGTGGCCTATTGACTGGTTAAAAAAAAGACATCCCGCTGGGTACCAAAGACAACAAGGATTTCCAGGCTAATCTTATGGATTAATCTGCTGTGCACTAGACAATTTGTCAGACAAATTGGCTTTTCCTTATGTCTTTTCCCGCTAAATTTATGCACGTTCTCACTGTAATTCTGCGATGTGATATTGCTCTCCTATGGAGAATTAATTTCTCGCTAAAACTATGTCAACACAGTCACTTATCTTTTAGTTAAAAGGTAATGCTTTGTTTTCCGATTAATTTAACGAATGTCATTCGTTTTTGCCCTACACAAAACGACACTAAAGCTGGAGAGAACCATGCACAAATTTACTAAAGCCCTGGCAGCCATTGGTCTGGCAGCCGTTATGTCACAATCCGCTATGGCGGAGAACCTGAAGCTCGGTTTCCTGGTGAAGCAACCGGAAGAGCCGTGGTTCCAGACCGAATGGAAGTTTGCCGATAAAGCCGGGAAGGATTTAGGGTTTGAGGTTATTAAGATTGCCGTGCCGGATGGCGAAAAAACATTGAACGCGATCGACAGCCTGGCTGCCAGTGGCGCGAAAGGTTTCGTTATTTGTACTCCGGACCCGAAACTCGGCTCTGCCATCGTGGCGAAAGCGCGTGGCTACGATATGAAAGTCATTGCCGTGGATGACCAGTTTGTTAACGCCAAAGGTAAGCCAATGGATACCGTTCCGCTGGTGATGATGGCTGCGACCAAAATTGGCGAACGTCAGGGCCAGGAACTGTATAAAGAGATGCAGAAACGGGGCTGGGATGTCAAAGAAAGCGCGGTGATGGCGATTACCGCCAACGAACTGGATACGGCTCGTCGCCGTACTACGGGGTCTATGGATGCGCTGAAAGCGGCAGGATTCCCGGAAAAACAAATTTATCAGGTACCTACCAAATCTAACGACATCCCGGGGGCATTTGACGCTGCCAACTCAATGCTGGTTCAACATCCGGAAGTTAAACATTGGCTGATCGTCGGTATGAACGACAGCACCGTACTTGGCGGCGTACGCGCGACGGAAGGTCAGGGCTTTAAAGCGGCCGATATCATCGGTATCGGTATTAACGGTGTGGATGCGGTGAGCGAACTGTCTAAGGCACAGGCAACCGGCTTCTACGGTTCCCTGCTGCCAAGCCCGGACGTACATGGCTATAAATCCAGCGAAATGCTTTACAACTGGGTAGCAAAAGACGTTGAACCGCCAAAATTTACCGAAGTTACCGACGTGGTATTGATCACGCGTGACAACTTTAAAGAAGAACTGGAGAAAAAAGGTTTAGGCGGTAAGTAATTTGCCGGAAAAATTCCCCTCTGCATGATGCAGAGGGGGTGTGAACGACCAGTGATTCACGGAGACGTTATGCAACAGTCTACCCCGTATCTCTCATTTCGCGGCATCGGTAAAACGTTTCCCGGCGTTAAGGCGCTGACGGATATTAGTTTTGATTGCTATGCCGGTCAGGTTCATGCGTTGATGGGTGAAAATGGCGCAGGAAAATCAACTCTCTTAAAAATCCTCAGCGGCAACTATGCGCCAACCACGGGTTCTGTAGTGATTAATGGGCAGGAAATGTCCTTTTCCGACACGACCGCAGCACTTAACGCGGGTGTGGCGATTATTTACCAGGAACTGCATCTCGTGCCGGAAATGACCGTCGCGGAAAACATCTATCTCGGCCAGCTGCCGCATAAAGGCGGCATTGTGAATCGCTCATTGCTGAATTATGAGGCGGGTTTACAACTTAAACATCTTGGTATGGATATTGACCCGGACACGCCGCTGAAATATCTCTCCATTGGTCAGTGGCAGATGGTTGAAATTGCCAAAGCCCTGGCGCGTAATGCCAAAATTATCGCATTTGATGAGCCAACCAGCTCCCTCTCTGCCCGTGAAATCGACAATCTTTTCCGCGTTATTCGTGAACTGCGAAAAGAGGGGCGGGTGATCTTATACGTTTCTCACCGTATGGAAGAAATATTTGCCCTCAGCGATGCCATCACCGTCTTTAAAGATGGGCGTTATGTCAAAACCTTTACTGATATGCAGCAGGTTGACCACGACGCCCTGGTGCAGGCGATGGTCGGGCGCGACATCGGCGATATCTACGGCTGGCAACCGCGTAGTTATGGCGAGGAGCGCCTGCGTCTTGATGCTGTGAAAGCACCAGGCGTGCGTACGCCAATAAGTCTGGCGGTTCGCAGTGGAGAAATTGTCGGTCTGTTTGGTCTGGTCGGGGCAGGGCGTAGCGAATTAATGAAAGGCATGTTTGGCGGGACGCAAATTACCGCCGGTCAGGTTTATATCGACCAACAGCCGATCGATATTCGTAAACCGAGCCACGCCATTGCCGCAGGCATGATGCTCTGCCCGGAAGATCGCAAAGCCGAAGGCATTATTCCTGTGCACTCCGTTCGCGACAATATCAACATCAGTGCCAGACGTAAACATGTGCTCGGCGGTTGTGTAATCAACAACGGTTGGGAAGAAAACAATGCCGATCACCACATTCGTTCGCTTAACATCAAAACGCCGGGCGCTGAGCAACTGATCATGAATCTCTCAGGCGGAAATCAGCAAAAAGCCATTCTGGGCCGCTGGTTATCGGAAGAGATGAAGGTCATTTTGCTGGATGAACCTACGCGCGGCATTGATGTTGGCGCTAAGCACGAAATATATAACGTAATTTATGCGCTGGCGGCGCAGGGTGTGGCGGTGCTATTTGCCTCCAGCGACTTACCTGAAGTCCTCGGCGTTGCCGACCGGATTGTGGTGATGCGCGAAGGTGAAATCGCCGGTGAATTGTTACACGAGCAGGCAGATGAGCGTCAGGCACTGAGCCTTGCGATGCCTAAAGTCAGCCAGGCAGTTGCCTGAGTAAGGAGAGTATGATGTCTTCTGTTTCTACATCGGGTTCTGGCGCACCTAAGTCGTCATTCAGCTTCGGGCGTATCTGGGATCAGTACGGCATGCTGGTGGTGTTTGCGGTCCTTTTTATCGCCTGTGCCATTTTTGTCCCGAACTTTGCCACCTTCATTAATATGAAAGGGTTGGGCCTGGCAATTTCCATGTCGGGGATGGTGGCTTGTGGCATGTTGTTCTGCCTTGCTTCCGGTGACTTTGACCTTTCTGTCGCCTCCGTAATTGCCTGTGCGGGTGTCACCACGGCGGTGGTTATCAACCTGACTGAAAGCCTGTGGATTGGCGTGGCAGCGGGTTTGTTGCTGGGCGTTCTCTGTGGCCTGGTCAATGGCTTTGTTATCGCCAAACTGAAAATAAATGCCCTGATCACGACACTGGCAACGATGCAGATTGTTCGAGGTCTGGCGTACATCATTTCAGACGGTAAAGCGGTCGGTATCGAAGATGAAAGCTTCTTTGCCCTTGGTTACGCCAACTGGTTCGGTCTGCCTGCGCCAATCTGGCTTACCGTCGCGTGTCTGATTGTCTTTGGTTTGCTGCTGAATAAAACCACCTTTGGGCGTAACACCCTGGCGATTGGTGGGAACGAAGAGGCTGCGCGTCTGGCGGGTGTACCGGTTGTTCGCACCAAAATTATTATCTTTGTTCTCTCTGGTCTGGTATCAGCGATAGCCGGAATTATTCTGGCTTCACGTATGACCAGTGGGCAGCCAATGACGTCGATTGGTTATGAGCTGATTGTTATCTCCGCCTGCGTTTTAGGTGGCGTTTCTCTGAAAGGCGGCATCGGAAAAATCTCATATGTGGTGGCGGGTATCTTAATTTTAGGCACCGTGGAAAACGCCATGAACCTGCTTAATATTTCTCCTTTCGCCCAGTACGTGGTTCGCGGCTTAATCCTGCTGGCAGCGGTGATCTTCGACCGTTACAAGCAAAAAGCGAAACGCACTGTTTGATGCTTTTTTCCACAACAATTTAGCGTTTTTTCCCACCACAGCCAGCCGCCACAACGGTTGGCTGTTCTTCGTTACAAATGGCGACCCCCGTCACACTGTCTATACTTACATGTCTGTAAAGCGCGTTCTGCGCAACACAATAAGAAAAGAGAAGGAGGAGAACCGGGTGACAGAACCGTTAACCGAAACCCCTGAACTATCCGCGAAATATGCCTGGTTTTTTGATCTCGATGGAACGCTGGCGGAAATCAAACCGCATCCCGATCAGGTCGTCGTGCCTGACAATATTCTGCAAGGACTTCAGCTACTGGCAACCGCAAGTGATGGTGCATTGGCATTGATATCAGGGCGCTCAATGGTGGAGCTTGATGCACTGGCAAAACCTTATCGCTTCCCATTAGCGGGCGTGCATGGGGCGGAGCGCCGTGACATCAATGGTAAAACGCATATCGTTCATCTGCCGGATGCGATTGCGCGTGATATTAGCGTGCAACTGCATACGGTCATCGCCCAGTATCCCGGTGCGGAGCTGGAGACGAAAGGGATGGCTTTTGCTCTGCATTATCGTCAGGCTTCGCAGCATGAAGACGCATTAGTGACATTAGCGCAACGTATTACTCAGATCTGGCCACAAATGGCGTTACAGCAGGGAAAGTGTGTTGTCGAGATCAAACCGAGAGGTACCAGTAAAGGTGAGGCGATTGCTGCCTTTATGCAGGAAGCTCCCTTTATCGGGCGAACGCCGGTATTTCTGGGCGATGATTTAACCGATGAATCTGGCTTCGCAGTCGTTAACCGGCTGGGCGGAATGTCAGTAAAAATTGGCACAGGCGCAACTCAGGCATCATGGCGACTGGCGGGCGTACCGGATGTCTGGAGCTGGCTTGAAATGATAACCACCGCATTACAACAAAAAAGAGAAAATAACAGGAGTGATGACTATGAGTCGTTTAGTCGTAGTATCTAACCGGATTGCACCACCAGATGAGCACGCCGCCAGTGCCGGTGGCCTTGCCGTTGGCATTCTGGGGGCACTGAAAGCCGCAGGTGGACTGTGGTTTGGCTGGAGTGGCGAAACAGGGAATGAGGATCAGCCGCTAAAAAAGGTGAAAAAGGGTAACATTACGTGGGCCTCTTTTAACCTCAGCGAACAGGACCTTGACGAATACTACAACCAATTCTCCAATGCCGTTCTCTGGCCCGCTTTTCATTATCGGCTCGATCTGGTGCAATTTCAGCGTCCTGCCTGGGACGGCTATCTACGCGTAAATGCGTTGCTGGCAGATAAATTACTGCCGCTGTTGCAAGACGATGACATTATCTGGATCCACGATTATCACCTGTTGCCCTTTGCGCATGAATTACGCAAACGTGGGGTGAATAATCGCATTGGTTTCTTTTTGCATATTCCTTTCCCGACACCGGAAATCTTCAACGCGCTGCCGACATATGATACCTTGCTTGAACAGCTTTGTGATTATGATTTGCTGGGTTTCCAGACGGAGAACGATCGTCTGGCGTTCCTGGATTGCCTTTCTAACCTGACCCGCGTCACGACGCGTAGCGCAAAAAGCCATACGGCGTGGGGCAAAGCGTTTCGAACGGAAGTTTACCCGATCGGCATTGAACCGAAAGAAATAGCGAAACAGGCTGCCGGACCACTGCCGCCAAAACTGGCGCAACTTAAAGCGGAACTGAAAAACGTACAAAATATCTTTTCTGTCGAACGGCTGGATTATTCCAAAGGTTTGCCGGAGCGTTTTCTCGCCTATGAAGCGTTGCTGGAAAAATATCCGCAGCATCATGGTAAAATTCGTTATACCCAGATTGCACCAACGTCGCGTGGTGATGTGCAAGCCTATCAGGATATTCGTCATCAGCTCGAAAATGAAGCTGGACGAATTAATGGTAAATACGGGCAATTAGGCTGGACGCCGCTTTATTATTTGAATCAGCATTTTGACCGTAAATTACTGATGAAAATATTCCGCTACTCTGACGTGGGCTTAGTGACGCCACTGCGTGACGGGATGAACCTGGTAGCAAAAGAGTATGTTGCCGCTCAGGACCCAGCCAACCCGGGCGTTCTTGTTCTTTCGCAATTTGCGGGAGCGGCAAACGAGTTAACGTCGGCGTTAATTGTTAACCCCTACGATCGTGACGAAGTTGCAGCTGCGCTGGATCGTGCATTGACTATGTCGCTGGCGGAACGTATTTCCCGTCATGCAGAGATGCTGGACGTTATCGTGAAAAACGATATTAACCACTGGCAGGAGTGCTTCATTAGCGACCTAAAGCAGATAGTTCCGCGAAGCGCGGAAAGCCAGCAGCGCGATAAAGTTGCTACCTTTCCAAAGCTTGCGTAGGAGCGGTTAATCTCCCGTAAGTGGAACTAACAGCACATCGACCTCACATGAGGCAATCACTCTTTTCGCCGAGCAGGATGCTCGCGAAAAGAAACTGTGATTGTGATTACCGCAAATCACCAAATCGAAATGATGTTTGCGACAAACCTCCAGAATATGTTCGCTTAACTCACCGTAGGCAATAAACGTCTCGTCAACGGGATACCCCGCATCCTGAATTAACTTATCAAGAAAGCTTTGTGTTTCTTCCTGCATCACGCTGCGTAAATCTTCAAGCATCGGCGCGGCTAATTGATTGTACATTTCCGGGTCGGAAGCGAGAGTAATTAAACTGATGTGTCCCTTTACTGGCCTGGCGATAGATACCGCTTTTGCCAGCAGTTGCTGACTTTCCGGTGTAACCGCAACGGCGACAAGAATATTGCTATAGCTCATAACCTGTTCCTTATTCTGTGAACTTCAGGTGACATTAAAGCTTTACTCCTAATGGAGAATCGACGCAATCCCAACTCAGTCAAACAGGTAAATATTAGTGTGATTATTAGTAAATACAATTAATCAATCACTCTCGGTGATCATATGATTTCAACTGTAATTATAAGAAAATAATGTACTGATTCTCCATATTAAACAAGTGGTTAATATATGTAAAACATTTTATTAACATTAAGTTGATTGTTGCCTTTCTTTGTATTTAATGAGTTTGTTGTGCGGTAAGTGTCTGTTTAAAAATAGCTTATCTGGTATTGCATTAAAGCAATTATTTATAGCAGATGATTATTTACGGTGAGTTATTTTAACTGTGCGCAACATCCCATTTCGATTATTCCTGTTTCATTTTTGCTTGCTATCGTAGCGAAAAACTTTTTAACAGATTGAAATACACCCAAAACAAAAGTATGACTTATACATTTATGTTAAGTAATTGAGCGTTTTGTGTGATCTGTATCACACATTATTGAAAATCGCAGCCCCCCTCCGTTGTATGTGAGTGTAGTGACGAGTAAAGTTGCGTCGATTTAGGAAAAATCTTAGATAAGTGTAAAGAACCCCTTCTATTTGCAAGGACTTATTAAATCCAAAAAAGGGGCTCTGCCTGTTGCAGCTTATCGCAACTATTCTAATGCTAATTATTTTTTACCGGGGCTTCCCGGCGACATCACGGGGTGCGGTGAGACCGCATAAAAATAAAGTTGGTTATTCTGGGTGGGAATAATGCATACCTCCGAGTTGCTGAAACACATTTATGACATCAACTTGTCATATTTACTACTTGCACAGCGTCTGATTGTTCAGGACAAAGCGTCCGCAATGTTTCGTCTCGGCATAAATGAAGAAATGGCGACAACGTTAGCGGCACTGACTCTTCCGCAAATGGTTAAGCTGGCAGAAACCAATCAACTGGTTTGTCACTTTCGTTTTGACAGCCACCAGACGATTACTCAGTTGACGCAAGATTCCCGCGTTGACGATCTCCAGCAAATTCATACCGGCATCATGCTCTCAACACGCTTGCTGAATGATGTTAATCAGCCTGAAGAAGCGCTGCGCAAGAAAAGGGCCTGATCATGAGTGAAAAAAGCATTGTTCAGGAAGCGCGGGATATTCAACTGGCAATGGAATTGATCACCCTTGGCGCTCGTTTGCAGATGCTGGAAAGCGAAACACAGTTAAGTCGCGGACGCCTGATAAAACTCTATAAAGAACTGCGCGGAAGCCCACCGCCGAAAGGCATGCTGCCATTCTCAACCGACTGGTTTATGACCTGGGAACAAAACGTTCATGCTTCGATGTTCTGTAACGCATGGCAGTTTTTACTGAAAACCGGCTTGTGTAATGGCGTCGATGCGGTGATCAAAGCCTACCGTTTATACCTTGAACAGTGCCCGCAAGCAGAAGAAGGACCGCTGCTGGCATTAACCCGTGCCTGGACATTGGTGCGGTTTGTTGAAAGTGGATTACTGCAACTTTCCAGCTGCAACTGCTGCGGCGGCAATTTTATTACCCACGCTCACCAGCCTGTTGGCAGCTTTGCCTGCAGCTTATGTCAGCCGCCATCCCGGGCAGTAAAAAGACGTAAACTTTCCCAGAATCCTGCCGATATTATCCCACAACTGCTGGATGAACAGAGAGTACAGGCTGTTTAACTTATACGGTGTGGCGCAACATTCCAGCAGCGGTAACGACGTACCGCTGCTTTTTTTTGCCCCAATCGCGCGTTAACGCCTGACGACTGAACATCCTGTCATGGTCAACAGTGGAAGGATGATGTCGTGCTTATCTTATTAGGTTACCTGGTTGTTCTCGGTACAGTTTTCGGCGGTTATTTGATGACCGGTGGAAGCCTTGGAGCACTCTATCAACCCGCTGAACTGGTGATTATTGCCGGTGCAGGGATTGGGTCGTTTATCGTTGGCAATAATGGCAAAGCGATTAAAGGCACGCTGAAGGCGCTGCCGTTGCTGTTTCGTCGCTCCAAATACACCAAAGCAATGTATATGGATCTGCTGGCTCTGCTTTATCGGTTGATGGCGAAATCGCGGCAGATGGGGATGTTTTCGCTGGAACGTGATATTGAAAATCCTCGTGAGAGCGAGATCTTCGCCAGCTACCCACGCATCCTTGCGGATAGCGTCATGCTTGATTTTATCGTCGATTATCTGCGTCTGATTATCAGCGGTCACATGAACACCTTCGAAATCGAAGCCCTGATGGATGAAGAGATTGAGACGCACGAAAGCGAAGCAGAAGTCCCGGCGAACAGTCTGGCGCTGGTCGGGGACTCACTTCCGGCGTTTGGTATTGTCGCGGCTGTGATGGGGGTCGTTCACGCGTTAGGTTCAGCCGATCGTCCTGCCGCCGAGCTGGGGGCGCTTATCGCACATGCGATGGTGGGGACTTTCCTCGGTATTTTATTGGCTTACGGATTTATTTCCCCATTAGCGAGTGTTTTACGTCAGAAAAGCGCCGAAACCAGCAAAATGATGCAGTGCGTCAAAGTCACTCTGCTTTCTAATCTGAACGGTTACGCACCGCCTATTGCCGTTGAGTTTGGTCGCAAAACGCTCTATTCCAGCGAACGTCCGTCGTTTATTGAGCTGGAAGAGCATGTGCGTGCGGTGAAAAATCCGCAACAACAGACGACAACCGAGGAAGCATGAAGAATCAATCGCATCCGATTATTGTCGTCAAACGACGCAAAGCCAAAAGCCACGGAGCAGCACATGGATCGTGGAAGATTGCTTATGCCGACTTTATGACCGCGATGATGGCCTTTTTTCTGGTGATGTGGCTAATCTCCATCTCCAGCCCAAAAGAGCTGATTCAGATTGCGGAGTACTTCCGGACTCCACTGGCGACTGCGGTTACGGGCGGCGATCGCATTTCTAATAGTGAAAGCCCAATTCCCGGTGGGGGTGATGATTACACCCAAAGCCAGGGGGAAGTGAATAAGCAGCCGAACATCGAAGAGCTGAAAAAACGCATGGAGCAAAGTCGATTGCGGAAATTGCGTGGCGATCTCGACCAGTTGATTGAATCCGATCCGAAACTGCGGGCGTTACGTCCTCATCTCAAAATCGATCTGGTCCAGGAAGGTCTACGTATTCAGATCATCGATAGCCAGAATCGCCCGATGTTTAGAACCGGCAGTGCCGATGTGGAACCCTATATGCGCGACATTCTGCGCGCCATCGCGCCCGTACTGAACGGTATTCCCAACCGAATTAGCCTCTCGGGTCATACCGATGATTTTCCCTACGCCAGTGGTGAGAAAGGATATAGCAACTGGGAGCTTTCTGCCGATCGTGCCAATGCATCCCGCCGCGAACTGATGGTTGGTGGGTTGAATGGCGGCAAAGTGTTACGTGTCGTCGGCATGGCGGCAACGATGCGCTTAAGCGATCGCGGACCTGATGATGCCGTCAACCGTCGCATCAGCCTGCTGGTACTGAACAAACAAGCCGAACAGGCCATTTTGCATGAAAACGCCGAAAGCCAGAATGAGCCAGTAAGCGCCCTGGAAAAACCTGAGGTTGCACCACAGGTCAGTGTTCCCACAATGCCATCAGCCGAACCGAGGTGACAGCGTGAGCATGGATATAAGCGATTTTTATCAGACATTTTTTGATGAAGCGGACGAACTGTTGGCTGACATGGAGCAGCATCTGCTGGTTTTGCAGCCGGAAGCGCCAGATGCCGAACAATTGAATGCCATCTTTCGGGCTGCCCACTCGATCAAAGGAGGGGCAGGAACCTTTGGCTTCAGCGTTTTGCAGGAAACCACGCATCTGATGGAAAACCTGCTCGATGAAGCCAGACGAGGTGAGATGCAACTCAACACCGACATTATCAATCTGTTTTTGGAAACGAAGGACATCATGCAAGAACAGCTCGACGCTTATAAACAGTCGCAAGAGCCGGATGCTGCCAGCTTCGATTATATCTGCCAGGCCTTGCGTCAACTGGCATTAGAAGCGAAAGACGAAACGCCATCCGCAGTGACCCGATTAAGTGTGGTTGCCAAAAGTGAACCGCAAGATGAGCAGAGTCGCAGTCAGTCGCCGCGACGAATTATCCTTTCGCGCCTGAAGGCCGGGGAAGTCGACCTGCTGGAAGAAGAGCTGGGGCATCTGACAACGTTAACTGACGTGGTGAAGGGGACGGATTCTCTCTCGGCAATATTAACGGGCGACATCGCCGAAGATGACATCACAGCGGTACTCTGTTTTGTGATTGAAGCCGATCAGATTACCTTTGAAACAGTAGAAGTCTCGCCCAAAATATCCACCCCACCAGTGCTTAAACTGGCAGCCGAACAAGCGCCAACCGGTCGCGTGGAGCGGGAAAAAACGACGCGCAGTAGTGAATCCACCAGCATCCGTGTAGCGGTAGAAAAGGTTGATCAATTAATTAACCTCGTCGGCGAGCTGGTCATCACCCAGTCCATGCTTGCCCAGCGCTCCAGTGAACTGGACCCGGTTAATCATGGTGATTTGATTACCAGCATGGGGCAGTTACAACGTAACGCTCGTGATTTGCAGGAATCAGTGATGTCGATTCGCATGATGCCGATGGAATATGTCTTTAGCCGTTATCCCCGGCTGGTGCGTGATCTTGCGGGAAAACTCGGCAAGCAGGTAGAACTGACGCTGGTGGGCAGTTCTACTGAACTCGACAAGAGCCTGATAGAACGCATTATCGACCCGCTGACCCACCTGGTACGCAATAGCCTCGATCACGGTATTGAACTGCCAGAAAAACGGCTCGCCGCAGGTAAAAACAGCGTCGGAAATTTAATTCTGTCTGCCGAACATCAGGGCGGCAACATTTGCATTGAAGTGACCGACGATGGTGCGGGGCTAAACCGTGAGCGAATTCTGGCAAAAGCGGCCTCGCAAGGTCTGACCGTCAGCGAAAACATGAGCGACGACGAAGTCGCGATGCTGATATTTGCCCCTGGCTTCTCCACGGCGGAGCAGGTCACCGACGTCTCCGGGCGCGGCGTCGGCATGGACGTCGTTAAACGTAATATCCAGGAGATGGGCGGTCATGTCGAAATCCAGTCGAAGCAGGGTACTGGCACTACGATCCGCATTTTACTGCCGCTGACGCTGGCCATCCTCGACGGCATGTCCGTACGCGTTGCGGATGAAGTTTTCATTCTGCCGCTGAATGCTGTCATGGAATCACTGCAACCCCGTGAAGCCGATCTGCATCCACTGGCCGGCGGCGAGCGGGTGCTGGAAGTGCGGGGTGAATATCTGCCCATCGTCGAACTGTGGAAAGTGTTCAACGTCGCGGGCGCGAAAACCGAAGCTACCCAGGGAATTGTGGTGATCTTACAAAGTGGCGGTCGCCGCTACGCCTTGCTGGTGGATCAATTAATTGGTCAACACCAGGTTGTGGTTAAAAACCTGGAAAGTAACTATCGCAAAGTCCCCGGCATTTCTGCTGCGACCATTCTTGGCGACGGCAGCGTGGCACTGATTGTTGATGTCTCCGCCTTGCAGGCGATAAACCGCGAACAACGTATGGCGAACACCGCCGCCTGAATGAGTAAAAAGGTAACAATATGACCGGTATGACGAATGTAACAAAGCTGGCCAGCGAGCCGTCAGGCCAGGAATTTCTGGTATTTACCCTTGGTGATGAAGAGTACGGTATTGATATCCTGAAAGTGCAGGAGATCCGTGGCTACGATCAGGTAACACGGATTGCGAACACGCCAGCGTTTATCAAAGGCGTCACGAATCTGCGCGGCGTTATTGTGCCGATTGTCGACTTACGAATTAAGTTCAGCCAGGTGGATGTGGACTATAACGACAACACGGTAGTTATCGTCCTGAATCTCGGACAGCGGGTGGTCGGCATCGTGGTTGACGGCGTTTCAGACGTGCTTTCATTGACGGCGGAGCAAATTCGTCCGGCACCGGAATTTGCCGTGACGCTTTCAACAGAATATCTCACTGGACTGGGCGCACTGGGCGACCGGATGTTGATTCTGGTGAACATCGAAAAACTGCTGAACAGCGAAGAGATGGCGCTGTTAGATAGCGCGGCGTCAGAAGTGGCGTAATTCTCCCGATTTCCTCAATTGCAATGAACCCGATGATCTGCGCATCGGGTTTTTTATTTCAGTTTCGCGGCGGGTGGCATCAGCAATAAAGTTTCCCCCTTCCTTGCCGATAACGAGATCAACTTGTTTTCAGGAAGGTGCCTTATGATTAACCGTATCCGCGTAGTCACGCTGTTGGTAATGGTGCTGGGGGTATTCGCACTGTTACAGCTTATTTCCGGCAGTCTGTTTTTTTCTTCCCTTCACCATAGCCAGAAGAGCTTTGTGGTTTCCAATCAATTACGGGAACAGCAGGGCGAGCTGACGTCAACCTGGGATTTAATGCTGCAAACGCGCATTAACCTGAGTCGTTCAGCGGTGCGGATGATGATGGATTCCTCCAATCAACAAAGTAACGCCAAAGTTGAATTGCTCGATAGCGCCAGGAAAACATTGGCCCAGGCAGCGACGCATTATAAAAAATTCAAAAGCATGGCACCGTTACCTGAAATGGTCGCTACCAGTCGAAATATTGATGAAAAATATAAAAACTATCACACAGCGTTAACTGAACTGATTGATTATCTTGATTATGGCAATACTGGAGCTTATTTCGCTCAGCCAACCCAGGGAATGCAAAATGCAATGGGCGAAGCGTTTGCTCAGTACGCCCTCAGCAGTGAAAAACTGTATCGCGATATCGTCACTGACAACGCAGATGATTACCGATTTGCCCAGTGGCAACTGGCGGTTATCGCGCTGGTGGTGATATTGATTCTGCTGGTGGCGTGGTACGGCATTCGCCGTATGTTGCTTACACCGCTGGCAAAAATTATTGCGCATATTCGCGAAATTGCCGGTGGTAACCTGGCGAATACCCTGACCATTGACGGGCGCAGTGAAATGGGCGACCTGGCGCAGAGCGTTTCACATATGCAACGCTCTTTGACTGACACCGTCACTCATGTGCGCGAAGGTTCAGATGCCATCTATGCCGGTACCCGTGAAATTGCGGCGGGCAACACCGATCTTTCCTCCCGTACTGAACAGCAGGCATCTGCGCTGGAAGAAACTGCCGCCAGCATGGAGCAGCTCACCGCGACAGTGAAGCAAAACGCCGATAACGCCCGCCAGGCCTCGCAACTGGCGCAAAGTGCCTCCGATACCGCCCAGCATGGCGGCAAAGTAGTGGATGGCGTAGTGAAAACGATGCATGAGATCGCCGATAGTTCGAAGAAAATTGCCGACATTATTAGCGTTATCGACGGTATTGCCTTCCAGACTAATATCCTCGCGTTGAATGCCGCTGTTGAAGCCGCGCGTGCGGGTGAACAGGGCCGTGGTTTTGCCGTGGTGGCGGGCGAAGTGCGTAATCTTGCCAGTCGCAGCGCCCAGGCGGCAAAAGAGATCAAAGCCCTCATTGAAGACTCCGTCTCGCGCGTTGATACCGGTTCGGTGCTGGTCGAAAGCGCCGGGGAAACAATGAACAATATCGTCAATGCTGTCACTCGCGTGACTGACATTATGGGCGAGATTGCATCGGCATCGGATGAACAGAGCCGTGGCATCGATCAAGTCGCATTGGCGGTTTCGGAAATGGATCGCGTCACGCAACAGAACGCATCGCTGGTGCAGGAATCAGCTGCCGCCGCAGCTGCGCTGGAAGAACAGGCCAGTCGTTTAACGCAAGCGGTTTCCGCGTTTCGTCTGGCAGCCAGCCCACTCACCAATAAACCGCAAACACCATCCCGTCCTGCCAGTGAGCAACCACCGGCACAGCCACGACTGCGAATTGCTGAACAAGATCCAAACTGGGAAACATTTTGACGAGTATTTACTAACGCGGTCATTGCCGCCTAATGGGGAGCGTTGATGTTTAATCGTATTCGAATTTCGACCACGCTGTTTTTAATTTTGATTCTCTGCGGGATCTTGCAGATTGGCAGTAACGGCATGTCTTTTTGGGCATTTCGCGACGATTTGCAACGACTGAATCAGGTCGAGCAGAGCAATCAGCAACGTGCGGCATTAGCGCAAACTCGGGCGGTAATGTTACAGGCCAGTACCGCGCTGAACAAAGCAGGCACTCTGACAGCGCTTAGCTATCCGGCGGATGACATTAAAACGTTGATGACGACGGCGCGCGCCAGTCTGACGCAATCCACCACGCTGTTTAAAAGTTTTATGGCGATGACTGCGGGCAACGAGCACGTCAGGGCATTGCAAAAAGAGACGGAGAAAAGTTTTGCCCGCTGGCACAACGATCTCGAACATCAGGCGACCTGGCTTGAAAGTAATCAACTTTCGGATTTCCTCACTGCGCCGGTGCAGGGATCACAGAATGCGTTTGACGTTAACTTTGAGGCCTGGCAGCTGGAGATCAACCATGTGCTGGAAGCCGCCAGTGCGCAAAGCCAGCGTAACTATCAGATTTCGGCGCTGGTGTTTATCAGCATGATTATTGTTGCGGCGATCTACATCAGCAGTGCGCTGTGGTGGACGCGCAAGATGATTGTTCAACCACTGGCCATTATCGGTAGCCATTTTGACAGCATTGCTGCGGGTAATCTGGCGCGTCCGATTGCGGTATATGGTCGTAATGAGATCACCGCCATTTTTGCCAGCCTGAAGACCATGCAGCAGGCTTTGCGTGGGACGGTGAGTGATGTGCGTAAGGGAAGCCAGGAGATGCACATTGGTATCGCGGAGATTGTCGCAGGCAATAACGATCTCTCAAGTCGTACCGAACAGCAGGCGGCATCGCTGGCACAAACGGCCGCCAGTATGGAGCAATTAACCGCCACGGTAGGGCAAAACGCCGATAACGCGCGCCAGGCGTCGGAACTGGCAAAAAATGCCGCGACAACGGCGCAGGCGGGCGGTGTTCAGGTCAGTACAATGACTCACACCATGCAGGAGATCGCCACCAGCTCGCAAAAAATAGGCGACATTATCAGCGTTATCGACGGCATTGCTTTCCAGACCAATATTCTGGCCCTGAATGCGGCAGTGGAAGCGGCTCGCGCCGGAGAGCAGGGGCGTGGTTTTGCGGTAGTGGCAGGTGAAGTGCGCAATCTTGCCAGCCGTAGCGCCCAGGCAGCAAAAGAGATCAAAGGGCTGATCGAAGAGTCAGTCAATCGTGTCCAGCAGGGTTCGAAACTGGTGAATAACGCCGCCGCGACCATGACCGATATTGTCAGTTCGGTAACCCGCGTGAACGACATTATGGGAGAAATTGCTTCGGCGTCGGAAGAACAACGTCGGGGGATTGAGCAGGTTGCACAGGCTGTCAGCCAGATGGATCAGGTGACTCAGCAGAACGCCTCGCTGGTAGAAGAAGCGGCGACGGCAACGGAACAACTGGCGAACCAGGCTGACCATCTTTCGTCGCGTGTGGCGGTATTTACCCTTGAAGAACATGAAGTAGCACGACATGAGTCGGCGCAATTACAAATTGCGCCAGTGGTATCCTGAAGTGATTGAGAAGGCGCTATGACTTCATCTCTGCCCTGTGGGCAAACGTCTTTATTGTTACAGATGACCGAGCGCCTGGCGCTTTCCGACGCGCATTTTCGGCGGATAAGTCAATTGATCTATCAACGAGCCGGGATCGTCCTGGCCGATCATAAACGCGACATGGTTTACAACCGACTGGTTCGTCGTTTGCGTTCGCTGGGACTGACGGATTTCGGCCATTACTTGAACTTGCTGGAATCTAACCAGCACAGCGGTGAGTGGCAGGCGTTTATCAATTCGCTGACCACGAATCTGACGGCATTTTTCCGTGAGGCACATCATTTCCCTCTGCTCGCGGATCACGCACGTCGCCGTTCTGGCGAGTATCGCGTATGGAGCGCGGCGGCTTCGACCGGCGAAGAGCCGTACAGCATTGCGATGACGCTGGCTGACACATTGGGCACCGCGCCCGGACGCTGGAAAGTGTTTGCCAGTGATATCGACACCGAAGTGCTGGAAAAAGCCAGAAGCGGTATCTATCGCCATGAAGAGTTGAAAAACCTGACGCCGCAGCAACTGCAACGGTATTTCATGCGAGGGACGGGACCGCATGAAGGGCTGGTACGCGTGCGTCAGGAGCTGGCGAACTATGTTGATTTTGCCCCGCTGAATTTACTGGCGAAACAATACACCCTGCCGGGGCCGTTTGATGCGATCTTCTGTCGTAACGTCATGATCTACTTCGATCAAACTACCCAGCAGGAGATTTTGCGCCGCTTTGTTCCGCTCCTTAAATCCGACGGATTGCTGTTTGCGGGTCACTCTGAAAACTTTAGCCACCTTGAGCGCCGCTTCACGCTGCGTGGTCAGACGGTGTATGCGCTAAGTAAGGATTAACGATGAGCAAAATCAGGGTGTTATCTGTCGATGATTCGGCACTGATGCGCCAGATCATGACAGAAATCATCAACAGCCATAGCGACATGGAAATGGTGGCGACCGCCCCTGATCCGCTGGTCGCGCGTGATTTGATTAAGAAATTCAATCCCGATGTGCTGACGCTGGATGTTGAAATGCCGCGGATGGACGGACTGGATTTCCTCGAAAAATTAATGCGTTTGCGTCCAATGCCCGTAGTGATGGTTTCTTCCCTGACCGGCAAAGGGTCAGAAGTCACGCTGCGCGCGCTGGAGCTGGGGGCGATAGATTTTGTCACCAAACCGCAACTGGGTATTCGCGAAGGAATGCTGGCGTATAGCGAAATGATTGCTGAAAAGGTGCGTACAGCAGCAAAGGCGAGCCTTGCAGCACATAAGCCATTGTCGGCACCGACAACGCTGAAGGCAGGGCCGTTGTTGAGTTCTGAAAAACTGATTGTGATTGGTGCTTCAACGGGTGGAACTGAGGCAATTCGTCACGTACTGCAACCGTTGCCGCTTTCCAGCCCGGCACTGTTAATTACCCAGCATATGCCGCCCGGTTTCACCCGCTCTTTTGCCGACAGACTTAATAAGCTTTGCCAGATCGGGGTTAAAGAAGCCGAAGACGGAGAACGTGTCTTGCCGGGGCATGCCTATATTGCGCCGGGCGATCGGCATATGGAGCTGGCGCGTAGTGGCGCAAATTATCAAATCAAAATTCACGACGGCCCGGCGGTTAACCGTCATCGGCCTTCGGTAGATGTGTTGTTCCATTCTGTCGCCAAACAGGCGGGGCGTAATGCGGTTGGGGTGATCCTGACCGGTATGGGCAACGACGGCGCGGCGGGAATGTTGGCGATGCGTCAGGCGGGGGCATGGACCCTTGCGCAAAACGAAGCAAGTTGCGTGGTGTTCGGCATGCCGCGCGAGGCCATCAATATGGGTGGTGTTTGCGAAGTGGTCGATCTTAGCCAGGTAAGCCAGCAAATGCTGGCAAAAATTAGTGCCGGACAGGCGATACGAATTTAAATCAGGAGTGTGAAATGGCGGATAAAGAACTTAAATTTTTGGTTGTGGATGACTTTTCCACCATGCGACGCATAGTGCGTAACCTGCTGAAAGAGCTGGGATTCAATAATGTTGAGGAAGCGGAAGATGGCGTCGACGCTCTCAATAAGTTGCAGGCAGGCGGTTATGGATTTGTTATCTCCGACTGGAACATGCCCAATATGGATGGCCTGGAGTTGCTGAAAACGATTCGTGCGGATGGGGCGATGTCGGCATTGCCAGTGTTAATGGTGACTGCAGAAGCGAAGAAAGAGAACATCATTGCTGCGGCGCAAGCGGGGGCCAGTGGCTATGTGGTGAAGCCATTTACCGCCGCGACGCTGGAGGAAAAACTCAACAAAATCTTTGAGAAACTGGGCATGTGAGGATGCGACTATGATGCAACCATCAATCAAACCTGCTGACGAGCATTCAGCTGGCGATATCATTGCGCGCATCGGCAGCCTGACGCGTATGCTGCGCGACAGTTTGCGGGAGCTGGGGCTGGATCAGGCCATTGCCGAAGCGGCGGAAGCCATCCCCGATGCGCGTGATCGTTTGTACTATGTTGTGCAGATGACCGCCCAGGCTGCTGAGCGGGCGCTGAACAGTGTTGAGGCGTCACAACCGCATCAGGATCAAATGGAGAAATCAGCAAAAGCGTTAACCCAACGTTGGGATGACTGGTTTGCCGATCCGATTGACCTTGCCGACGCCCGAGAACTGGTAACAGATACGCGGCAATTTCTGGCAGATGTCCCCGCGCATACCAGCTTTACTAACGCGCAACTGCTGGAAATCATGATGGCGCAGGATTTTCAGGATCTCACCGGACAGGTCATTAAGCGGATGATGGATGTCATTCAGGAGATCGAACGCCAGTTGTTGATGGTGCTGTTGGAAAACATCCCGGAACAGGAGTCGCGTCCAAAACGTGAAAACCAGAGTTTGCTTAATGGACCTCAGGTCGATACCAGCAAAGCCGGTGTGGTAGCCAGTCAGGATCAGGTGGACGATTTGTTGGATAGTCTTGGATTTTGATTTGTATTGCCTGATGTGGCGTGACCACGTCATATCAGGCGATGACGCCGCATCCGACAAACGCATACTATGCTTGATGTGTGGCAGCAAAAGCCCTAAATCCCGCCTGTTTTGCCCCTTACTCAAACCATTGAACGCTTTGCGCTCTGGCATCATTTACGCTTAATACTCTTTCCAGGATTGGCGACGTGTCTGACGAGAGCGACGACAAAACAGAAGCCCCCACACCTCACCGACTAGAAAAAGCGCGGGAAGAGGGGCAAATCCCGCGTTCCCGTGAACTGACTTCACTGCTGATTTTGCTGGTGGGCGTTAGTGTTATCTGGTTTGGCGGTGTGTCGCTGGCCCGTCGATTGTCGGGCATGCTCTCCGCTGGGCTGCATTTTGATCACAGTATTATCAATGACCCGAATCTGATCCTCGGGCAAATTATTCTGCTGATCAGAGAAGCCATGCTGGCGCTGCTGCCGCTGATTAGCGGCGTGGTGCTGGTGGCGCTCATTTCTCCGGTCATGCTGGGAGGGCTGGTATTTAGCGGCAAATCCTTGCAGCCGAAGTTTTCCAAACTCAACCCGCTACCGGGGATTAAACGGATGTTCTCGGCACAGACTGGCGCGGAGTTACTTAAAGCAATTTTGAAAACCATCCTGGTTGGCAGCGTGACGGGGTTTTTTCTCTGGCATCACTGGCCGCAGATGATGCGCTTAATGGCAGAGTCTCCGATTACCGCCATGGGTAATGCGATGGATCTGGTAGGGCTATGCGCACTGCTGGTGGTGCTTGGTGTCATTCCAATGGTGGGATTTGACGTCTTTTTCCAAATCTTCAGCCACCTGAAAAAGCTGCGTATGTCGCGGCAGGATATTCGTGATGAGTTCAAACAAAGCGAAGGCGACCCCCATGTTAAAGGGCGGATACGTCAGATGCAGCGAGCGGCTGCACGGCGTCGGATGATGGCCGATGTGCCGAAAGCGGATGTCATTGTCAATAACCCGACCCACTATTCGGTAGCGTTGCAGTATGACGAAAACAAAATGAGCGCACCGAAAGTGGTCGCTAAAGGTGCAGGGCTGGTCGCGCTGCGCATTCGTGAAATTGGCGCTGAAAATAACGTCCCGACGCTTGAAGCGCCGCCGCTGGCGCGAGCGCTGTATCGACATGCGGAGATCGGTCAACAAATCCCGGGTCAACTGTACGCCGCAGTGGCGGAAGTGCTGGCCTGGGTCTGGCAACTGAAACGCTGGCGTCTGGCTGGTGGACAGCGCCCTGTACAACCTACTCATCTTCCGGTGCCGGAAGCCCTGGATTTTATTAACGAGAAACCGACCCATGAGTAATCTGGCCGCGATGCTGCGCCTGCCCGCAAACCTGAAATCGACACAATGGCAGATCCTTGCCGGACCGATTTTGATCCTGTTGATCTTGTCGATGATGGTGCTGCCACTGCCCGCATTCATACTCGACCTGTTGTTTACCTTCAATATTGCCTTGTCGATCATGGTGTTGCTGGTGGCGATGTTTACCCAGCGCACGCTTGAGTTTGCTGCGTTTCCGACCATTCTGTTGTTTACCACGCTGTTGCGTCTGGCACTTAACGTGGCTTCAACCCGTATCATTTTGATGGAAGGGCATACCGGCGCGGCGGCGGCTGGAAAGGTGGTCGAAGCGTTCGGTCACTTCCTCGTTGGTGGCAATTTCGCTATCGGTATCGTGGTGTTCGTCATTCTCGTGATCATCAACTTTATGGTTATCACCAAAGGTGCCGGGCGTATTGCGGAAGTGGGCGCGCGCTTTGTTCTCGATGGTATGCCGGGTAAGCAGATGGCGATTGACGCCGACCTTAACGCCGGATTGATTGGTGAAGATGAGGCGAAAAAACGCCGCTCCGAAGTGACTCAGGAAGCCGATTTTTACGGTTCAATGGACGGGGCTAGTAAGTTTGTTCGCGGCGATGCCATCGCCGGGATCCTTATCATGGTCATAAACGTTGTCGGTGGGTTGCTGGTCGGTGTGCTGCAACATGGCATGAGCATGGGACACGCGGCGGAAAGTTATACGCTATTGACCATTGGCGACGGTCTGGTGGCACAAATTCCGGCGTTGGTGATTTCTACCGCCGCGGGGGTCATCGTTACGCGTGTCAGCACCGATCAGGATGTTGGCGAGCAGATGGTGAATCAGCTTTTCAGTAACCCAAGCGTTATGTTGTTAAGCGCCGCCGTGCTCGGTTTACTCGGCCTGGTGCCTGGAATGCCGAACCTGGTATTTTTGCTGTTCACTGCCGGATTGCTGGGGCTGGCCTGGTGGATCCGCGGACGTGAACAAAAAGCGCCTGCCGAACCAAAACCGGTAAAAATGGCAGAGAATAATGCCGTTGTCGAAGCGACGTGGAACGATGTACAACTGGAAGATTCTCTGGGAATGGAAGTGGGTTATCGCCTGATCCCGATGGTCGATTTCCAGCAGGATGGTGAGTTGCTGGGCCGTATACGCAGTATTCGCAAGAAATTTGCCCAGGAGATGGGGTTTCTGCCGCCGGTGGTGCACATTCGCGACAATATGGATCTGCAACCTGCCCGCTATCGCATTTTGATGAAAGGCGTGGAGATAGGCAGTGGTGATGCTTATCCGGGGCGTTGGTTGGCGATTAACCCTGGTACCGCTGCCGGGACGTTACCTGGTGAGGCGACCGTCGATCCGGCATTTGGCCTGAATGCTATCTGGATTGAAAGTGCGCTTAAAGAACAGGCGCAGATTCAGGGGTACACCGTGGTTGAGGCCAGCACGGTGGTGGCAACGCATCTTAACCACCTCATTAGCCAGCATGCCGCAGAGCTGTTTGGTCGTCAGGAGGCGCAACAGCTGTTGGATCGCGTCGCCCAGGAGATGCCAAAGCTGACGGAAGATCTCGTTCCTGGCGTCGTCACGCTCACCACACTGCATAAAGTGCTGCAAAATCTGCTCGATGAAAAAGTACCGATTCGCGATATGCGCACCATTCTCGAAACGCTGGCGGAACATGCGCCCATCCAGAGCGATCCACATGAATTAACCGCCGTCGTGCGCGTGGCGTTGGGACGGGCGATTACCCAGCAGTGGTTTCCTGGCAAAGATGAAGTCCATGTTATTGGCCTTGATACGCCGCTGGAACGTTTGTTACTACAGGCGTTGCAGGGTGGGGGCGGACTGGAGCCAGGGCTGGCGGATCGTTTGCTGGCGCAAACTCAGGAAGCGCTATCCCGGCAGGAGATGTTGGGTGCGCCGCCTGTATTGTTGGTGAACCACGCGCTGCGACCATTATTGTCTCGTTTCCTGCGCCGCAGCCTGCCGCAGTTAGTGGTGCTGTCGAATCTGGAACTATCTGATAACCGACATATCCGCATGACGGCGACAATTGGCGGTAAATGATGAGAACCTTATTAGCAATATTATTGTTTCCGCTGCTGGTGCAAGCCGCGGGGGAGGGGATGTGGCAGGCGAGTAGTGTGGGCGTTACGCTGAATCACCGTGGTGAGTCGATGTCGTCAGCGCCTCTTTCTACTCGACAACCTGCTGCAGGATTGATGACGCTGGTGGCGTGGCGTTATCAGCTTATCGGCCCGACACCTGCAGGACTGCGGGTTCGCTTGTGTTCACAATCTCGTTGTGTCGAATTAGAAGGGCAGAGTGGAACCACCGTGGCCTTTTCCGGTATACCGGCGATAGAACCGTTGCGATTTATCTGGGAAGTGCCTGGCGGTGGGCGGTTAATTCCGCCGCTGAAAGTACAACGTAATGAAGTGATTGTGAATTATCGTTAATGATAAAAAAGCCGATGTCTGCCATGACATCGGCTTTTGCCGTATAACGCGATTACATACGCTCTACTGTCTCAATACCCAGCGTATCCAGACCCAGTTTCAGCGTCTTCGCCGTCAGTTGTGCCAGTTTCAGACGGCTGTTACGCACTTCTTCGTTTTCTGCGCTGAGGATCGGGCAGTGCTCGTAGAAGCCAGAGAACAGACCAGCCAGATCGTACAGGTAAGCACACATCACATGCGGCGTGCCTTCACGGGCAACCACGGTGAGGGTTTCTTCAAACTGCAGCAGGCGAGCTGCCAGTTGCGCTTCACGATCTTCACGGATGATAACCGGAGCTGCAGCCAGTTGCTCTTCGTCAATTTCTGCTTTACGGAACACGGACAATACACGCGTGTAAGCATACTGCATGTATGGCGCGGTATTACCCTCAAACGCCAGCATGTTGTCCCAGTCGAAGATGTAGTCGGTAGTGCGGTTTTTGGAGAGATCTGCATATTTCACCGCACCAATACCAACCGCGTTAGCCAGTTTTTCCAGCTCGTCAGCTGGCATGTCCGGGTTTTTCTCTGCCACCAGACGGCGTGCGCGTTCCAGGGCTTCATCCAGCAGATCGGCCAGTTTCACCGTACCGCCAGCACGGGTTTTGAACGGTTTGCCGTCTTTGCCCAGCATCATGCCGAACATGTGGTGTTCCAGCGGTACGGATTCCGGTACATAGCCTGCTTTACGGACGATAGCCCACGCCTGCATCAGGTGTTGATGCTGACGGGAGTCGATGTAATACAGCACGCGATCGGCATGCAATGTTTCATAACGATATTTCGCACAGGCGATATCAGTGGTGGTGTAGAGATAGCCACCATCTTTCTTCTGAATGATCACGCCCATCGGTTCGCCTTCCTTGTTTTTGAACTCATCAAGGAATACGACGGTCGCGCCTTCACTTTCTACTGCCAGACCTTTGGCTTTCAGGTCCGCCACGATACCCGGCAGCATTGGGTTGTAGAGACTTTCACCCATGACGTCATCGCGGGTCAACGTCACGTTGAGACGATCGTAGGTGATCTGGTTCTGCGTCATGGTGATGTCGACCAGTTTGCGCCACATCTCGCGGAAATATTCGTCACCGCTTTGCAGTTTGACTACGTAGTTACGTGCACGCTCGGCAAACTCTTCATCTTCGTCGTAATGCTTTTTCGCATCGCGGTAGAAACCTTCAAGGTCAGCCAGCTCCATTTCACCGGCGTTTTCTTGCTGCTGCTTTTCCAGCCACGCAATCAGCATACCGAACTGAGTACCCCAGTCGCCGACGTGGTTCGCGCGAATCACTTTGTGACCGAGGAACTCCAGAGTACGCACTGCCGCGTCACCAATAATGGTAGAGCGCAGGTGACCGACGTGCATCTCTTTCGCCACGTTCGGAGCGGAGTAGTCAACCACAATGGTCTGTTTTTCTGGCGTAGCAACACCGAGACGATCGGACGCCAGCGCCTGCTGAACATGATCAGCCAGGAAGGCTGGATCAAGAAAAATGTTGATAAAGCCAGGACCCGCGATCTCAACTTTGCTGGCGATACCGTTAAGATCCAGATGAGTCAGCACCTGCTCTGCTAATTGTCGCGGTGCCATACCCAGTTTTTTAGCAACTGCCATCATGCCGTTAGCCTGATAGTCGCCGAACTGAACTTTTGCTGACTGACGAACCTGCGGTTCGCAATCCGCAGGCGCGCCTGCCGCAATCATGGCCTGACGGACTTTTTCTGAGAGAAGAGCCTGAATATTCACCGGAATACCTTACATTGATGAAGCGAGCAAAAATTGCCCGCACCAGTTAAAGAAATTAGGGCGGGAGTATACTGCAAATGGCTGTTTTCGTCAGCAACGTGCGCGTGGCGTATTGCCGTTTTCACTATTGCATCAGAAGCGGCGTGAAATCAGCGGTTGGTTGGCGCAGGGCAACAGGGTAAATTAACGCTTTTACTGAAAGACGAAGAGTGATTATGGCGAACTGGCAATCTATCGACGAGCTGCAGGATATTGCATCGGATTTACCGCGATTTACCCACGCATTAGATGAACTTTCCCGCCGTCTGGGGTTGGATATCACTCCACTGACTGCCGATCACATTTCTTTGCGTTGCCATCAAAACGTCACCGCTGAACGCTGGCGTCGCGGGTTTGAACAGTGCGGCGAGCTTTTGTCAGAAAATATGATCAATGGCAGGCCGATTTGTCTGTTTAAATTGCATGAACCGGTACAGGTTGCGCACTGGCAGTTTTCCATAGTGGAGCTACCGTGGCCCGGAGAAAAACGTTACCCGCACGAAGGTTGGGAACATATTGAAATCGTTCTGCCGGGTGATCCAGAAACGCTGAATGCCCGTGCGCTGGCATTGCTTTCTGATGAAGGACTCAGCCTACCGGGGATCTCAGTTAAAACCAGTTCGCCAAAAGGTGAGCATGAACGATTACCGAATCCGACGCTGGCGGTCACCGATGGCAAAACGACCATTAAATTTCATCCGTGGTCCATTGAAGAGATTGTTGCCAGCGAGCAGTCGGCGTAATTAAGGAGCAAAAATGGCATTACTGGAAATTTGCTGTTACAGCATGGAATGCGCGCTAACGGCGCAGCAAAACGGCGCAGACAGAGTTGAATTATGCGCAGCCCCAAAAGAGGGGGGCTTAACGCCGTCGTTGGGGGTACTGAAATCCGTACGCCAGCGGGTGACGATCCCTGTGCATCCTATTATTCGCCCACGCGGTGGTGATTTTTGCTACAGCGACGGTGAATTTGCCGCCATTCTTGAGGATGTGCGCACAGTCCGCGAATTAGGTTTTCCTGGACTGGTGACGGGCGTTCTCGATGTTGACGGGAATGTCGATATGCCACGAATGGAAAAAATAATGGCTGCTGCCGGTCCGCTGGCAGTGACTTTTCATCGCGCCTTCGATATGTGCGCTAACCCTTTAAATACACTCAATAATCTTGCGGAATTGGGCGTTGCTCGGGTACTGACATCAGGGCAAAAATCAGACGCACTGCAAGGTTTATCAAAAATTATGGAACTTATTGCCCATGGTGATGCTCCAATCATTATGGCCGGAGCAGGAGTCCGTGCAGAAAACCTGCACCACTTCCTCGATGCCGGAGTGCTGGAAGTCCATAGCTCCGCGGGAGCGTGGCAAGCCTCACCAATGCGTTATCGTAATCAAGGATTGTCCATGTCATCAGATGCACACGCGGACGAGTATTCGCGTTATGTCGTAGACGGGGCGGCGGTTGCTGAAATGAAAGGAATCATTGAACGCCATCAGGCCAAATGATTTTTACCGTTGCATCATGTCGCCCAATATGATGCTTGCTCGTACCAGGCCCCTGCAATTTCAACAGGGGCCTTTTTTTATCCCTGAATAGTATAAAAAATGAACGATTACCGCGATCTGTTGAGCGGGTGACAGTGCACATAGCGTTGTGCTAAAAATTTTTATATATTCATATTAATTATGTAATTTAAATTACTAAAACTGACAAATATATATTCTAAATAACAACTGGGTTATTCCTTAGCAATTAATGATTACATTGTAATAAATCATATTCTTTATCGATTATTTCAGGCAGTGTTGTGCCGAATTATGCAAGCGGTCAATTCGTTGTATATTTAATTATACAATGATTTCGGTGTTCTGGAATTAATTAGAGGAATCTATGCGAGGGAAAAAACGCATTGGGTTATTGTTTTTGCTGATAGCGGTTGTGGTTGGTGGTGGCGGGTTATTGCTGGCGCAAAAAGCCTTACATAAAACGTCGGATACCGCATTTTGCCTTTCCTGCCACTCGATGAGTAAACCTTTTGAGGAATATCAGGAAACTGTCCACTTTTCTAACCAGAAAGGGATACGTGCGGAATGTGCCGATTGCCATATTCCAAAGTCAGGGATGGATTATTTATTTGCTAAATTAAAAGCTTCTAAAGATATTTATCATGAATTTGTTAGCGGCAAAATAGACAGTGACGATAAATTCGAAACGCATCATCAGGAAATGGCCGAAACAGTATGGAAAGAATTAAAAGCAACTGATTCTGCAACGTGTCGTAGTTGCCATTCTTTTGATGCCATGGATATTGCCTCGCAAGGTGAATCTGCGCAGAAAATGCATAACAAAGCGCAAAAGGACGGCGAAACCTGTATCGATTGTCATAAAGGCATTGCCCATTTTCCGCCAGAAATAAAAATGGATGACAACGCGGCGCATGAACTGGAAAGTCAGGCTGCCACTTCTGTGACCAATGGCGCACATATTTATCCTTTCAAACCTTCCCGCATAGGCGAACTGGCCACTGTGAATCCTGGTACCGATCTCACCGTCGTTGATGCCAGTGGCAAACAGCCGATCGTTCTGTTGCAGGGTTATCAAATGCAGGGCAGTGAAAGCACGCTCTACCTGGCGGCAGGTCAACGGCTGGCGCTAGCCACATTAAGTGAAGAAGGTATCAAGGCGCTGACGGTAAACGGGGAATGGCAGGCTGACGAATACGGTAATCAATGGCGTCAGGCGTCTTTACAGGGTGTGCTTACCGATCCCGCATTAGCGGACCGTAAACCTCTATGGCAATACGCTGAAAAACTTGACGATACCTATTGCGCTGGTTGCCATGCCCCTATTGCCGCTGACCATTACACCGTCAATGCATGGCCGTCCATTGCCAAAGGAATGGGTGCGCGAACCAGCATGAGCGAAAACGAACTGGACATTTTGACGCGGTACTTCCAGTACAACGCCAAAGATATTACCGAGAAACAGTGATCCTCGTTGATCAGGGAGGAAGTTATGACATTAACAAGACGTGAATTTATTAAACACAGCGGTATTGCCGCTGGGGCGCTGGTAGTGACATCGGCTGCACCGCTACCCGCATGGGCAGAAGAGAAGGGTGGCAAAATCCTCACCGCGGGCCGTTGGGGAGCGATGAACGTAGAAGTGAAGGACGGCAAGATTGTTTCTTCGACAGGCGCGTTGGCGAAAACCATACCGAACTCCTTACAGTCTACGGCGGCGGATCAGGTACACACCACGGCGCGTATTCAGCATCCGATGGTGAGAAAAAGCTATCTCGATAATCCACTGCAACCGGCAAAAGGTCGTGGCGAAGATACCTATGTACAGGTGAGCTGGGAACAAGCATTAAAACTGATTCATGAGCAACACGATCGTATTCGTAAAGCTAACGGACCATCGGCCATTTTTGCCGGATCTTACGGCTGGCGATCTTCTGGCGTGTTGCATAAAGCGCAAACCTTACTGCAACGTTATATGAACCTGGCGGGCGGTTATTCCGGGCATAGCGGCGATTATTCAACCGGGGCGGCACAGGTGATCATGCCGCACGTTGTCGGTTCTGTGGAGGTCTATGAACAGCAGACTTCCTGGCCGCTGATTCTGGAAAATAGTCAGGTGGTGGTGTTGTGGGGCATGAACCCGCTGAATACCTTAAAAATTGCCTGGAGCAGTACCGATGAGCAAGGGCTGGAATATTTCCATCAGCTGAAAAAATCTGGCAAACCCGTGATTGCCATTGATCCTATTCGCTCCGAAACCATCGAATTCTTTGGCGATAATGCCACCTGGATCGCGCCGAATATGGGCACCGACGTGGCACTGATGTTAGGGATCGCGCATACCCTGATGACACAAAGCAAACACGATAAAGTGTTCCTTGAAAAATACACTACCGGATATCCGCAGTTTGAAGAGTATCTGACAGGTAAGAGCGATAATACCCCGAAGAGCGCGGCCTGGGCGGCGGAAATTACTGGCGTACCGGAAGCGCAGATAGTCAAACTCGCTGAACTGATGGCGGCGAATCGCACAATGCTGATGGCTGGCTGGGGAATTCAGCGCCAGCAATATGGTGAACAGAAACACTGGATGTTGGTGACGCTGGCGGCGATGTTAGGGCAGATTGGTACACCGGGCGGCGGGTTTGGTTTCTCTTATCATTACTCAAACGGTGGTAACCCGACGCGTGTTGGCGGCGTGCTGCCGGAAATGTCTGCGGCGATTGCCGGACAGGCCAGTGAGGCCGCTGATGATGGCGGAATGACGGCGATTCCTGTTGCCCGTATCGTCGATGCGCTGGAAAATCCTGGCGGCAAATATCAGCATAACGGTAAAGAACAAACGTATCCGAATATCAAAATGATCTGGTGGGCGGGTGGCGGTAACTTTACCCATCACCAGGATACTAATCGTCTGATTAAAGCATGGCAGAAACCGGAGATGATCGTCGTTTCTGAATGCTACTGGACCGCAGCTGCTAAACATGCAGATATCGTATTACCGATCACCACATCGTTTGAGCGCAATGACTTGACGATGACCGGTGATTACAGCAACCAGCATATTGTACCGATGAAGCAGGTTGTCGCTGCGCAATTTGAAGCGCGTAACGATTTTGACGTGTTTGCCGATCTTGCTGAATTACTCAAACCTGGCGGAAAAGAGATCTATACCGAAGGTAGAGATGAAATGGCGTGGCTGAAATTTTTCTATGATGCCGCTCAGAAAGGTGCGCGTGCGCAACGCGTGACTATGCCGATGTTTAATGCTTTCTGGCAGCAAAATAAACTGATCGAAATGCGCCGCAGCGAGAAGAACGAACAGTACGTTCGTTATGGTGATTTCCGCGCCGATCCGGTGAAAAATGCGCTGGGTACGCCAAGCGGCAAAATTGAGATTTACTCCAAAACGCTGGAAAAATTTGGCTATAAGGATTGCCCGGCACACCCAACCTGGCTTGCGCCTGATGAGTGGAAAGGTTCCGCCGACGATAAGCAGTTGCAGCTTCTGACCGCACATCCGGCACACCGTTTACACAGTCAGCTTAACTATGCGGAACTGCGTAAAAAATATGCGGTTGCCGATCGTGAACCGATCACTATTCACACCGAAGATGCTGCTCGCTTTGGTATTGCGAATGGCGATCTGGTGCGTGTCTGGAACAAACGTGGTCAGATTCTGACAGGCGCGGTGGTGACTGACGGGATCAAAAAAGGCGTGGTATGCGTGCATGAAGGTGCATGGCCAGATCTGGAAAATGGCTTGTGTAAAAACGGCAGTGCGAACGTGTTAACGGCGGATATCCCCAGCTCTCAGCTGGCAAATGCCTGTGCCGGTAACTCTGCGCTGGTGTATATCGAAAAATATACGGGCAATGCACCGAAGTTAACGGCGTTTGATCAGCCAGCTGTTCAGGCATAAGACGTGAAAAGCGCCCGGAAACAGGCGCTAATCTTTACGGCTTGCGCGCAATCAGTACCGCGCGTTTAGGCGCAGGATAACCTTCTACCGTCTTACCCGGATCATGCGGGTCGAGAAAATCGGCCAGCGATTCAGTAACCATCCATTCGGTGCGTCGCTGCTCTTCTGTGGTGGTAACGCTCACATCCGCAATGCGAATATCAACAAAACCACACTTCTTCAGCCAGTTTTTCAGCGCCAGCGCGGAAGGGATGAAATAGACATTACGCATTTGCGCGTAACGATCGCCCGGCACCAGCACCGTGTTCTCATCACCATCAATAACCAGCGTTTCAAGCACCAGTTCGCCTTCATTGACCAGTTGATCTTTCAACTGCCAGAGATGCTCCAGCGGTGAACGACGATGATAAAGCACGCCCATCGAAAAGACGGTATCAAAGGCTTTCAATGCCGGAAGCTGTTCAATACCTAACGGTAACAAATGTGCGCGCTGATCGTTACCCAGTAGTTTACGCACCGCTTCAAACTGGCACAGAAACAGTTGCGTAGGGTCGATTCCCACCGCGAGGTGCGCGCCTGCGCCAATCATGCGCCACATGTGATAACCGCTGCCACAGCCGACATCAAGAATGGTGCGCCCGGTTAAATCAGAAAGATGGGGCAGAACGCGATCCCATTTCCAGTCGGAACGCCATTCGGTATCGATGTTGACGCCATACAGTGAGAACGGCCCTTTGCGCCACGGCATCAGGTTGCGCATCAGCGTTTCAATGCGTTTAATTTGCCCGGCGCTCAGTGGCTCTTCGCTTTCGGCGGTTACGCTATGCAATAAATCCAGACGATACGGTTTAATTTCAGGCAGAAATTCCACCGCGTTGGACCACTGCTTAAACAGCCCGTGCTGCTGCTCGCGCTGCCAGTTAGCAATCTGCGCGGGCAGCGTTTCCAGCCAGTGTGAAAGATGATTTTTGGCAATCAGAGAATAAAAGTTACCAAAGTCGATCATGCAGCGTCCTCTGCTTTTAATGCCACCAGGGAACCAAAGTTAAAGCACTGGAACCACAGCTCGCTATGCTCAAAACCAGCTTGATGCAGGCGTGCTTTATGGGTTTCCACAGAATCGGTTAGCATCACGTTTTCCAGCATGCTGCGCTTCTGGCTGATCTCCAGTTCGCTGTAACCGTTAGCACGTTTAAAGTCGTGGTGCATGTTGAACAGCAATTCACCAACTTTGGCATCTTCGAAACTGAATTTTTCCGAAAGCACCAGCGCACCGCCCGGGTTCAGCCCTTGATAAATTTTATCCAGTAACGCCTGACGCTCGGAAGGTTCCAGGAATTGCAGGGTAAAATTCAGTACCACCATCGACGCGTTTTCAATGGCAATATCACGAATATCACCTTCAATAACGTCAACAGGCGTAGGCGCTTTATAGGCGTCGATATGACGGCGGCAGCGTTCAATCATTGCCGGGGAATTGTCGATGGCGATAATTTTACAATTATCATGATGAATGTTGCGACGCACCGAGAGCGTCGCCGCGCCCAGAGAACAACCCAGATCGTAAACCTGCGTACCAGGTTGAACGAAGCGCTCGGCTAACATACCAATCATGGAAATAATATTGGAATAGCCGGGAACGGAACGCTGGATCATATCCGGGAAGACTTCAGCTACCCGTTCATCAAAGGTCCAGTCGCCCAGTCTGGCGATAGGGGCAGAAAATAGCGTGTCGCGGTGAGACATAACGTAAAAATCCGGGAAAAAGAAAGTGGCGTATTGTGCGCTAACGCAGGGAGAAAACCAACTCCCAGGGCATATACCAAAGATTCGCCAGCACCATCAGCAACAGCGCACACCAGGTGGCGCTCATGCCGGAACGTCGCCAGCGGAACAGACGGTGATGAAAACCGTAATAATGCATCAGACGACCAGCAAGCAAAACGATGCCGCAAATATGCACCATCCAGGTTTCTGCGCCATTCATTTCCATAAACAGCATCAGCACAATCGCGATGGGAATATATTCCACCGCATTGCCATGAATGCGAATAGCGCTTTGCAGTTCGCTAAAACCGCCGTCGCCATAGGCAACGCGGTACTGCATTCGCAGGCGAACGACATCAAAAGAGAACTTCATTAATAACAACGCACTTAAAACGGCATATAGCGCGCTTACCATACAAACTCCCTTTAAAATGGCCGATGGCACCTGTCTATGATAGGTGGCAAATTCAGAAAAGAGAAGATTGCTGTGGAATAGCCGGAACTGCTCCGATCTCTGGAAGCGTTTTACGTAAGTCTTCCCACAGGGTATGTACCAGTTCCGGGGCCTGGGCAATATCTGGCGTATGTAAAAAAAGATAAGGCGTAGTGGTCTGATGCCACTGCGCTAATTTTTGTAACCAGACCTGAAATAATTCCCGGTTTTGCGTCATATCATCACTACCGATAAAACGGATCAGCGGATTTGTCGCCGTCAGTACAGCATGTACCGGAACTTTAGGTTTTTTTCGTTGAGCGTCGCGAATAGCTTCACTGTGTGGACGTGCTGCATGAACCGGGCGGCTGTCTAAAATCACCCGATTAACGCCGCGCTGATGTAAACCGCGATTAAGCGTTTGTTCCTCTTCCCCTTTGGCGAAAAACTGTGGATGGCGGACTTCCACACCATAATTAAATTCGCCGGGAAGAGAATCGAGAAAATGCCAAAGCGCAGGCAGATCCCGTGGGCCAAATGTGGCAGGCAGTTGCAGCCAGTATTGCCCAATGCGCGGCGCTAACGGTGACATGCGGGTCAAAAATTCAGTCACTAAATCATCGCAATGCCGTAATGCTGCCTGATGCGAAATGGTCGCCGGAAACTTAAAACAGAAGCGGAAGTCATCTGTGGTCTGCTCACGCCAGCGCAGGACAACCTCGGATTTCGGCAGGGCGTAAAGCGTGGTGTTGCCCTCCACACAGTTAAAGTGGCGGGCATACTCTTCAAGGCTGGTGATCCCCAACCGCACCCATTTAGGATGCGACCATTGCGGCAGACCGATGTAAATCATAACGCGTGGAGGATCTCTTCCACACTGCGCACACGGGCGATGCGTGGGTAGATATGGTTGATGCTGTTATTGTGCTGCTCGGCGCTGGCGGCGCTGCAGGCGTCTTCGGCGATCACCAGGTTAAAACCGAGTTCCCAGGCATTGCGGGCGGTGGATTCAACACCGATATTGGTCGAGATCCCACATAATACTATTGTATCGATACCCCGGCGGCGTAATTGCAACTCCAGATCCGTACCGTAAAACGCACCCCATTGACGTTTGATGATTTCGATATCGCTGTCGGTTGCACCTAGTGCAGCAGGATGTTGCCACCAGTTTTCGGGTAACACTTTAGCGGGGGAGGGGGCATCAACCAGCTGTTTTAATGCTTCGGCATAATCGGCAGACCAGCCAACGCGCACCAGAAACACGGGCTGACCGCTAGCGCGAAATTTCGCCGCCAGCTTCCCGGCGCGATTAACCACCTCATCGGCAGTATGCGGGCCACCGGCAAAAGGTAAGATGCCTTCTTGTAAATCAATCACCACCAGCGCGGTGGTTTTAGCATTAAGTTCAAGCATGATGACTCCTGACAAAACAAAATCGTGCCTCTCACCTTAATGCGATTAGCCGATGGCGGAACGACAAATTTTGTTAATTTTTATGAGTTCGGGCAACACCTTTATAGCAAACTGGCGTAGAGTCTGATTTCAGGCCCGATATAAAGTGGTAACGAGGCGTTCCAGCGCGGGCCAGGCTCTTACGGTGCGGCAGAATTTCCAGTATAATAGCCGCCTTTTTTCATTCAGTTGTGACATACAGCTAACGCTGCGACTTGGTCACCTGCGCAGCAGGGGACATCCGCCGGCAGCTAAGTTAAGGGATATCTCATGCGTACAGAATATTGTGGACAGCTCCGTTTGTCCCACGTGGGGCAGCAGGTGACTCTGTGTGGTTGGGTCAACCGTCGTCGTGATCTTGGTAGCCTGATCTTCATCGATATGCGCGACCGCGAAGGTATCGTGCAGGTATTTTTCGATCCGGATCGTGCGGACGCGTTAAAGCTGGCCTCTGAACTGCGTAATGAGTTCTGCATTCAGGTCACGGGCACCGTACGTGCGCGTGACGAAAAAAATATTAACCGCGATATGGCGACTGGCGAAATCGAAGTACTGGCGTCCTCGCTGACTATCATCAACCGTGCAGATGTTCTGCCGCTTGACTCTAACCACGTCAACACCGAAGAAGCGCGTCTGAAATACCGCTACCTCGACCTGCGTCGCCCGGAAATGGCTCAGCGCCTGAAAACCCGCGCTAAAATCACCAGCCTGGTGCGCCGTTTTATGGATGACCACGGCTTCCTCGACATCGAAACTCCGATGCTGACCAAAGCCACGCCGGAAGGCGCGCGTGACTACCTGGTGCCTTCTCGTGTGCACAAAGGTAAATTCTACGCACTGCCGCAATCCCCACAGTTGTTCAAACAGCTGCTGATGATGTCCGGCTTTGACCGTTACTATCAGATCGTTAAATGCTTCCGTGACGAAGACCTGCGCGCTGATCGTCAGCCTGAATTTACTCAGATCGATGTGGAAACTTCTTTCATGACCGCGCCGCAAGTGCGTGAAGTGATGGAAGCGCTGGTGCGTCATCTGTGGCTGGAAGTGAAGGGCGTGGATCTGGGCGATTTCCCGGTAATGACCTTTGCAGAAGCAGAACGCCGTTATGGTTCTGATAAACCGGATCTGCGTAACCCGATGGAACTGACCGACGTTGCCGATCTGCTGAAATCTGTTGAGTTTGCAGTATTTGCAGGTCCGGCGAACGATCCGAAAGGCCGTGTTGCCGCTCTGCGTGTTCCGGGCGGCGCATCGCTGACCCGTAAACAGATCGACGAATATGGTAACTTCGTTAAAATCTACGGCGCGAAAGGTCTGGCTTACATTAAAGTTAACGAGCGCGCGAAAGGTCTGGAAGGTATCAACAGCCCGGTAGCGAAGTTCCTTAATGCAGAAATCATCGAAGCCATCCTGGATCGTACTGCCGCGCAAGATGGCGATATGATTTTCTTCGGTGCCGACAATAAGAAAATTGTTGCCGACGCGATGGGCGCACTGCGCCTGAAAGTGGGTAAAGACCTTGGTCTGACCGACGAAAGCAAATGGGCTCCGCTGTGGGTTATCGACTTCCCGATGTTTGAAGACGACGGTGAAGGCGGCCTGACGGCAATGCACCATCCGTTCACCTCACCGAAAGACATGACTGCTGCAGAACTGAAAGCTGCACCAGAAAATGCGGTGGCGAACGCTTACGATATGGTTATCAATGGTTACGAAGTGGGCGGTGGTTCTGTGCGTATCCATAATGGTGATATGCAGCAGACGGTGTTTGGTATTCTGGGTATCAACGAAGAGGAACAGCGCGAGAAATTCGGCTTCCTGCTCGACGCCCTGAAATACGGTACTCCGCCGCACGCAGGTCTGGCATTTGGTCTTGACCGTTTGACCATGCTGCTGACCGGCACCGACAATATCCGTGACGTTATCGCCTTCCCGAAAACCACGGCGGCAGCATGTCTGATGACTGAAGCACCGAGCTTTGCTAACCCGACTGCACTGGCTGAGCTGAGCATTCAGGTTGTGAAGAAGGCAGAGAATAACTGATATGACTCAAATACACGAAATCATTCGCGTTGCATCGAGGCGGCAACTGAGTGAACTCCCATGAGCATAGATAACTATGTGAATGGGATGAGCGAAGGCAGTCAACGAAGAGGCAGCGTGAAGGATAAAGTGTATAAGCGTCCCGTTTCGATCTTAGTGGTCATCTATGCACAAGATACGAAACGGGTGCTGATGTTGCAGCGGCGTGACGATCCCGATTTCTGGCAGTCGGTAACCGGCAGCGTGGAAGAGGGTGAAACCGCGCCGCAAGCTGCCATGCGCGAAGTAAAGGAAGAGGTCACCATCGATGTTGTCGCTGAACAACTGACCTTAATTGACTGTCAGCGCACGGTAGAATTTGAAATTTTTTCACATTTACGTCATCGCTATGCGCCGGGCGTGACGCGTAATACGGAATCATGGTTCTGTCTTGCGCTCCCGCACGAACGCCAGGTCGTCTTCACTGAACATCTGGCCTACAAGTGGCTTGATGCGCCTGCTGCGGCGGCGCTCACTAAGTCCTGGAGCAACCGGCAGGCGATTGAACAGTTTGTAATTAACGCTGCCTGAACAGGCAGGGCTATCTGGAGATATTTTTATGGCAGGTCATAGTAAATGGGCCAACACCAGACATCGTAAAGCTGCGCAGGATGCTAAGCGCGGTAAAATCTTCACTAAAATCATTCGTGAGCTGGTAACCGCGGCTAAGCTGGGCGGTGGTGACCCGGACGCTAACCCGCGTCTGCGTGCAGCAATTGATAAAGCATTGTCTAACAACATGACCCGTGACACTCTGAACCGCGCAATCGCACGTGGTGTGGGGGGGGATGATGATGCAAACATGGAAACCATCATCTACGAAGGTTACGGTCCTGGCGGCACGGCAATCATGATTGAATGTCTGTCTGACAACCGCAACCGTACCGTTGCTGAAGTGCGCCATGCATTCAGTAAATGTGGCGGTAACCTCGGTACTGATGGTTCCGTAGCTTATCTGTTCAGCAAAAAAGGCGTGATCTCCTTCGAGAAAGGCGATGAAGACACCATCATGGAAGCAGCCCTGGAAGCAGGTGCTGAAGACGTTGTGACCTATGATGACGGCGCAATTGATGTCTACACTGCATGGGAAGAAATGGGTAAAGTGCGCGACGCTCTGGAAGCGGCAGGTCTGAAAGCAGACAGCGCGGAAGTTTCCATGATCCCGTCCACCAAAGCTGATATGGATGCAGAAACCGCACCGAAACTGATGCGTCTGATCGATATGCTGGAAGATTGCGACGACGTGCAGGAAGTCTACCATAACGGTGAAATCTCTGATGAGGTTGCAGCGACTCTCTGATGGGGCCTGCTAAACAGCAAAACGGAGACGCGTGATGGCTATTATTCTCGGCATTGACCCGGGTTCGCGCGTGACCGGCTATGGCGTCATCCGCCAGGTAGGCAGGCAATTGTCCTACCTGGGTAGCGGATGCATACGCACCAAAGTGGATGATTTACCGTCTCGTCTGAAGCTCATCTATGCGGGCGTGACGGAAATCATTACCCAGTTCCAGCCTGATTATTTCGCCATTGAACAAGTCTTTATGGCGAAGAACGCTGACTCAGCCCTGAAACTGGGGCAGGCACGCGGCGTGGCGATTGTGGCGGCGGTGAATCAGGAATTGCCGGTATTTGAATATGCGGCACGTCAGGTAAAGCAAACGGTGGTAGGTATTGGTAGTGCTGAAAAAAGCCAGGTGCAGCATATGGTCCGCACCTTGCTGAAACTGCCCGCTAATCCACAGGCGGATGCTGCCGATGCATTAGCTATCGCGATTACCCATTGTCACGTCAGTCAGAATGCGATGCAGATGAGCGAATCGCGGCTGAACCTGGCGAGAGGGCGACTGCGTTAAGTTATACCGCCTCGGTCAGTTCCGGCTGAGGCGTTTCCACTCCCTCCGCATGAATCAACACCAAACCCGGATGATGCCACAAACTGGCTGGCGTGACGGTTTTACGCTCCCACGGAATAGAACCTAAGAACCAGAATTTCCAGAAAGTGAGTTTTGCATTCGGATTGCTATTTAACAATTCTCCAAACGTCTCTATTTCACCCACCGGAATACATAGCGCCTTTTTATAAATATCAAAAACAAATTTTGAACAGAACTGGCGCGAAGATTCGTATTTAAAACCGGTGTGGTAAAGTTTGCGTAGCCGGGAGGGAACCTGTTCAACAATTCGTTGTTTTTGTTGTTCTGTAAGCCCGGCGTCTAATCGCTTTATAGCATAGCGTTGATTAGAAGAACGTTTAATAAAACGAGATAGCGTGGTGATGGTTGAAAGGGGAACCCGGCTTTCTGCAACCATGAAGTCTTCACCGTTATGACCGATAATGATCCCGACGTGATTACTCCAGCAATTTGATGCAGCTGATATTTGACCAAATAAGGCAGCACCTATACATGTAAAGACGATATCACCAATTTCATATTCAGCAGGATAATTAATATTCACATTGTCATTCCATTGAAATAGATACGAATATACGTAATAGCATAAAAAATTTATTTTTTCAGGAGGCGCAATATGTATTTTTATTACGCATTTCTTCGCTGAATATGTAATATTTAAATATTTGCTTCCAATATAACCTGTAGAAAAAATTCTACTGCGCCATTTTTCAGATCATCGGGACGCCTCGCAAGTTTTCTTCATCCTTCGCTGGATATCTATCCAGCATTTTTTTATCATACAGCATTATCTTTGATTCATTACGCAGGAGCGTCATGTGATAGGCAGACTCAGAGGCATCATCATTGAAAAACAACCCCCGCTGGTGTTAATTGAAGTGGGCGGCGTAGGCTATGAAGTGCATATGCCGATGACCTGTTTTTATGAACTCCCTGAAGCGGGTCAGGAAGCGATCGTTTTCACCCACTTTGTGGTGCGTGAAGACGCGCAATTGCTGTACGGTTTTAACAATAAACAAGAGCGCACGTTGTTCAAAGAGTTGATCAAAACCAACGGCGTCGGCCCGAAGTTGGCGCTGGCGATCCTCTCTGGAATGTCAGCGCAGCAGTTCGTTAATGCCGTTGAGCGTGAAGAAGTGGGGGCGCTGGTGAAACTGCCGGGTATTGGCAAAAAAACCGCCGAACGCTTGATTGTTGAAATGAAAGACCGATTTAAAGGTTTGCATGGCGATCTCTTTACGCCAGCCGCCGACCTGGTACTCACGTCTCCTGCCAGCCCGGCGACCGACGATGCTGAACAGGAAGCGGTTGCTGCGCTGGTGGCGCTGGGCTATAAACCACAAGAAGCAAGCCGCATGGTGAGCAAAATCGCTCGCCCTGACGCCAGCAGTGAAACATTAATTCGCGAAGCCCTACGCGCCGCGTTATGAGGTAAAGGATGATTGAAGCAGACCGTCTGATTTCTGCCGGTACCACTTTGCCGGAAGATGTGGCAGATCGCGCCATTCGCCCTAAATTACTGGAAGAGTATGTTGGTCAGCCGCAGGTTCGTTCACAGATGGAGATTTTCATCAAAGCAGCGAAACTGCGCGGCGATGCCCTCGATCATCTGTTGATTTTTGGTCCTCCGGGGTTGGGTAAAACTACGCTTGCTAACATTGTCGCCAATGAAATGGGCGTTAATTTACGCACGACTTCTGGTCCGGTGCTGGAAAAGGCGGGGGATCTGGCAGCGATGCTCACTAACCTTGAACCGCATGACGTGCTGTTTATTGATGAGATCCACCGTCTTTCACCAGTGGTGGAAGAGGTGTTGTATCCGGCAATGGAAGATTACCAACTGGATATCATGATTGGTGAAGGTCCGGCGGCACGCTCCATTAAAATTGATTTGCCGCCGTTTACCCTGATTGGTGCAACCACGCGCGCAGGTTCGCTGACATCACCGTTGCGCGATCGTTTTGGTATTGTGCAGCGTCTGGAGTTTTATCAGGTGCCGGATCTGCAATATATCGTCAGTCGCAGCGCACGCTTTATGGGGCTTGAGATGAGTGATGACGGCGCGCTGGAAGTTGCTCGTCGCGCTCGCGGTACGCCACGTATTGCCAACCGTCTGCTGCGTCGAGTGCGTGACTTCGCCGAAGTGAAGCACGATGGCACCATCTCGGCTGATATCGCTGCTCAGGCGCTGGATATGCTGAATGTCGATGCCGAAGGTTTCGATTATATGGACCGCAAATTGTTGCTGGCGGTAATCGATAAGTTCTTTGGTGGGCCGGTAGGTCTGGATAACCTGGCGGCTGCCATTGGCGAAGAACGTGAAACCATTGAGGATGTGCTGGAACCTTATTTGATTCAGCAAGGCTTTTTGCAGCGTACACCGCGCGGGCGTATGGCGACAGTGCGGGCGTGGAACCACTTCGGCATCACGCCGCCAGAAATGCCGTAAGTCGGATCGGTCGCTCGCGGCGCATCCGACACTGGCAGTGTTGCCTGATGCGCCGCTATTCGCGTCTTATCAGGCATATACCAGAGATAGCGAACCACAGGTCGGATAAGGCGCTCGCGCCGCATCCGACAAATGTGTTCAGCGAAAGATTAGCTGGCCTGTTTTTTCATCATACTGAGAATAAATAACAGTGCCGCGCATAGCACCACCGACGGGCCTGCTGGTGTATCGTAAAATGCGGAAAAGGTTAAACCGCCAGTCACTGCCACCATCCCCACCAAAACAGCGACACCTGCCATCTGTTCCGGCGTGCGGGCAAAGCGACGTGCAGTAGCAGCAGGAATAATTAGCAACGAAGTAATAATCAACGCGCCGACAAATTTCATCGCTACACCAATCGTCAATGCTGTCACCAGCATCAACAACAATTTCACGCGCTGTAATTTCACACCATCAACAAACGCCAGATCCGGGCTAATCGTCATCGACAGCAAATTGCGCCATTGCCAGAACAAAATCGCCACCACGATGACCACGCCAATTGCAATAGAGATGAGATCTTCTGGCGTCACTGCCAGCAAATCACCGAACAGGTAAGCCATCAAATCAACACGAATATTAGACATCAGACTAACGACCACCAGGCCCAGCGACAGGGCACTGTGCGCCATAATCCCTAATAACGTGTCGATCGCCAGCTGTGGACGCTTCTCCAGCCATACCAGACCGCCCGCCAGCAGCAGCGTAACTGCAATCACCGCATAGAATGGATTCACGTCCAGCAACAAACCAAACGCGACGCCAAGTAATGAGGCATGGGCCAGCGTATCACCGAAATAAGACATACGACGCCAGACCACAAACGAACCCAGCGGACCCGCGGCACAGGCGAGCATGATCCCGGCTAACCAACCGGGAAATAATAATTCAATCATGAGCGATCATTTCCCCGACGCAAGACAATTCGTCCCTGTAAATCGTGACGATGATTATGATGATGGCGATAGATACCCAGTTGTTCAGCACCACGAGGACCAAACATAGAAATAAACTCCGGATGCAGGGAAACAACTTCCGGTGTACCGGAACAACAAATGTGGTGATTCAGGCAAAGCACTTCATCGGTTTTTGCCATTACCAGATGCAGATCGTGAGAGACCATTAAAACGCCACAATCCAGTTCGCGACGCAACTGGTCAATAAGGTCATATAACGCCACCTGACCATTCACATCCACGCCCTGAGTGGGTTCATCCAGCACTAATAATTGCGGTCGATTTAACAATGCTCGCGCTAACAATACACGCTGTGTTTCGCCACCCGAGAGCTTTTGCATCGGTGCGTTAATCAGATGCCCGGCCTGGACACGTTTCAGTGCAGGCAAAATATCTTCTTTATGTGTGCCAGGGCGTAAGCGTAAAAAACGGTTTACGGTCAGTGGCAACGTGGTGTCGAGATAAAGCTTCTGCGGTACATAGCCGATACGCAGTTTTCCGTTGCGCTTGATGACCCCTTCATCGGGTGTTACCAGCCCGAGCACTACCCGTACCAGTGTCGACTTACCTGCGCCATTTGGCCCAAGTAAAGTCAAAATTTTTCCAGGTTTAAGTTCCAGCGACACATCAGAGAGGACGCGGCGTTGGCCAAAAGAAACCGAGACATTTTCCAGGGAAACCAGACTTGTCATGTTAATTTTAGTCTTGCAGTAGTCATGAAATGTTATAATATCACAATTCTCATATTCATTACGATGATTGGTCGCATTATGTTACATAAAAAAACGCTTCTTTTCGCAGCATTATCCGCCGCTCTCTGGGGCGGTGCAACTCAGGCCGCAGATGCTGCCGTTGTCGCTTCGCTTAAACCCGTTGGGTTCATCGCTTCTGCCATTGCTGATGGGGTAACAGAAACGGAGGTTTTACTACCTGACGGCGCTTCAGAACATGATTATTCACTGCGTCCATCAGATGTAAAACGCTTACAGAACGCGGACTTAGTCGTTTGGGTTGGCCCGGAGATGGAAGCGTTCATGCAAAAACCGGTAAGTAAATTACCTGAAGCGAAACAGGTAACGATTGCGCAGCTAGAGAATGTGAAACCGCTGCTGATGAAAAGTATTCACGGCGATGATGATGATCACGATCACGCGGAAAAAAGTGACGAAGATCACCATCACGGCGATTTCAACATGCATCTTTGGCTTTCCCCAGAGATAGCGCGGGCTACAGCGGTTGCAATCCATGGAAAATTAGTGGAACTTATGCCGCAAAGTCGAGCCAAACTTGACGCCAACCTGAAGGATTTTGAGGCACAATTAGCCTCAACCGAAACGCAGGTTGGTAACGAGCTCGCGCCGCTCAAGGGGAAAGGTTATTTCGTTTTTCACGATGCTTACGGCTATTTCGAAAAACAGTTCGGACTGACACCGCTTGGTCATTTTACCGTTAACCCTGAGATTCAACCTGGCGCGCAGCGTTTACATGAAATAAGAACACAGTTGGTTGAGCAAAAAGCAACCTGCGTTTTTGCTGAGCCACAGTTCAGGCCAGCGGTCGTTGAGAGCGTCGCACGAGGGACATCCGTTCGTATGGGAACGTTGGATCCCCTGGGGACGAATATCAAACTGGGTAAAACAAGCTATTCAGAATTCCTGAATCAATTAGCCAACCAGTATGCGAGCTGCCTGAAAGGAGATTAATGAGGAAGTGATTACGTGCAACAGATAGCCCGCTCTGTCGCCCTGGCGTTTAATAATTTACCGCGACCACACCGCGTTATGTTGGGGTCGCTCACCGTTCTTACTCTGGCCGTCGCTGTCTGGCGGCCCTATGTTTATCACCGCGATGCCACGCCAATTGTCAAAACCATTGAGCTGGAACAGAACGAAATTCGTTCGCTCTTACCTGAAGCCAGTGAGCCGATTGATCAAGCTGCACAAGAAGATGAAGCCATTCCCCAGGATGAACTGGATGACAAAATCGCCGGTGAAGCGGGCGTGCATGAATATGTTGTTTCCACTGGCGATACGCTAAGCAGCATTCTCAATCAGTATGGTATTGATATGGGTGATATCACCCAACTGGCTGCTGCCGACAAAGAATTGCGTAACCTGAAAATCGGTCAACAACTCTCCTGGACATTAACCGCGGACGGCGAACTGCAGCGCCTCACCTGGGAAGTGTCTCGTCGTGAAACCCGAACTTATGACCGTACTGCCGCTAACGGTTTTAAAATGACCAGCGAAATGCAGCAAGGAGAGTGGGTCAACAATCTGCTGAAAGGTACCGTCGGGGGAAGCTTTGTTGCCAGCGCCAGAAACGCCGGTTTAACCAGCGCCGAAGTGAGCGCAGTGATTAAAGCCATGCAGTGGCAAATGGATTTCCGCAAACTGAAAAAAGGCGATGAATTTGCGGTGTTAATGTCACGAGAAATGCTTGATGGTAAACGTGAGCAAAGCCAGCTGCTGGGCGTACGTTTGCGTTCAGAAGGTAAAGATTATTACGCAATCCGCGCTGAAGATGGCAAATTCTACGATCGTAACGGTACTGGTCTGGCGAAAGGATTCTTGCGATTCCCGACGGCGAAACAGTTCCGTATCTCATCTAACTTTAACCCGCGTCGTACTAATCCGGTGACCGGTCGCGTTGCGCCACACAGAGGTGTTGATTTCGCCATGCCACAAGGTACGCCAGTGCTTTCAGTGGGTGACGGTGAAGTGGTGGTTGCCAAACGCAGTGGCGCAGCAGGTTATTATGTGGCTATTCGTCATGGTCGCAGCTACACCACGCGTTATATGCACTTGCGCAAGATTCTGGTGAAACCGGGACAGAAGGTGAAACGTGGCGACCGTATCGCGCTTTCCGGTAATACCGGACGTTCAACCGGGCCGCATCTGCACTATGAAGTATGGATAAACCAGCAGGCCGTAAACCCGCTGACGGCAAAACTGCCGCGTACCGAAGGGCTGACCGGCTCCGATCGTCGCGAATTCCTGGCACAGGCCAAAGAGATTGTGCCGCAGCTACGGTTTGATTAATTAACATCCATTCGCAGCCGGTACGCAGTCAGTACCGGCTTTTTTATTTGGTGCGGGGCAAGTTGCGCCGCTACACTATCACCAGATTGATTTTTGCCTTATCCGAAACTGGAAAAGCATGGAAACGAAAAAAAATAATAGCGAATACATTCCTGAGTTTGATAAATCCTTTCGCCACCCGCGCTACTGGGGAGCATGGCTGGGCGTAGCAGCGATGGCGGGTATCGCTTTAACGCCGCCAAAGTTTCGCGACCCCATTCTGGCACGGCTGGGACGTTTTGCCGGACGCCTGGGAAAAAGCTCACGCCGTCGTGCGTTAATCAATTTGTCGCTCTGCTTTCCAGAACGTAGTGAAGCTGAACGCGAAGCGATTGTTGATGAGATGTTTGCCACCGCGCCGCAAGCGATGGCAATGATGGCTGAGTTGGCAATACGCGGGCCGGAGAAAATTCAGCCTCGCGTTGACTGGCAAGGGCTGGAGATTATCGAAGAGATGCGGCGTAATAACGAGAAAGTGATTTTTCTGGTGCCGCACGGTTGGGCCGTCGATATTCCTGCCATGCTGATGGCCTCGCAAGGGCAGAAAATGGCAGCGATGTTCCATAATCAGGGCAACCCGGTTTTTGATTATGTCTGGAACACGGTGCGTCGTCGTTTTGGCGGTCGTCTGCATGCGAGAAATGATGGTATTAAACCATTCATCCAGTCGGTACGTCAGGGCTACTGGGGATATTATTTACCCGATCAGGATCATGGCCCAGAGCACAGCGAATTTGTTGATTTCTTTGCCACCTATAAAGCGACGTTGCCCGCGATTGGTCGTTTGATGAAAGTGTGCCGTGCGCGCGTTGTACCGCTGTTTCCGATTTATGATGGCAAGACGCATCGCCTGACGATTCAGGTGCGCCCACCGATGGATGATCTGTTAGAGGCGGATGACCATACGATTGCGCGGCGGATGAATGAAGAAGTCGAGATTTTTGTTGGTCCGCGACCAGAACAATACACCTGGATACTAAAATTGCTGAAAACTCGCAAACCGGGCGAAATCCAACCGTATAAGCGCAAAGATCTTTATCCCATCAAATAAAAAAAGCCTCTCGCGAGGAGAGGCTTCCGCCGTGTGATAAGTTCAAGTTTGCTTCAGAAGATTCGAAATCTGTTGAACTATCATTGAACTGTAGGCCGGATGAGGCGTTTTCGCCGCATCCGGCAACGTACTTACTCTACCGTTAAAATACGTGTGGTATTAGTAGAACCCACGGTACTCATCACGTCGCCCTGGGTGACAATCACCAGGTCACCAGACATCAAGTAACCTTTATCGCGCAGCAGATTAACCGCTTCGCTGGCAGCTGCTACGCCGTCATTAGCGCTATCAAAGTGCACCGGCGTAACGCCGCGATAGAGAGCAGTCAGGTTCAGCGTACGTTCATGGCGTGACATGGCGAAAATTGGCAGACCAGAGCTGATACGGGAGGTCATCAGCGCCGTACGACCCGATTCGGTCATGGTGATGATCGCCGTAACGCCTTTCAGGTGGTTAGCCGCGTACATTGCTGACATGGCAATAGCTTCTTCCACATTGTCGAACTGCACGTCCAGACGGTGTTTAGAAACGTTGATGCTCGGGATTTTTTCCGCACCCAGGCAAACGCGCGCCATGGCTGCAACAGTTTCTGAAGGATACTGACCAGCAGCAGTTTCTGCAGAAAGCATCACAGCGTCAGTACCATCCAGAACGGCGTTTGCTACGTCCATGACTTCTGCACGCGTCGGCATCGGGTTAGTAATCATTGACTCCATCATCTGGGTCGCCGTGATTACTGCGCGGTTAAGCTGACGCGCACGACGGATCAACGCTTTCTGAATGCCGACCAGTTCCGGATCGCCAATTTCCACACCAAGGTCGCCGCGTGCAACCATTACCACGTCAGAGGCGAGGATGATGTCATCCATTGCATCCTGGCTGCATACGGCTTCCGCACGTTCAACCTTGGCAACAATTTTCGCATCACATCCTGCATCGCGTGCCAGCCGACGGGCATAGTTCAGATCTTCGCCGCAGCGTGGGAAGGAGACAGCCAGGTAATCTACGCCAATTAACGCCGCAGTCTTAATGTCTGCTTTGTCTTTTTCGGTCAGCGCTTCAGCCGACAAACCGCCGCCAAGTTTGTTGATACCTTTATTGTTGGAGAGGGGACCACCGACGGTCACTTCGGTGAACACTTTCATGCCCTGAACTTCCAGTACTTTTAACTGAACGCGACCATCGTCCAGCAGCAGGATGTCACCAGGCACGACGTCAGCAGGCAGGCCTTTGTAGTCGATACCGACTTTTTCTTTGTCGCCTTCACCTTTACCCAGGTTGGCGTCGAGCAGGAATTTATCCCCAATATTGAGGAAAACTTTGCCTTCTTTAAAGGTGGATACACGGATTTTGGGCCCCTGGAGGTCACCCAGAATAGCCACATGACACCCCAGTTTTGCGGCAATTTCACGAACTTTATCCGCGCGCATTTTGTGATCTTCAGGCGAGCCGTGAGAAAAGTTCATACGTACAACGTTGGCACCCGCCGCGATAACTTTTTCAAGGTTATTATCGCGATCTGTTGCTGGGCCTAACGTGGTAACGATTTTAGTTCTGCGAAGCCTTCTGGACATGTAATACTCCGTTGACTGAAACAACCAGGTGTTGCTTGAACATGAAATCCGAATGAAATAACGCCGCGATGGCGATAAATTAATCTCATTCGGATGTCGTATAAGATTAGGACAGTGACAGTCGTTTTTAGCGATCGTCACTTAAATTAAGTAACTGCTTATCAAAACGCGATTCCTTCAGCGCTTCCTTGACCCGCTTCAAGTTATCTCTGAATTTTGCACCGCGCCGCAAAGTAAATCCTGTCGCCAGCACATCTATCACGGTCAGCTGTGCAAGTCGAGAAACCATGGGCATATAAATGTCAGTATCTTCCGGTACGTCGAGGGTAATTGCCAGCGTTGCTTCCCGGGCGAGCGGGGTACCCGCAGAGGTGAGGGCAATTACCATAGCGTCGTTTTCGCGTGCCAGCTGCGCCAGCTCGACCAGATTTTTTGTTCTTCCAGTATGAGAAATCAGCACCACCACGTCTCCGTCGCTACAATTCATACAACTCATGCGTTGCAGCACAATATCATCGGAGTACACCACCGGAACATTAAAACGAAAGAACTTATTCATCGCATCGTGGGCAACGGCGGCTGAAGAACCTAATCCGAAAAAGGCGATTTTTTTTGCCTGAGTGAGCAAGTCGACGGCGCGGTTGATGGTAGATTTATCCAGTGAATGACGGACATGATCGAGCGTTGCCATTGCGGACTCAAATATTTTCCCCGTGTATGATTCAACGCTGTCATCTTCATTGACGTTGCGATTAACATAGGGAGTGCCATTCGCCAGACTTTGTGCCAGATGAAGTTTAAAATCAGGAAAACCGCGTGTGTCCATGCTGCGACAGAAACGATTCACCGTCGGTTCGCTAACATTGGCTTCCAGCGCCAGAGCAGCAATACTCAAATGGATCGCGTTATCGGGCGAAGCCAGAATGACCTCGGCAACTTTGCGCTCAGATTTGCTCAAATGTTCCAGCTGAGACTGGATTTTTTCCAGCATATTCATGATGTAAAGAGACTCACGGGTAATGACGATTTCCGCACTGAAAGAAATCGAAATGCAGTTTTGTCAGATATTACGCCTGTGTGCTGTGTTAATGACAAAAGCAGATAAAAAAGTTGTTATTTTTTTTCATAACATGATCAGTGTCAGATTTTTACCCAATGGAAAACGATGATTTTTTTATCAGTTTTGCCGCACTTTACGCGCTTTTACCGTAATCGCACGGGTGGATAAGCGTTTACAGTTTTCGCAAGCTCGTAAAAGCAGTACAGTGCACCGTAAGAAAATTACAAGTATACCCTGGCTTAAGTACCGGGTTAGTTAACTTAAGGAGAATGACATGGCGGTAACGCAAACAGCCCAGGCCTGTGACCTGGTCATTTTCGGCGCGAAAGGCGACCTTGCGCGTCGTAAATTGCTGCCTTCCCTGTATCAACTGGAAAAAGCCGGTCAGCTCAACCCGGACACCCGGATTATTGGCGTAGGGCGTGCTGACTGGGATAAAGCGGCATATACCAAAGTTGTCCGCGAGGCGCTCGAAACTTTCATGAAAGAAACCATTGATGAAGGTTTATGGGACACCCTGAGTGCACGTCTGGATTTTTGTAATCTCGATGTCAATGACACTGCTGCATTCAGCCGTCTCGGCGCGATGCTGGATCAAAAAAATCGTATCACCATTAACTACTTTGCCATGCCGCCCAGCACTTTTGGCGCAATTTGCAAAGGGCTTGGCGAGGCAAAACTGAATGCTAAACCGGCACGCGTAGTCATGGAGAAACCGCTGGGGACGTCGCTGGCGACCTCGCAGGAAATCAATGATCAGGTTGGCGAATACTTCGAGGAGTGCCAGGTTTACCGTATCGACCACTATCTTGGTAAAGAAACGGTGCTGAACCTGTTGGCGCTGCGTTTTGCTAACTCCCTGTTTGTGAATAACTGGGACAATCGCACCATTGATCATGTTGAGATTACCGTGGCAGAAGAAGTGGGGATCGAAGGGCGCTGGGGCTATTTTGATAAAGCCGGTCAGATGCGCGACATGATCCAGAACCACCTGCTGCAAATTCTTTGCATGATTGCGATGTCTCCGCCGTCTGACCTGAGTGCAGACAGCATCCGCGATGAAAAAGTGAAAGTACTGAAGTCTCTGCGCCGCATCGACCGCTCCAACGTACGCGAAAAAACCGTACGCGGGCAATATACTGCGGGCTTCGCCCAGGGCAAAAAAGTGCCGGGATATCTGGAAGAAGAGGGCGCGAACAAGAGCAGCAATACAGAAACCTTCGTGGCGATCCGCGTCGACATTGATAACTGGCGCTGGGCCGGTGTGCCATTCTACCTGCGTACTGGTAAACGTCTGCCGACCAAATGTTCTGAAGTCGTGGTCTATTTCAAAACACCTGAACTGAATCTGTTTAAAGAGTCGTGGCAGGATCTGCCGCAGAATAAACTGACTATCCGTCTGCAACCTGATGAAGGCGTGGATATCCAGGTACTGAATAAAGTTCCTGGCCTTGACCACAAACATAACCTGCAAATCACCAAGCTGGATCTGAGCTATTCAGAAACCTTTAATCAGACGCATCTGGCGGATGCCTATGAACGTCTGCTGCTGGAAACCATGCGTGGTATTCAGGCACTGTTCGTACGTCGCGATGAAGTGGAAGAAGCCTGGAAATGGGTAGACTCCATTACTGAGGCGTGGGCGATGGACAATGATGCGCCGAAACCGTATCAGGCCGGAACCTGGGGACCCGTTGCCTCAGTGGCGATGATTACCCGTGATGGTCGTTCCTGGAATGAGTTTGAGTAATATCTGCGCTCATCCTTTATGGTTATTTTACCGGTAACATGATCTTGCACAGATTGTAGAACAATTTTTACACTTTCAGGCCTCGTGCGGATTCACCCACGAGGCTTTTTTTATTACACTGACTGAAACGTTTTTGCCCTATGAGCTCCGGTTACAGGCGTTTCAGTCATAAATCCTCTGAATGAAACGCGTTGTGAATCATCCTGCTCTGACAACTCAATTTCAGGAGCCTTTATGAATCCACAATTGTTACGCGTAACAAATCGAATCATTGAACGTTCGCGCGAGACTCGCTCTGCTTATCTCGCCCGGATAGAACAAGCGAAAACGTCGACCGTTCATCGTTCGCAGTTGGCATGCGGTAACCTGGCACACGGTTTCGCTGCCTGCCAGCCAGAAGACAAAGCCTCTTTGAAAAGCATGTTGCGTAACAATATCGCCATCATCACCTCCTATAACGACATGCTCTCCGCTCACCAGCCTTATGAACACTATCCAGAAATCATTCGTAAAGCCCTGCATGAAGCGAATGCGGTTGGTCAGGTTGCGGGCGGTGTTCCGGCGATGTGTGATGGTGTCACCCAGGGGCAGGATGGAATGGAATTGTCGCTGCTAAGCCGCGAAGTGATAGCGATGTCTGCGGCGGTCGGGCTGTCCCATAACATGTTTGATGGTGCTCTGTTCCTCGGGGTGTGCGACAAGATTGTCCCGGGTCTGACGATGGCAGCCCTGTCGTTTGGTCATTTGCCTGCGGTGTTTGTGCCGTCTGGACCGATGGCAAGCGGTTTGCCAAATAAAGAAAAAGTGCGTATTCGCCAGCTTTATGCCGAAGGTAAAGTGGACCGCATGGCCTTACTGGAGTCAGAAGCCGCGTCTTACCATGCGCCGGGAACATGTACTTTCTACGGTACTGCCAACACCAACCAGATGGTGGTGGAGTTTATGGGGATGCAGTTGCCAGGCTCTTCTTTTGTTCATCCGGATTCTCCGCTGCGCGATGCTTTGACCGCTGCCGCTGCGCGTCAGGTTACACGCATGACCGGTAATGGTAATGAATGGATGCCGATCGGTAAGATGATAGATGAGAAAGTGGTGGTGAACGGTATCGTTGCACTGCTGGCGACCGGTGGTTCCACTAACCACACCATGCACCTGGTGGCGATGGCGCGCGCGGCCGGTATTCAGATTAACTGGGATGACTTCTCTGACCTTTCTGATGTTGTACCGCTGATGGCACGTCTCTACCCGAACGGTCCGGCCGATATTAACCACTTCCAGGCGGCAGGTGGCGTACCGGTTCTGGTGCGTGAACTGCTCAAAGCAGGCCTGCTGCATGAAGATGTCAATACGGTGGCAGGCTTTGGTCTGTCTCGTTATACCCTTGAACCATGGCTGAATAATGGTGAACTGGACTGGCGGGAAGGGGCGGAAAAATCACTCGACAGCAATGTGATCGCTTCCTTCGAACAACCTTTCTCTCATCATGGTGGGACAAAAGTGTTAAGCGGTAACCTGGGCCGTGCGGTTATGAAAACCTCTGCCGTGCCGGTTGAGAACCAGGTGATTGAAGCGCCTGCGGTTGTTTTTGAAAGCCAGCATGACGTTATGCCGGCCTTTGAAGCGGGTTTGCTGGACCGCGATTGTGTCGTTGTTGTCCGTCATCAGGGGCCAAAAGCGAACGGAATGCCAGAATTACATAAACTCATGCCGCCACTTGGTGTATTATTGGACCGGTGTTTCAAAATTGCGTTAGTTACTGATGGACGACTCTCCGGCGCTTCAGGTAAAGTGCCGTCAGCTATCCACGTAACACCAGAAGCCTACGATGGCGGGCTGCTGGCAAAAGTGCGCGACGGGGACATCATTCGTGTGAATGGACAGACAGGCGAACTGACGCTGCTGGTAGACGAAGCGGAACTGGCTGCTCGCGAACCACACATTCCTGACCTGAGCGCGTCACGCGTGGGAACAGGACGTGAATTATTCAGCGCCTTGCGTGAAAAACTGTCCGGTGCCGAACAGGGCGCAACCTGTATCACTTTTTAAGACGACAAATTTGTAATCAGGCGAGAGAAAACTCTGATGAAAAACTGGAAAACAAGTGCAGAATCAATCCTGACCACCGGCCCGGTTGTACCGGTTATCGTGGTAAAAAAACTGGAACACGCGGTGCCGATGGCAAAAGCGTTGGTTGCTGGTGGGGTGCGCGTTCTGGAAGTGACTCTGCGTACCGAGTGTGCAGTTGACGCTATCCGTGCTATCGCCAAAGAAGTGCCTGAAGCGATTGTGGGTGCCGGTACGGTGCTGAATCCACAGCAGCTGGCAGAAGTCACCGAAGCGGGTGCACAGTTCGCAATTAGCCCGGGGCTGACCGAGCCGCTGCTGAAGGCTGCTACCGAAGGGACTATTCCTCTGATTCCGGGGATCAGCACTGTTTCCGAACTGATGCTGGGTATGGACTACGGTTTGAAAGAGTTCAAATTCTTCCCGGCTGAAGCTAACGGCGGTGTGAAAGCCCTGCAGGCGATCGCGGGTCCGTTCTCCCAGGTCCGTTTCTGCCCGACGGGTGGTATTTCTCCGGCTAACTACCGTGACTACCTGGCGCTGAAAAGCGTGCTGTGCATCGGTGGTTCCTGGCTGGTTCCGGCAGATGCGCTGGAAGCGGGCGATTACGACCGCATTACTAAGCTGGCGCGTGAAGCTGTAGAAGGCGCTAAGCTGTAAAAGTCAAAATGCCCGATCGAGGATCGGGCATTTTTGTAGCGTTTTTCGCCGGGGTTAAGCTTGTACTTTTATCTGTGCTGCGGCGTGCTTTGCGCGCTCAATCGCTTCATCAACACTCTCTGCAGTAGCCAGTGCCACCCCCAGACGACGGCTGCCATCAATTTCCGGCTTACCAAATAAACGAATCTGTAGGCCTGCGCCTACGGCATTCTGCACATTATCAAACGTGACATTCTGACTGGTCAGTTGTGGCAGGATAACGGCAGAAGCTGCAGGACCATACTGACGGATCCCGCCAACCGGAAGTCCGAGGAAGGCACGTACATGCAGGGCAAACTCTGAGAGATCCTGAGAAATTAACGTCACCATCCCGGTATCATGTGGACGAGGGGAGACCTCACTGAAAATCACCTCATCACCACAGACAAACAGCTCGACACCAAACAGACCATAACCGCCCAGTGCCAGCACCACTTTACGGGCAATCTCTTGCGCACGTTCAAGGGCAAGCTGGCTCATTTGCTGTGGTTGCCAGGATTCACGGTAGTCGCCATCTTCCTGGCGATGACCTACTGGTGCACAGAAATGGACGCCATCCACCGCGCTGACGGTTAGCAGGGTAATTTCGAAGTCAAACTTAACGACGCCTTCAACAATTACGCGGCCCGCTCCGGCGCGACCGCCTTGCTGAGCGTACTCCCATGCATGAGCAAGTTGCTCTGCAGAACGAATAAACGTCTGCCCCTTGCCGGAGGAACTCATCACCGGTTTAACAATGCAGGGATAGCCGATTTCAGCAACCGCCTCGCGGAAAAGGTTTTCGTTATCGGCAAAACGATAAGTGGAAGTGGGCAGCTGCAGCTCTTCTGCCGCCAGGCGACGGATACCCTCGCGATTCATCGTTAATTTCGTTGCGCGCGCGCAGGGGACAACATTCAGTCCTTCCTCTTCAAGTTGGATCAGCATATCGGTGGCAATAGCTTCGATCTCCGGCACGATATAATGTGGTTTTTCCAGTTCAACCACACGGCGTAATGCATCACCATCAAGCATATTAATGACATGGGAGCGATGCGCGACATGCATGGCTGGTGCGTCGGCATAGCGATCAACGGCAATCACTTCTACGCCGAGACGCTGACACTCGATTGCCACTTCTTTACCCAGTTCACCGGAGCCTAATAACATCACGCGAGTTGCTGCCGGACGCAGCGCAGTGCCTAATAACGTCATAACGAATATCCCCTGATTAATTCCGCGCGCAGTATAAACGAAAACGTTTGCGCGTGTCTTTATTGCTGATGTTGATTTCCCAACCGAAAAGAAATATACTGTATAAAATCACAGTTATTATGAGAGGCTGCAAATGGCGGTTGAAGTTAAATACGTAGTCATTCGTGAGGGCGAAGAGAAAATGTCGTTTACCAGCAAAAAGGAAGCCGATGCTTATGACAAAATGCTTGATACGGCGGATCTGCTTGACACCTGGCTGACAAATTCTCCAGTGCAAATGGAAGACGAGCAACGTGAAGCCCTTTCGCTATGGCTGGCAGAACAAAAAGATGTGCTTAGCACCATTCTGAAAACCGGCAAATTACCGTCCCCACAGGTCGTCGGTGCTGAATCCGAAGAGGAAGATGCCTCACACGCGGCCTGAAGCAACTTGCGCTCCTGACAATTTGTACCATGCTTTCTCCTGAATCATTGTGCTATGGAGAAAAACATGAAAAAAAGAGGGGCGTTTTTAGGGCTGTTGTTGGTTTCTGCTTGCGCATCAGTTTTCGCTGCCAATAATGAAACCAGCAAGTCGGTCACTTTCCCAAAGTGTGAAGGTCTGGATGCTGCCGGAATTGCCGCGAGCGTAAAACGTGATTATCAACAAAATCGCGTGGCGCGCTGGGCAGATGATCAAAAAATTGTCGGTCAGGCCGATCCTGTGGCATGGGTCAGTTTGCAGGACATTCAGGGTAAAGATGATAAATGGTCAGTACCGCTAACCGTACGTGGTAAAAGTGCCGATATTCATTACCAGGTCAGCGTGGACTGCAAAGCGGGAATGGCGGAATATCAGCGGCGTTAATGGCTTCTGATAATTCGATTGACCGTTGGCGGATGCGGCGCGAATGCCTTGTCCGCCCCACAACGCACCACAATCGTAGGCCTGAGAAGACGCAACAGCGTCGCATCGGGCAATCAGCATCAAACAGTGCTACTCAAAACGTCAAACTACTTTCACCTAAAATACCCTTATCACCTGATATACAGTGAACACCTTACCTGGCGCGAATTTCTTTGAATAACGGCCTACCGACCCGCTTATTTGCGCATCTTTTGTCTCGATATACATTTTCTGACATCCTCATCCGCTATGCTACAGGCACTAAAAATGGTTATTGAGGAGCAAATATGGCTAATTGGTTAAATCAACTGCAATCCTTGCTTGGGCAAAGCAGTTCTTCTGCCTCCTCGTCTGCGGATCAGGGATTGGGCAAACTTTTAGTGCCAGGCGCATTAGGCGGACTGGCTGGGCTGCTGGTCGCAAATAAATCAGCACGTAAACTTCTTACGAAATATGGCACCAACGCGTTACTGGTTGGCGGCGGAGCGGTCGCGGGTACGGTGCTGTGGAATAAATACAAAGATAAAATTCGCGCGGCGCATCAGGACGAACCGCAGTTTGGCGCGCAAAGTACGCCGCTGGATGAGCGTACGGAACGTTTGATCCTTGCGCTGGTCTTTGCCGCTAAAAGTGATGGTCATATTGATGCCAAAGAACGTGCGGCAATCGACCTGCAATTGCGTGAAGCCGGCGTGGAAGAACAGGGGCGTGTACTCATTGAGCAGGCAATCGAACAACCGCTGGATCCACAACGCCTGGCTACCGGGGTCCGCAATGAAGAAGAGGCGCTGGAAATCTATTTCCTGAGCTGCGCGGCTATTGATATTGACCATTTTATGGAACGCAGTTACCTGAATGCACTGGGTGACGCGCTGAAAATCCCCCAGGATGTTCGTGACGGCATTGAACGCGATCTCGAACAGCAAAAACGTACTTTGGCGGAATAATTCCGCTCTCTGGATAGCCTGAAGTTGACTATTTCGGGCTATCCAGAACCGCACAGCCATTTGAGCAGGCTGATTTTCTCTGTCTGCATAACATTCGATATCCGCGCCATTACCTGTCATCATGTGACTGCTCCCCGCCCTGTCGGGCGAGGCTTCCCACTTCTTAAGCCGCAACCGTCTGTGTGACGGATTTACGCTGGCCTCCATGGGCAGAAACGACGAGTCCCGCCGCTTGTAATTCCAGTATGCCCTTGCGTTTGATGTTGAGCGCCGCGTTGATATCGCGGTCATGTTCAACTCCACACTCTGGACACTGCCAGATGCGCTTATGTAATGGCATCTCCGACATTTTGTGACCGCAGCAGTGGCAGGTCTTCGAACTGGCGAACCATTGATCCAGTTTCACCAGATGCACACCTTTCTCTGCTGCTTTGTATTCCAGTTTTGTGATGAATCCAGACCATCCAGCATCGCCTATCGCACGAGCCAGATGGTGATTTTTCATCATATTTGCCGTTTTCAATGTCTCGACAATTACCGCTTGGTTTTCGTCAACAATTGCGCGAGATAACTTGTGCTGGAAATCGGCACGGGCACTGGCTACCCGTTCGTGAACGGCTGCAAGTTGTATTCTGGCTTTGCGCCTGTTTGCGCTCCCTTTTTTCTTACGGGACAGTGCTTTCTGCTTCCGGCGCAGGTTGCGACTTGCATTGATTAGGTGGCGGGGACTGGCAATTTTATTGCCGTCCGATTTGATGACAAAATGCGCCAGCCCCATATCCAGCCCTGTCACATTTGATATCAGTGCGGGCTTTGCCGGCGCTTCCATCCCGTCGTCACAGAGTAACGACGCGTAGTATTTCCCGGTTGCGCTGCGGCTCAACGTGATACTTTTCAGCATTCCCGTAATTTCACGATGTAAACGCGCTTCAATCGGCAAGATTTTCGGTATTTTTATCGCAGCATCAAGGACTTTTATGCCAACACAATGGTAGCTCGATTGTCTGCCGTGTTTACTTTTAAAGGTAGGTTTACCTGCTTTCAGTTTCGGATTGAAAAAGTTAGAAAAAGCCACGTCGAGGTTAATTACCGCCTGCTGCAACGCAATAGAATCATATTCTTTAAGCCATCCATACCGGCGGGATTTCTTCGCCACTGCAAGCAGTGGTTTGAGGTCTTTACGCGGGTTTAAATTTACGCGGTGCCGCTGGTAAGAATGTTTCTTGATATGCAGAGCTTTGTTGTACGCAAAACGCACTGCACCGAACTGGGCGTTGATGAATTCAGCCTGTTCTGGTGTCGGGTAGATGCGTACTTTTGTTGCTCTTAACATAATCAGCGCTCATTGATATAATGCTTTTATTTTAACACTTTAGGTGAATATATCAATTGAGTAATCATGATGATTTACTGGCGGGATTTCTCCGCAAACGACACAGTGTCAGTAAGCTGGTTGTGCACCTTATTTTTACGACAAAGTATCGACGCAAACTATTCGACAGTCAGATGATCGCTCAGTTGCGTGAGGCTTTTGGCTCCGCTGCGGCAAAGCTTGAATGCGAAATTATTGAGATGGACGGGGAGCCAGACCATGTACACCTGCTGGTTGCCTACCCGCCAAAACTGGCGGTCAGTGTGATGGTCAATAATTTAAAATCGGTATCATCACGTTTGCTACGCCAGCAGAACGCGCATTTACGTATGCAGAGTAAAACGGGGCTTTTGTGGTCGAGATCGTACTTTGTCTGTAGCACCGGAGGGGCAACGATTGAAACGCTCAGAGCCTACGTTCAGAGTCAGTCAATACCTGATTGATCTTTAAAGCCCTGCGGGCTTTTCGCCTTATATCCCCGCCCGCATTGGGCGAGGGTTTACGGCGTTTTTCGCTAAGCAATGACTACCCTGTTTCGCTTGCATCCCCGGTGAGTTTTGCCACCCTTATAAGATGTTTCAACCAGAAAGAACAAGAACATGCTACCAAAAGCCGCCCGCATTCCCCACGCCATGACGCTTCATGGCGATACGCGCATCGATAATTACTACTGGCTGCGGGACGATACGCGTTCTCAGCCGGAAGTCCTGGACTACCTGCAGCAAGAAAATAGTTACGGTCATCGGGTGATGGCCTCGCAACAAGCCTTGCAGGATCGCATCTTAAAGGAAATCATCGACCGCATTCCGCAAAGAGAAGTTTCTGCGCCCTACATAAAAAATGGCTACCGCTATCGGCATATTTATGAACCAGGCTGTGAATATGCTATCTACCAGCGTCAATCGGCATTCAGTGAAGAGTGGGATGAGTGGGAAACATTGCTCGATGCCAATAAGCGCGCGGCGCACAGTGAGTTTTATTCGATGGGCGGAATGGCGATTACGCCCGATAACACCATTATGGCACTGGCAGAAGATTTTCTTTCCCGACGCCAGTACGGCATTCGTTTTCGTAATCTGGAAACAGGTAACTGGTATCCGGAACTGCTGGATAACGTTGAACCCAGCTTTGTCTGGGCAAATGATTCCTGGACTTTCTACTATGTTCGCAAGCATCCGGTGACGCTGCTTCCTTATCAGGTCTGGCGTCACGCCATCGGTACGCCAGCATCGCAGGATAAACTGATCTACGAAGAAAAAGACGAAACCTATTACGTCAGCCTGCATAAAACGACCTCGAAGCACTATGTAGTCATTCATCTGGCCAGCGCCACCACCAGTGAAGTTCGCCTGCTGGACGCGGAAATGGCCGATGCCGAGCCGTTTGTTTTTCTGCCGCGCTGCAAAGATCACGAATACAGCCTTGATCACTACCAGCATCGTTTTTATCTGCGTTCCAACCGCCACGGCAAAAACTTTGGCTTATACCGTACCCGTATGCGTGATGAGCAACAGTGGGAAGAGTTAATTCCGCCACGCGAAAACATCATGCTGGAAGGGTTTACGCTGTTTACCGACTGGCTGGTGGTTGAAGAGCGTCAGCGCGGGTTAACCAGTTTGCGCCAAATTAACCGCAAGACCCGGGAAGTCATTGGCATTGCCTTTGATGATCCGGCCTATGTGACCTGGATTGCCTACAATCCAGAACCTGAAACCGCGCGATTGCGTTATGGTTATTCTTCCATGACCACACCAGACACTTTGTTTGAACTGGATATGGATACCGGTGAGCGTCGTGTATTAAAACAAACGGAAGTTCCTGGTTTTGATGCGGCGAATTACCGCAGTGAACACCTGTGGATAGTCGCCCGTGATGGCGTCGAAGTTCCGGTTTCGTTGGTCTACCATCGCAAACATTTTCGCAAAGGGCACAACCCGCTGCTGGTGTATGGCTACGGTTCTTACGGCGCAAGTATTGATGCCGATTTCAGTTTTAGCCGCTTGAGTTTATTAGATCGTGGATTTGTCTACGCCATTGTCCATGTTCGCGGCGGCGGTGAGCTGGGGCAACAATGGTACGAAGACGGTAAATTTCTGAAGAAGAAAAATACGTTTAATGATTATCTTGATGCCTGCGATGCATTGTTAAAACTGGGCTATGGCTCTCCTTCGCTTTGTTATGCGATGGGCGGGAGTGCGGGGGGCATGTTGATGGGCGTTGCAATTAATCAACGCCCGGAATTATTCCACGGCGTTATCGCCCAGGTACCGTTTGTTGATGTTGTAACAACGATGCTTGATGAATCAATTCCTCTTACCACTGGTGAGTTTGAAGAGTGGGGGAATCCGCAGGATCCGCAATATTACGAGTATATGAAAAGCTACAGCCCGTATGACAACGTCACCGCACAGGCTTATCCACATTTACTGGTAACGACCGGTTTACACGATTCTCAGGTGCAATATTGGGAACCGGCAAAATGGGTCGCTAAATTGCGCGAGCTGAAAACCGATAACCATCTTTTATTGCTCTGTACCGACATGGACTCAGGCCATGGCGGTAAATCTGGCCGCTTTAAATCGTACGAAGGCGTAGCGATGGAATATGCTTTTCTGGTCGCGCTGGCGCAGGGAACATTACCCGCTACGCCTGCGGATTAGGTATTTTCCAGATAATGTTTCAGTGTTAAACGCAGCTCCGGGCTCATGCTGTCCAGGTTATTAAACAACCAGCGCAGATAGCCCGGATCGCGTTCGGCAACGTCGGAAACCGCTTTGCCACGGTATTTGCCAAAGGTGAAGGTCGTCATCAACGACGGACGTCCGGTGATATCGGCCATCTGTTCTGCCGTCCAGCCGGAGGTGTTCATAATATCGATAAGCAACGCGGCGGTGATATAACAGTCATACAACGCGCGGTGATGATGCAGGCCCGGCGGCGTCTGTACATTGAGCTTCCGTGTTTTATATAACGCCATATTGCTGTACTTGATCCCTGGCCACAAACGACGGGCCAGTTTCATAGTGCAAATCCACTCACCGGGCATCTCAGGCAGTACGCGGCGGTCAAAGCTGGCGTTGTGCGCGACATACCATTCACTACCGTAATAGTGTGGGATCACATCTTCAATCCACGGTTTATCGGCGACCATGGCTTCGGTGATGCGATGAATCGCCATCGCTTGTGGACTAATAGGACGATCGGGGCGCACCAGGTGGCTCATGGGGTTGACGATTTTTCCGTCAATGACATCAACAGAGGCAATCTCAACGATCCCTCCCTGCAAACCGCAGGTTTCTGTATCGATAATGCGCAACATGGCATGCTCCAGGCCGAAAAAGCCTAGCGTAATGGAATGATATCGCCTTGCCAACCCTGTGATGAACGCTGACCGACTAACAATAATGAACCACGATCGGCGCGAACGATGAGACGACCATGTTCATCCCATAGTGCACTGTTACCACGGGCATTTGCCATCAGCACAGCAATCGAGTACTGATGTGAAAAAAATTGTAAGCGACGGGCCGACGCCAGTAGGTCGGGTTCCCCCAGACATTGCCCTGTCGTAAACAGTGAACAGGTCGGGTCCATATCCATACCTTCCGGTTGTTCATCGACCACCGTGATGGTTCTGGAACGACGGCCCAGACATGCACCATGACTCTGATGGTAGATCCCTGGTGTTTTTCGCCACGGTGCGAACACCGCAATTCCACGAATAAAGCGATCGTTATATTCAACGGGAAGGCCGGCAATGATGGTCATTCGCCAGGTCGTTGCAGCATAACAAAGCGGGTCTAACAGCGAGAGATCGGGTGGGGCAGGAAGGGCACGTCGCGAATAATCACATCCCAGTAAAGAAAGCGATGGAAAAACTAACAGCTGACATTGTTGCCTGGCGGCGGCCCTCACAAACTCCAGATGATGAGCTACCTGTTCGGTGAGTGAGGTTTTACGAGGCTCATATTGCGCTGCTGCAACTTTCCAGAACGACATAATGACTTCCTTTTCAAAATGACTGCAAATTATGGGTGCGGTTTAGAAAATACTCATAATTTAGCAGGCGTTATGTAAGAAAGTGTAACTCTGTATAAGTTTTATTTAAGTTTGGGCTCGTAAGGTAAACGTGACAGATTGACCGAAGCCAAACGGTGGGCGATAAGCCGCTCGCGAAACCAGCTGCGCAAATGTTCAGGCTGTTCACGTTCAACCGCTTCAGCGATCACCGGCATATTGTAGCGTTCTTTAAATGCCACCCCGGCCGCCGCCAAATCGACATTCACTTTATCCATTTCTGTTTGATCCAGTTTAGCCAGATTCTTCAGCATTCTTAATCTCCTCATCATTCGCGGGCAAAAGTTACTAAGAGTGAGCCTGGATGGCAAGCCGGAATTGATGATCCTCGACTCAGACATTAGACAAGGTTATGCTCTGTAAAAAAGTTATTACAAAAAGGAATAGATAATATGGCTTCAACTGCACGCTCCCTTCGCTACGCGCTGGCAATCCTGACCACTTCGTTGGTGACACCTTCCGTCTGGGCACATGCGCATTTAACGCATCAGTATCCTGCGGCAAATGCGCAAGTGACAGCTGCCCCGCAGGCAATCACTTTAAACTTCTCGGAAGGCGTTGAAACAGGATTCAGTGGTGCAAAAATCACGGGGCCAAAAAACGAAAATATTAAAACATTACCGGCGAAGCGGAATGAGCAGGACCAAAAGCAACTGATTGTTCCACTGGCCGATTCGCTGAAACCCGGAACCTACACCGTTGACTGGCATGTTGTTTCGGTGGACGGGCATAAAACGAAAGGACACTACACCTTTAGCGTGAAATAAATCATGCTGGCGTTTACCTGGATCGCGCTGCGATTTATCCATTTCACCTCGCTGATGCTGGTTTTTGGCTTCGCAATGTACGGTGCCTGGCTGGCCCCCTTAACGATTCGTCGCTTGCTGACGAAGCGTTTTCTGCGTTTACAACAGCACGCTGCCGTCTGGAGTTTGATCAGTGCCACTGCAATGCTCGCCGTTCAGGGCGGGTTGATGGGAACGGGATGGACAGATGTATTTTCGCCAAACATTTGGCAGGCTGTTTTGCAAACGCAGTTTGGTGGCGTCTGGTTATGGCAAATTGTTCTCGCCCTCGTAACGTTGATCGTCGCCCTTATGCAACCGCGGAATATGCCACGTTTGCTGTTTATGCTCACTACCGCGCAATTTATTCTGCTGGCGGGAGTCGGGCATGCGACGCTGAATGAAGGGGTAACGGCGAAAATCCATCAGACTAATCACGCGATTCACCTGATCTGTGCGGCGGCGTGGTTTGGGGGATTACTGCCGGTGCTCTGGTGTATGCAACTCATCAAAGGCCGTTGGCGACACCAGGCTATTCAGGCGCTGATGCGTTTTTCCTGGTGCGGGCATTTTGCGGTGATCGGCGTACTGGCAAGCGGCGTGCTTAATGCATTGTTGATTACCGGATTTCCCCCCACGCTTACGACTTACTGGGGCCAACTCTTATTGCTCAAAGCCATCCTGGTGATGATTATGGTGGTCATTGCGCTGGCTAATCGTTATGTTCTTGTACCGCGCATGAGGCAGGATGAAGATCGTGCGGCTCCCTGGTTTGTGTGGATGACTAAACTCGAATGGGCGATAGGTGCGGTAGTGCTGGTGATCATCAGCCTGCTTGCGACTCTCGAACCTTTTTGATGGATTACGAAAATGATGAAAAAAAGTATTCTGGCGTTTCTGTTACTCACCAGTTCTGCAGCGGTGCTGGCGGCACCGCAGGTGATTACCGTCAGTCGTTTTGAAGTGGGTAAAGACAAATGGGCATTTAACCGCGAAGAGGTGATGTTGACTTGCCGACCGGGTAATGCTTTGTATGTCATTAACCCAAGTACTCTCGTGCAGTATCCGTTAAACGATATTGCACAAAAAGAAGTCGCCAGCGGGAAGACTAAAGCCCAGCCCATTTCGGTGATTCAGATTGATGATCCTAACAATCCAGGTGAAAAAATGAGTCTGGCACCGTTTATAGAGCGAGCTGAAAAACTCTGTTAATTACCTAAAATAGCCTTTTGATTTCCAATAAAAAACCGCCTCAGTTCTTTCACCAGAACAGGCGGTTTTTAACATTTAAGCTGATGACCACCGCGCTTTTTATTGACCATTTTGCACGCAAACTGGAAAACCTGGCGTCGTCATCTATTCTTAAAGGGCAAGGCAACTAAGCCTGCATTAATGCCAACTTTTAGCGCACGGCTCTCTCCCAAGAGCCATTTCCCTGGACCGAATACAGGAATCGTGTTCGGTCTCTTTTTATCTGTTAAAAGCCAGAAGCATTCCCTTCGCTGACTTTATAGTCAACCATAACACACACTCTACTGTCTGAGTCCAGCGTTTTTTAACATTTTTGTTAAGATTATGTGATCTTTAGCGCGGGAGGAAAATATTGATGAAACAGCCTGCGCCCGTTTATCAGAGAATTGCGGGTCATCAATGGCGACATATCTGGCTTTCAGGCGATATACACGGTTGTCTTGAGCAGTTGCGCCGCAAATTATGGCATTGTGGTTTTGATCCGTGGCGAGATTTACTTATCTCAGTGGGAGACGTTATCGATCGTGGGCCGCAAAGTTTACGTTGCCTGCAGTTACTGGAACAACATTGGGTTCGTGCGGTAAGAGGCAATCATGAACAGATGGCGATGGATGCGCTGGCATCCCAGCAGATGTCTTTGTGGTTGATGAATGGCGGCGACTGGTTTATTGCGCTGGCAGATAATCAACAGAAACAAGCGAAAACGGCGCTGGAAAAATGTCAGCATTTGCCCTTTATTCTTGAAGTACACAGTCGCACCGGCAAACATGTTATTGCCCATGCCGATTATCCGGATGATGTTTATGAATGGCAAAAGGACGTCGATTTGCATCAGGTCTTGTGGAGCCGCTCACGATTACGTGAAGGCCAAAAAGGGAAGGGAATTACAGGTGCTGATCATTTCTGGTTTGGTCATACACCGTTGCGCCATCGCGTGGATATTGGCAACCTGCATTATATTGATACCGGTGCTGTCTTTGGGGGCGAACTGACCCTTGTGCAATTGCAATAATTAAAAATCACCGTACTCCTGTGCAGGTCGCCAGAAACCATCTATAAAATCCTCAATCGGAAAACAACCGCCATGGCGGATCCGTTGATCGCTCATAGAATAAAGACACTGCTGTTCCGTGTTGTAGACATCCACAACAATATCTTCACAACCGCCATCCAGGTAGCAAACAAAAAGTACCAGCGCGAACATTTCATCCCCGAAGTGTGGTGCCGTACCGTTAAGTTTAGGAGAGATTTTACAACGGGGAAATAACCAGGACAAATAACCCGCCATGCCGACGGGTTCTTTTTGGATCAGGCAAGACGCATAATCCAGGCATCAGATTGTTGATCGTAACGGGTACGGTAAAGGACAGAGTGTTCGCCATTTAGCAGGGCGGGAATACTGGTTTCAGCATCCCAGGCATCCAGTTGCATACATAAATCGGGGTCTGATTTACAAGGAATGGTTAACGTTCGATCACCCGGCGATTCGCCGTGTAATTCGCCGTCGTCGATTTCAAAAGCGCCTATGCGCACACTGGTTTTCATCTTCGTGCTCTCCATTTAGCTGCCGATTGTGGTACGACCAGTCCGATCGCACCATTTTTCAGCCTAGTTGAGGCAGCCGAATGTGCCAGTCAAAAAGTGCGCTTTTTTTGTGCGCTGTCAGGCGTTACCGGTAAAAAGTTTCCCGTCTCGCACCAGTTCACGCGGGTAGCTGTTTTTCAGTCGCGAACCAATTCGTTTGGCTAAACCAATCGGCTGATGCTGGAAAGTAACCAATACATCATCCGCTACTGGCGCGGCTTGCGGGTAAACATCGCGCCCGCGATACCACTCTTCCGCTTCCTGCGGTGTCAGTTCAAAAGCGTTCACATTGTCGGGGGAGGCAAGGGCAATAACCGCTTCATGCTGCCAGCGATAACCTTTGTTGTGCGTTTCGGCAAGTTTAATCCCCAGGCGAGAAAATCGGACTTTACCGATCAGGGCTTCAATGTCTACCGGAAACAACCACACTTCTTTGTCGCGCTGCCAGAGTCGCAGGTTTTCATCCCAGTTTAAGCCAACACCTGCAGCCGCCTGACGAATTTGTCCAGCTTCGCGATCTTTCACCGGGCTGAACGGGAAATTGCCCACTTTGTATTTTGGAGCGGGTAAGGCGGGAATCGCCTGAGTTTTACGCAGACGAGCAACGAAGAAGCCTTCGCAGTCGTAAATTTGTGGGAAAACATGCAAAAAGCCTTCCTCGGTCAGCGCCTTGTTTGCACCAGGGAAGAGATCACCAAGCGGTAAAAACTCTACTGCGTCGGGGTAAGTCTCTTTCAGCCACAGGCAAACGGCTTCGTTTTCTTCCTGGTTTAAGGTACAGGTCGAGTAAACCAGCGTACCGCCAGGGCGTAATGAATGAAAGGCGCTGTCGATCAGTTCCCGTTGGGTAGCTGCGATTTCCTGATTGCTTTCTGGTGACCAGTTTTTTAGCGCATCGGGATCTTTACGCACCACGCCTTCGCCGGAGCAGGGAGCGTCCAGCAAAATGGCATCGAACATTTCTGGCAATGCCGCACCAAACACGCGGCCATCAAAATGTGTGAGCGCAACATTACTGATACCACAGCGGCTGATATTGGCATGTAACACTTTTACCCGGCTGGCAGAAAACTCATTGGCAAGGATAGCCCCTTCGTTATTCATCCGCGCGGCAATTTGCGTCGTTTTGGAGCCTGGCGCAGCAGCGACATCCATCACCCGCTGTGGTGCATTACCGTCAGCAAACAAGGCGGCGACGGGCAACATTGAACTGGCTTCCTGAATATAAAACAGGCCACTTAAATGCTCGGCGGTACTACCCAATGGCAATGCATCTTCATTGTCGCGTTCAATCCAGAAACCTTCTTCACACCACGGAATTGGCGTAAGCGTCCAGCCATAAGGGGCGGTTAATTGCAGGAAATCAGCAACGGAGATTTTCAGCGTATTAACGCGAATACTGCGGCGCAACGGGCGCTGACAGGCGGCAAGAAAATCATCAAAAGAGAGCGTCGAAGGCATTGCTTCGCGCATTTGCGTCAGAAAGGCGTCCGGGAAATAAACGGTGTGTTGGGCCACGAGCATATACCACTGGCAAAAAAACAGGCGCGCAGTTTAGCATAAACGCTCCGGCGCAGGCACGCCGGAGCAGTGGGCATTATTTGGGAAGCGCAGTTCCCCATTCACGCCACTCTTTCGGTTCACTTTCCTGCAACAGGAAGTGCTTGCCTTCCTGGGCTTTCGGTGCCAGTGGCGTACCCGGAGGCGTGGCGAAGGCGATGCCGCCACGGATAAACTGGTTAAAGGTGCCGGTTTTCACTACGCCGCCCGTCAGACCAAAGTCCAGACTGTAACCCGATGCCAACCAGAAGACGGAATTGTTACGCACCAGGTGTTGATAGCGTTTACTGATGCGCATCGCAATCATCACGCGATCTGACAATGTCCCCAGCGTCATTCCGGTAACCGTACCGACTTCCAGACCACGGAACAACACAGGTGTACCGATACCTAACGAACCGGCTTCCGGCGCTTCAACAATAATGCTTAAGCCATCCAGGTAACGCGAATCAGTTATGGTGGCCTCTTGTAATTCAAAGTCGCGGCGAGGATTGCCCCGGCCTGGTTCGACGTTGATATACGGCTGGAGGATAGTATCTAGATGCTCAACGCCAGCTGCCGAAATTTGCGGTGTGACCACTGAGAAGCGCGTACCACCGCGAGCAAAGGTCTGGACATATTCCGGATAGAGCACCGCCTTTGCCTGTACTTCATTGCGCGCGGTAATCAGATCCAGCGTCTGGATTTGCCCGATATCAATACCGAGATAGCGAATTGGCATTCCGACCGCCAGTTTTCCGGCATCGAAAGCGTGAAGCGTAATCTGCCCGCCAACCGCACGGGCCGCTGTTTCGGAAGCATACAGAATACGCTTATCGCCTTTACGCTGACTGGCGCTGGCACCGCTGAGGTTATCGAAGCTAATGGCTCCCTTTAATGCTCTGGAGAGCGGGGATGCCTGTACGGTCAGGCCACTACCATTCAGCTGAACTTTCGCCCCGCCTTCTGCCCAGAACACGCTATTGCTGGTCAGAAGGTTGCGATACTCCGGCTTAATATGCAGATCGATATCAAACGCGTTAGCTCGCGGGCGCACGGTAATAACTTCACCAACTTCAAATTTACGGTACAGCACTACCGAGCCTGCCTGCACATCCGGCAGCGTCTCTGCACTCAAACTTACGGTTGTGGTGGGTAAATCGCTAAGGCTATTCTCCAGCGCTTTTTCCAGATTGGCATACAGTGGATAGCTGGCTTTCATCTCGCCTTTATCGCCTGGCAGAATACGTATCCCGCCGTTAATCCATTCTGAGGCGCTGGCACCGAGAAACTCAACGCCATCCAGCCCCACCTTCACGTCGACACGGCTGTTGACGACAAATTTGCTATCGCCTTTTACCAGTTCGCGATGCTGAGGCTCGATGGCGACGGTAAAGGTGACGCCTTTACTGGTGAGTTTACGATCGATAACCTGGCCTACCTGCACGCCGTGAAGAATGAGCGGCTGACCAGCATCAATACCGTAACTTTCCGGCGCGGTCAGGGTCAGCGTCAGAACATCTGGCTCATGGAGCAGGGCTTTTTCGCCAGGAACAACAATAAACTCTTTACGTGGCTCACCGTCGCCCGGCACCAACTCGAAGGTTTTGCCGGTCAGCAGGGCACTGAGATTGGCATCGCTAAGGGATAATTTCGGATTACGTAATTCGATGCGGGTATTTTCCCGTAACAGCGTAACGACGCTGGGATCAACGGTCATTTCTCCGGTGACTTTGCCACCAGGATTTAAATCCAGTTTAGTCAGCTGTCCGACTTCCAGCCCCTGATACATTAACGGCGTCGAGTTGGCGGTTAATCCGGCCCCACTCGACAGTTCCAGTTTTATTATTACGCCACGCTGGCTGTGGGCGAGATCTTCATACAGACCAAAGGTATCTTCCGCCTCGGCAGGTTTCGACTCTTCAGGTGAATCGAAGGCAATCGCACCGTTAACCAGTGCCGCCAGACTTTCCAGTTTCACCTTCGCGCCACTGATACTGACGTTGGCATCAACGCCGGAAACGTTCCAGAAACGGCTACCTTTTTTCACCAGATCGGTAAAACGCCGCTCGATCAGGACATCAATCACCACGCCTTGCTTATTGGGATTGATGGCATAGTCGTAGACTTTACCCACCGGGATCTTGCGGAAATAGACCAATGAACCACTGTTCAGCGAACCGAGATCGGGGGCTTGCAGGTGGATCATCAGATCGCCATTGTCCAGCCGATATTTCGGTTGGGTATCGAGTGCGACAAAGTGATCCTGCTCTTTACCTTTACCTGGCATCATGCCGATATAGTTACCACCGACGAGGGCGTCCAGCCCGGAGACACCTGCCAGCGAGGCCTTTGGCGTCACCAGCCAGAACTGTGTCTCTTCGCGCAGCGCATCTTTCATATCGGACTTGATGCTGACCTTGACTTCAATCTTACGAAGATCGTCGCTCAGGCTGATATCCTGCACAGTTCCGACTTCAACGCCCTGATAACGAACAGGGGTGCGGCCCGGGACAATACCATCCGCCGACATAAAGTCGATGGTGACGGTATTACCCCGGTCCTGATAACTGTCCCAAATCAGCCAACCAGCAATCATTAGCGCGATGAACGGCAGCAGCCAGAAAGGTGAGATACGGCGTTTATTTTTAATCTGTGCTTCAGTCGTCGAAGCGGGCGTTTCCTGACTCATGTGCATCCCAAAGTAAGCGGCTGTCCAGCCATTCCACAGCAAGAATAGTCAAAATTACCGCTGCGCCGAAATAAAACGCAGCCGGTCCCATAGTAAAAGCGAGGATCTGATCGCGATTAATCAGCGACATGGTTAAAGATATGACAAACAGGTCAAGCATCGACCAGCGACCAATCCAGGTCACCATCCGCAGTAACAGAATGCGTGTGCGTAAACCTTGCTGGCATTTAAAATGAATACTCAACAGTAAAGTGAACATGACGATCACTTTAGTAAACGGCACCAGAATACTGGCGATAAAGACGATTCCTGCGACCGCAATGTTGCTACTTGCCAGCGACATAATCCCGGAAAGAATCGTATCTTCCTGCCGGCCACCATTCAGATAAATGACAGAAATAGGCAACAGGTTGGCAGGTAACAACAAAACGATTGATGCTAACAGCGCCGCCCAGCATTTTTGCAGACTATGACGGCGACGCAGGCGTAGCGGGATATGGCAACGCGGGCAGCGACCACGCTGATCAGGATAGCCGGTAAAATGGCACCCAAGACAAACACGGAGTTTCTCGTCTCTACGCGTAGCGGGGTGCTGTGGATAAAATCGCTCCCACAGTTCTTCGACATTAAGATGTGACAACGTCACCGTCGTTAAAATCACCAACGCCACAAAAGAGAACAAGCCGACACCCGCCTGGATATGGGCATAATCCTGTACCTTTATAGAAGCAACGCCAATGCCGACCAGGTAGATATCCAGCATTACCCACTCTTTAAGTCGTTCAAGCATCAGCAGTACCGGACGTAAATTCATTCCCAGTCGGTTACCAAACCATAAATAAGCTATGGAGGTCACCAGAATGAGGGGGGCACCGATAACGCAGAAAAAGACCATCGACCCCGTTATCGCATCGCCCTGTTTGGTCATTTGCCAGATGCCTTGCATAACGTTGGCGTCAATACGAATGCCTAACAGCCAGATATGCAACAGCGGTTCGCCCCAGGCAAACGGCATAAGCAACAGCATGGTGAAGGCCATTGCCGCCAGGCGCGTTAGCGACCAGTCGCGCCCGTCACGAATTTTTGCCTGACAGCGCGGACAATAGGCACTTTGATGAGAATTTATCTCGGGCAGGCTAAACAGCATGTCACATTGCGGGCAACGTTGGTAATCACCACGCGGCAGTTCCTCACCGATAGCCCTCACTGTTATCTTTTTTGTCGGCGTAATTTGTGGTGTGTTAAGAGCCATGACGTGCCAAATGTAATAAGAATTAACATTAATCTTAACCCATGATGGGAATGATCTTGAGCATTAACGCATTTAATGCTTATTTTAATAGGCTGGCAGTTCCAGGTAAGACAACCAAGTGATTATATAATGAACAAAACAGAATTTTACGCGGATTTAAATCGCGACTTTAACGCGCTGATGGCAGGAGAAACCAGTTTTCTGGCAACGCTTGCTAACACCAGTGCGTTGTTATATGAGCGTCTCAGTGACGTTAACTGGGCAGGTTTTTATTTGCTTGAGGACGATACACTGGTGCTCGGACCATTTCAGGGCAAAATTGCCTGTGTCCGGATACCCGTCGGGCGCGGCGTGTGCGGTACTGCGGTTGCCCGCAATCAAGTGCAGCGTATCGAGGATGTTCATGCGTTTGACGGGCATATTGCCTGTGATGCGACAAGTAATTCTGAAATTGTTCTGCCGCTGGTGGTGAAAAATCAGATTATTGGTGTTCTCGACATCGATAGTACCGTCTTCGATCGCTTTACAGACGAGGACGAGCAAGGCTTACGTCAGCTTGTGGCACAGCTTGAAAAGGTGCTTGCAACGACGGATTACAAAAAATTCTTTGCGAGCGTCGCAGGATAATCAACGGATAACGTAGCATTTACTGATAGCGTCATTATAATGACGCCTGTTCATGCCTGCGCTTGTTGGCTACGTCCGTTGTAATCAGGAAATTTCATGGAAAATCAACCTAAGTTGAATAGCAGTAAAGAAGTAATCGCGTTTCTGGCCGAACGTTTTCCCCACTGTTTCAGTGCGGAAGGTGAAGCGCGTCCGCTGAAAATCGGTATTTTTCAGGATTTGGTCGATCGTGTTGCCGGGGAAATGAACCTGAGCAAAACGCAATTACGATCCGCTTTACGTCTCTACACTTCGAGCTGGCGTTATCTTTACGGTGTTAAACCCGGCGCAACGCGTGTCGATCTTGACGGCAACCCATGCGGTGAGCTGGACGAGCAACATGTAGAGCATGCTCGCAAGCAGCTTGAAGAAGCGAAAGCGCGTGTTCAGGCACAGCGTGCTGAACAGCAAGCGAAAAAACGCGAAGCTGCCGCAGCTGCTGGTGAGAAAGAAGACGCACCGCGACGCGAACGCAAGCCACGTCCGACCACGCCACGCCGCAAAGAAGGCGCTGAACGTAAACCTCGTGCGCAAAAGCCGGTAGAGAAAGCGCCAAAAACAGTAAAAGCACCTCGCGAAGAACAGCACACCCCGGTTTCTGACATTTCAGCTCTGACTGTCGGACAAGCCCTGAAGGTGAAAGCGGGTCAAAACGCGATGGATGCCACCGTATTAGAAATCACCAAAGACGGCGTCCGCGTCCAGCTGAATTCGGGTATGTCTTTGATTGTGCGCGCAGAACACCTGGTGTTCTGAAACGGAGGCCGGGCCAGGCATGAACATGTTTTTTAGGCTTACCGCGTTAGCTGGCCTGCTTGCAATAGCAGGCCATACCTTCGCTGTAGAAGATATCACGCGTGCTGATCAAATTCCGGTATTAAAGGAAGAGACGCAGCATGCGACGGTAAGTGAGCGCGTAACGTCGCGCTTCACCCGTTCTCATTATCGCCAGTTCGACCTCGATCAGGCATTTTCGGCCAAAATCTTTGACCGCTACCTGAATCTGCTCGATTACAGCCACAACGTGCTGCTGGCAAGCGATGTTGAACAGTTCGCGAAAAAGAAAACCGAGTTAGGTGATGAACTGCGTTCAGGAAAACTCGACGTTTTCTACGATCTCTACAATCTGGCGCAAAAGCGCCGTTTTGAGCGTTACCAGTACGCTTTGTCGGTACTGGAAAAGCCGATGGATTTTACCGGCAACGACACTTATAACCTTGACCGCAGCAAAGCGCCATGGCCGAAAAACGAGGCTGAGTTGAACGCGCTGTGGGACAGTAAAGTCAAATTCGACGAGTTAAGCCTGAAGCTGGCAGGAAAAACGGATAAAGAAATTCGTGAAACCCTGACTCGCCGCTACAAATTTGCCATTCGTCGTCTGGCGCAAACCAACAGCGAAGATGTTTTCTCGCTGGCAATGACGGCGTTTGCGCGTGAAATCGACCCGCATACCAACTATCTTTCCCCGCGTAATACCGAACAGTTCAACACTGAAATGAGTTTGTCGCTGGAAGGTATTGGCGCAGTTCTGCAAATGGATGATGACTACACCGTTATCAATTCGATGGTGGCAGGTGGTCCGGCAGCGAAGAGTAAAGCTATCAGCGTTGGTGACAAAATTGTCGGTGTTGGTCAAACAGGCAAGCCGATGGTTGACGTGATTGGCTGGCGTCTTGATGATGTGGTTGCCTTAATTAAAGGGCCGAAGGGCAGTAAAGTTCGTCTGGAAATTTTACCTGCTGGTAAAGGGACCAAGACCCGTACTGTAACGTTGACCCGTGAACGTATTCGCCTCGAAGACCGTGCGGTTAAAATGTCGGTGAAGACCGTCGGTAAAGAGAAAGTCGGCGTTCTGGATATTCCAGGTTTCTATGTGGGTTTGACAGACGATGTCAAAGTGCAGTTGCAGAAACTGGAAAAACAGAATGTCAGCAGTGTCATCATCGACCTGCGTAGCAATGGCGGTGGGGCGTTGACCGAAGCGGTATCGCTCTCCGGTCTGTTCATTCCATCCGGTCCGATTGTTCAGGTCCGTGATAACAACGGTAAAGTTCGTGAAGACAGCGATACTGATGGGCAGGTTTTCTATAAAGGCCCGCTGGTGGTGCTGGTTGACCGCTTCAGTGCTTCGGCTTCAGAAATCTTTGCCGCGGCAATGCAGGATTACGGTCGTGCGCTGGTTGTGGGTGAACCGACGTTTGGTAAAGGCACCGTTCAGCAATACCGTTCATTGAACCGTATTTACGATCAGATGTTACGTCCTGAATGGCCAGCGCTGGGTTCTGTGCAGTACACGATCCAGAAATTCTATCGCGTTAACGGCGGCAGTACGCAACGTAAAGGCGTAACGCCAGACATCATCATGCCGACGGGTAATGAAGAAACGGAAACCGGTGAGAAATTCGAAGATAACGCGCTGCCGTGGGATAGCATCGATGCCGCGACCTATGTGAAATCAGGCGATTTAACGGCCTTTGGACCGGAGCTGCTGAAGGAACATAATGCGCGTATCGCGAAAGATCCTGAGTTCCAGAACATCATGAAGGATATCGCGCGCTTCAACGCCATGAAGGACAAGCGCAATATCGTTTCTCTGAATTACGCTGTGCGTGAGAAAGAGAATAATGAAGATGATGCGACGCGTCTGGCGCGTTTGAACGAACGTTTTAAACGCGAAGGTAAACCGGAGTTGAAGAAACTGGATGATCTACCGAAAGATTACCAGGAGCCGGATCCTTATCTGGATGAGACGGTGAATATCGCACTCGATCTGGCAAAGCTTGAAAAAGCCAGACCCGCGGAACAACCCGCTCCCGTCAAGTAATATCAATCAGGCACAAGAAATTGTGCCTGATTTTTTAACAGCGGCAAGATGCCGTAAATCAGATGCTACAAAATGTAAAGTTGTGTCTTTCTGGTGACTTACGCACTATCCAGACTTGAAAATATTCGCGTAACCCATACGATGTGGGTATCGCATATTGCGTTTTGTTAAACTGAGGTAAAAAGAAAATTATGATGCGAATCGCGCTCTTCCTGCTAACGAACCTGGCCGTAATGGTCGTTTTCGGGCTGGTACTGAGCCTGACAGGGATACAGTCGAGCAGCGTTCAGGGGCTGATGATCATGGCCTTGCTGTTCGGTTTTGGTGGTTCCTTCGTTTCGCTTCTGATGTCCAAATGGATGGCATTACGATCTGTTGGCGGGGAAGTGATCGAGCAACCGCGTAACGAAAGGGAACGTTGGCTGGTCAATACTGTAGCAACCCAGGCTCGTCAGGTGGGGATCGCTATGCCGCAAGTGGCTATCTACCATGCGCCGGACATCAACGCTTTTGCAACCGGTGCGCGCCGTGATGCCTCTCTGGTTGCTGTCAGCACCGGTTTGCTGCAGAACATGAGCCCGGATGAAGCCGAGGCGGTAATTGCTCACGAAATCAGCCACATCGCCAATGGTGATATGGTCACCATGACGCTGATTCAGGGCGTGGTGAACACCTTCGTTATCTTTATTTCCCGTATTCTGGCGCAGCTTGCCGCGGGTTTTATGGGCGGAAATCGTGATGAAGGTGAAGAGAGCAACGGCAACCCGCTGATCTACTTTGCGGTTGCAACGGTTCTGGAACTGGTGTTTGGTATTCTGGCGAGCATTATCACCATGTGGTTCTCGCGTCATCGTGAATTCCACGCTGATGCCGGTTCGGCAAAACTGGTTGGTCGCGAGAAAATGATTGCCGCGCTGCAGCGCCTGAAAACCAGCTATGAACCGCAAGAAGCAACCAGCATGATGGCTTTCTGTATTAACGGTAAGTCGAAATCGCTCAGTGAGTTGTTCATGACTCACCCGCCGCTGGATAAACGTATTGAAGCTCTGCGTACGGGTGAATACCTGAAGTAATATGAAGTAAATACTAAAAAGCGCGTCCTGATCGACGCGCTTTTTTTATGCCCTGGCTCGTGGCTGAGTGATACGTAAACCACTGACACAGGCAGCAATCACTGCCAGAATAGCCGCAGCCATCAGCGAGACGTGCGTACCATTATCACCAAACTGATTTAGCATCAGCGCCACCAGTGCCGCGCCGCTACTCTGACCCAGTAGACGAGCCGTCCCTAACATGCCACTGGCCCCACCGCTACGTTCGCGCGGAGCGGAGGTTATAATGGTGTGGTTATTGGGTGACTGGAATAAGCCAAATCCAGCGCCACATAAGATCATCGGCCAGATAATATTGATATCCGCAGGTGACGCGGGCAGCAGAACCAGGGAAAAAAGCCCCGCAGCCATGATGAACAACCCTAAAGCACCCAGCAATCCTGCATGTACGCGTTCAATCAAATAGCCTGCCAGCGGAGCCATCACCATTGTTGCTAACGGCCACGGTGTCAGAAGTAAACCTGTTTCGACTTCACTACGCCCGAGCACGGTTTGCAGGTAAAAGGGCAGGGAAACCATTGCCAGCATTTGTGCGCAGAAAGAGCAAACAGATGTGCAAATAGAAAGTGAAAACAGCGGGATACGCAGTAAATCCACCGGTAGCAGCGGTACGGGAAGAGAAAGCTGGCGGCGAATAAAGAAAATACCAACGACAACCATTACCACCAGTTCCGCGCCAATCAACGTCAGCGATTGCCCCTGAGCGAAACCACTCAATGCAGTAATAAGCAGGCCGAAGGTTAACGCGTTCATCACGGCGCTGGGCAGGTCGAAACGGGGTTTACTGGCACGAGAGCCATTGGGTGGCAGAAAACGCATGGCCAGAAGCAGGGCGATAATACCCAACGGTACGTTGATTAAAAATAACCATTTCCAGGATGCGATGGAGAGGATTGCTGCAGCAATTGTCGGCCCGGCAGCAGAAGAGACGGCAACAATAAACGAGTTTACGCCCATCCCTCTACCCAGAAAACGTTGTGGATAGATCAGGCGGATAAGTGCGGCATTAACGCTCATCAACGCTGCACCGCCGAAACCTTGTATGACACGCGCAAGGGTGAGCATTTGTAGCGAATCAGAAAGGGCGCAGAACAGTGAAGACAACAGAAAAACGACCAGACCGCATTTATAAATACGTCGATAGCCAAACATATCGCCCAGAAACGAAAACGAGAGCAGGGAGATGACAATGGCGATTTGATAGGCGTTCACTACCCAGATGGAACTGGCCGGTGTGGCATGAAGGTCTGTGGCGATTGTTGGCAAGGCGACGTTGGCGATTGCGCCGTCAAGGACAGCCATCGAAATACCAATCACAATGGTTAATATCGCACCGTATCGCTGGGGCAACGGCAGGCCGTCGGCCTGAACTTTTGGCATAGGAATTTTATATCTTTGGTGAATAATCAACAGGGGTAAGATTCTAGCACTGATATTCACGGTGGATGTCGCAGAATTGTAACTAACCGGCAAAAGATGGATTGCGACCACCCAGGTGCGAAATTATAATAAAAAACAGTTCTGATTTTTATAAAACACTCGCAATGAGGTGATAAATGGCTAACGCAGATCTGGATAAACAGCCTGATTCTGTATCTTCCGTGCTGAAAGTTTTTGGCATTTTGCAGGCGCTGGGTGAAGAGCGCGAAATAGGGATAACCGAGCTGTCGCAGCGCGTCATGATGTCAAAAAGCACCGTTTATCGCTTTTTACAGACCATGAAAACCCTGGGTTATGTGGCGCAGGAAGGGGAGTCGGAGAAATATTCGCTGACCCTGAAATTGTTTGAACTGGGCGCTCGCGCGTTACAAAACGTCGATTTAATTCGTAGCGCAGATATCCAGATGCGTGAGATCTCCCGCCTGACGAAAGAAACTATCCACCTCGGCGCACTGGACGAAGACAGTATTGTTTACATCCACAAAATTGACTCTATGTACAATTTGCGCATGTATTCACGGATTGGGCGTCGTAATCCACTGTACAGCACCGCGATTGGTAAGGTACTGCTGGCATGGCGCGATCGCGATGAAGTGAAGCAAATTCTTGAGGGCGTGGAGTATAAACGCAGTACCGAACGGACCATCATCAGTACAGAAGCGTTATTACCCGTTCTGGACCAGGTGCGCGAGCAGGGGTATGGCGAAGATAACGAAGAGCAGGAAGAAGGACTGCGTTGCATTGCGGTTCCGGTATTTGATCGCTTTGGCGTGGTCATTGCCGGTCTGAGCATCTCCTTCCCGACGTTGCGTTTCTCTGAAGAGCGTTTACAGGAATATGTCGCAATGTTGCATACCGCGGCGCGCAAAATTTCTGCCCAAATGGGTTATCACGACTATCCGTTCTGATGAGAGTAAGAACCTGTCTGAATATCAAACAGACAGGTTCTTTATTTAGAATGAGAAAAATAAAGTTAAAGGAGGCGTTATATTAAACGCGCTTGCGGTAAGAATATTTTACTCATGAGTAAGAATCTGGTTATTTATTACCCTTAACCATTATCGACCACAATATTGCTTTTACGTAACAACGGGCAATCTGTTATCCCCAGAAAACCACTTTTAGTGTGCAGGTATTGTACCGTGCTGGTGCCTCTGGCGGTCAGATAGGTACATTGCAAACCTAATCCCGCGGCATTCTCTTTGCTTCCAATCAAAACGCCATATCCGCTGAGTAATAATCCTATCCATACCAGTGCTATCAGCATAACTGTGCGAATGATGAATCGCATTACAACCTCTTCTCTTTTTATGTTCGCTTAATCGTAGCGGCAATATGCGCTGAAGCAAGCGACTCATTCTGAAAAAGCACGAATATCGACATAGTTAGGCGCTGTTTAACTAACGCATGCTAGTTTAATGACATAAGGTAGGTGAAACGGAGATTGGAGTGAAAAAGTTTCGATGGGTCGTTCTGGTTGTCGTGGTGTTGGCTTGCTTGCTGCTTTGGGCGCAGGTATTCAACATGATGTGCGATCAGGATGTACAATTTTTCAGCGGAATTTGTGCCATTAACCAGTTTATCCCGTGGTGATATCATTTTTTCAGCACTAGATTTTCTTCCTCTCCAGCAGTGGTAGAATAGCGCCTCTACTCAGAGGTGGTGAAATGAACGAAGTTGTAAATTCAGGCGTGATGAACATTGCGTCTTTGGTTGTATCGGTGGTGGTTCTTTTTATCGGGCTTATCTTGTGGTTTTTTATCAATCGTGCCAGTTCACGGACTAACGAACAGATTGAACTGCTTGAGGCGTTGCTGGATCAGCAAAAACGTCAAAATGCTCTGTTACGTCGTTTGTGCGAAGCAAACGAACCTGAGAAAGCAGATAAAAAGACCGTTGAGAGTCAAAAATCGGTTGAAGACGAAGATATTATTCGTCTGGTCGCCGAACGATAATCCTTCCTCAATCTTGAGTAACCCCGTCGTTGAAGGGTTACTCAATTCATCCTGATTATACGCACTGTCATGGTGCAACTGCTTCAAATTAAAACTCTGGTCTGACTTCAAATAATTATCATATTATTTATTTGCGTAACGGGATATCAGAAAAAGATATTTAGCCCATTAATTTATTAGGATGTTTACATCGGATTTGTGATTAAGCGTGGTATTATTTATTAGCGAAACGTTTCTCTCTTGATTTTTTTGCGCATTCATCAATTTTTCTTATTTTAAATTTACAATACCATTGGGGATTGACTTCTCTTTGGGGTAATTGGTGGCCGTTAACTGACTGTTTTATGAGAAAAAGTGATATAACTTTTTATTCATTGCATAGCAGAAAATGTGATATTGCACGCACTATGTAATAACTTCTCCCACTGGCCTGGAACAACTGAACTTATTGAACTATGTTAGAAAATACGTCAGTTTAAGTATCTGCCTGAACTGGCAAGGTTAAGCACAATGATATATCGGCGCGTATTCCGTTGCATAAGTGTGCAAAAAAAGTGGAAGACGTATCGAGATTTGTGCGTCTGATCGAGACATGTTTAAAAATGGCTTGCCATAATTAACGTTGTATGTGATAACAGATTTCGGGTTAAACGAGGTACAGTTCTGTTTATGTGTGGCATTTTCAGTAAAGAAGTCCTGAGTAAACACGTTGACGTTGAATACCGCTTCTCTGCCGAGCCTTATATTGGTGCCTCATGCAGTAATGTGTCAGTTTTATCTATGTTATGCCTGCGGGCGAAGAAAACAATCTAAGGAATTTTTCAAATGGCAAAGATTAAAGGTCAGGTTAAGTGGTTCAACGAGTCTAAAGGTTTTGGCTTCATTACTCCGGCTGATGGCAGCAAAGACGTGTTCGTACACTTCTCTGCTATCCAGGGTAATGGTTTCAAAACTCTGGCTGAAGGTCAGAACGTTGAGTTCGAAATTCAGGACGGTCAGAAAGGTCCGGCAGCTGTTAACGTAACAGCTATCTGATCGAATCCACTGATCTGAAGTGTGAATACGCTTCAATCTCGCTATAAAGCCTCGTCGAATGCGAGGCTTTTTACTTTGCTTTATCTTCGCTCCAGTCGTTCGGATATTTGCCCGCCGCGTGATTCGCGTTACACTTGCGGCCTTTAGTATCCTGCCGGAGTTGTCATGTCGTTTTCCTGTCCACTTTGCCATCAGCCTCTTTCGCGTGAAAAAAACAGCTATATCTGTCCCCAGCGACATCAGTTTGATATGGCGAAAGAAGGGTATGTCAATCTGCTGCCCGTTCAGCATAAACGGTCTCGTGATCCGGGCGACAGCGCGGAAATGATGCAAGCACGCCGCGCATTCTTAGATGCCGGACATTATCAGCCGCTGCGTGATGCAATTGTCGCTCAACTGCGGGAACGGCTTGATGAAAAGGCCACAGCGGTGCTGGATATTGGCTGTGGTGAAGGGTATTACACACACGCATTTGCCGATGCGCTGCCCGAAATCACCACGTTTGGCCTGGATGTCTCGAAGGTAGCGATAAAAGCGGCGGCGAAACGCTATCCGCAGGTCACTTTTTGTGTTGCTTCCAGCCACCGTTTGCCGTTTTCCGATACCAGTATGGACGCCATAATACGTATTTACGCGCCGTGTAAAGCAGAAGAATTAGCGCGAGTAGTGAAGCCTGGCGGTTGGGTCATTACTGCCACGCCGGGACCGCGACATTTGATGGAGCTGAAGGGGCTGATTTACAATGAAGTACATCTTCATGCACCACATGCAGAACAACTGGAAGGTTTTACATTACAGCAGAGTGATGAGTTGTGTTATCCGATGCGTCTTCGCGGTGATGAAGCCGTCGCATTATTGCAGATGACGCCGTTTGCCTGGCGTGCGAAGCCAGAAGTCTGGCAAACACTGGCAGCAAAAGAAGTGTTCGACTGCCAGACGGACTTTAATATTCACCTCTGGCAGCGTTCTTATTAACCGTGGAAGTGCGTCCAGAGGATCTGGACGCCGATGCCGATCAGCACCAGCCCGCCGAGAATTTCCGCTTTTTTCCCAATAATTGAGCCGATAAAGCGACCAACCATCATCCCTAATGTCGACATAATCAAGGTTGCACAACCAATGGCCAATGCGGTCGCGATAATGTTGACCTGAAGGAAAGCAAGACCAACACCCACAGCCATGGCATCCAGGCTGGTGGCAATCGCGGTGGTTACCAGTAGCCAGAAACCGTGCCGACGGCGCGGTTCTTCATCTTCATCATCTGCGCCACGAAAACCCTCAATAATCATTCGCCCGCCGAGGAATATCAGCAGCACAAACGCAATCCAGTGGTTCCATTCAAGGACAAACCGGCTGGCTAACATGCCCATTCCCCAGCCGATCAGCGGCGTCAGGGTTTCGACGGCACCAAAAATAAGGCCGGTTCGCAACGCTTCAGAAAATTTCGGTTTATGGAGGGTGGCACCTTTACCGATTGATGCAGCAAATGCATCCATCGACATACCAAACGCAAGAAGAACAGTAGCAGTGATATTCATGACAACGTCCTGACCGGGGTATCCATAAAACACATCATCGCCCCCAGCAAACATGCATACATGAACGACAAACCGCGATGGTTTTCGCGTTCATGCAGGCATAGCGATTGATGTGCATATGGTCTCGCCTGACTGAAAGTGTTCAGTCCGTACGTGCCACGTTTTGCAACGAGTATGTTGACACGTACATTTCCGGAATCTGGAAATCGGCTACTCCCCAAATGAGGGCGCAACCTTAACATATTTTGAGAATATAAAACAACTGTTGGAATATATTATTTCATTGCTTTATTGATAACGATTTTCATTTAGATTTATATATCAATGAAACGTTAAAATAAATAACAAATAAGGGAAGAGGTAATATAGCCTTAGCTATGTCTGATTATTAAAAATACACTAAACATAGCTTTGGCTAAATTCATAACTTATTGAGTTGAAACGAGAAGCTTATAAATTTTTTCCAGATTGTCGATATTTCGAACGCGGATTAACAGCCGACGCTGTTCTAATTGCATCACCAACACGCCATCTTCCGACAAGTTCATCGCTTTGATTCGGCTATATTCAATCCAGACATTGGCGAAGAAAAAACCTTTTTGTTTAAAGATGATCTTCGGAACGCGGATCCAGAATATATAAAAACCCATCAGAGCCAGTGCACTTAATAACCATGTTGTTATTAGCGCGCCATGATTCGTGACGTTGTTATAGATAAGAATGACAATCAATCCGACGAAGATAACGCTATCGATGCGACCACGCCGGAGCAAAGGAATTGCCAGCAGGGTGGGGCCGTTACGGCGGGGCATGATGAACTGATCGTAGATCGCGAAGGCCAGGAGTGCGGCGATGAAAAGAATCAGTACCAGGTCCGTGATTGTCATTAATCCTCCAGATAAAAAAACGGGGCCAAAAGGCCCCGGTAGTGTACAACAGTCTTACAGTCCCAGCAGGCCGCAAGCGTAACCAGCGATACCGATGACGAAGAAGCCAACGATGATCCACAGCGGGTTAACTTTTTTGCGCAGTAGCCACATACAAGCAAAGGTCAGCAGCAGTGGTACCAGGCCTGGCATTAACTGGTCCAGAATAGTCTGGACAGTGGTAACGTGTTCTTTGCCCGTCTGGTCAGTAATGCGAGAGACAACCAGCGGGATGTTGACATGCGTCCACTTGTTAACTAATGCCCCCATGACAAACAGGCCGAGGATAGACGCCCCTTCCGTCAGTTTTTGCAGGAAGCCACCACCCATATCTTTAACGATATCGATACCTTTGGAGTAACCATACGCTACGCCGTAGTAACGGGTTGCCAGACGCACCAGGTTAAACAAGATGAAGAACAGCAGCGGACCTAACAGGCTGCCGCTCATTGCGATACCGGCACCCAGCGCTGCAAATACCGGACGTACGGTTCCCCAGAAGATCGGGTCGCCTACACCAGCCAGCGGCCCCATCAAACCGACTTTGATACCGTTGATAGCACCGTCATCGATCTCTGCGCCATTAGCACGCTGTTCTTCCAGCGCCAGGGTTACGCCGAGAATCGGCGCAGCCACGAACGGCTGGGTGTTAAAGAACTCCAGGTGACGGCGAATAGCTTGTTTACGAGCTTCGTTGTTCTCAGGGTAGAGGCGACGAATTGCCGGTACCATAGAGAAGCAGAAACCCAGTGCCTGCATACGTTCGAAGTTCCATGAACCCTGGAAGAGGTTAGAACGCAGGAAGACGCCACGAATATCACTTTGAGTGAGTTTTTTCTCGGTGGTAGTTTGAGTTGTATCAACCATTTCGCTCACCTGTTAGTCCAGTTCGTTATCGAGATCGTTGTTACCAGCTGCCTGAGCAGGCGCACCGGCTACGCGGTTGTATTTCGGGCTAAGTTGGATGTAGAGCACTGCCATAACAGTACCAATCACACCCAGAGCAACCAGGTTAAAGTTGGTGAATGCTGCGGTTACGAAGCCGAGGTAGAAGAACGGCATCAGGTAGCCAGCACGCATCATGTTGATAACCATCGCATAACCAACCACCACGATCATGCCACCGGCGATATTCAGACCATTGGTCACCACTTCCGGAATCGCGTTCAGCATGTTCTGTACTTCGCTGGTACCAACAGACAGCGCAACGATGACGGCCGGAATAGCCACACGCATTGCTTGCAGGAACAGAGAAGAAACGTGGATCCAGGAAATCGCTGTCAGGTTGCCGTTATCAGCAGCCTTATCCGCAGCGTGCTGGAAAGCAACGGTAATAGTACGAACGATGATGGTCAGTACCTGGCCCGCAGCGGCCAGAGGGATTGCCAGTGCGATACCTGCACCAATGCTCTGATGACCTGCGATAACCAGAATAGTAGAAATGATGGAAGCCAGAGCGGCGTCAGGCGCAACTGCAGCACCGATGTTCATCCAGCCCAGCGCGATCATTTCCAGCGTACCACCGATAATAATACCGGTTTTCATATCGCCAAGAACGATACCCACCAGGGTACACGCGATTAGCGGACGGTGAAACTGAAATTCATCGAGGATTGATCCCATACCTGCGATACAGGCTACGATAAATACCAGCACAATTTGAAGAGTGGTAATCTCCATTGTACTTCTCCTGTTTACGTAAGACTTAAGTGTGAAAACTGAGTGATAATCAACACAATACGTTACTTATCGATTTTGCTGATCAGATCCATCATTTTCAGTTTCGGATCGGTGGAAACCTTACGGACTTCCAGCTCAATACCGCGCGCATTCAGTTTCTTGAACGCCTCGATATCTTTTTCATCAACCGAAACCGCGTTATTCACCTGGGTTTTACCCTGACGGAATGCCATACCACCGACGTTAACAGAGGTGATTTTCACGCCGCCTTCAACGAGACGCTCTACATCTGTTGGGTTGGTAAATAACAGCATTACGCGTTCGCCAGCATATTTCGGGTTGTTGTAGACGCGAATCATTTTGGCAACATCAACTACGTGTGCTGTTACGCCCGGAGGTGCAACCTGGGTGAGCAGTGTCTTACGAACGGTATCCGCAGCCACTTCATCACTAACAACAATAATACGGGAGACATTGGTTTCTTTGGTCCAGCGGGTGGCGACCTGACCGTGAATCAGACGGTCGTCGATACGCGCAAGGCCAATAACCATGTAGTCGTTTGGTTCCATTGGTTTTGCCGGAGTTGGAGTCGCTTTTGGTGCTGCGGCAGCGGGTGCTGGCGCGGCTTTTTCAACCGGTTTGGCTTTCAGTGCTTTCACGCCTTCACGGCCTGTTTCTACTGCCAGCGCCACCAGTTCATCAAAGCTTGGGTCATCATCACGGGCCATTAACGTTTCCACGAGCATTGGAATGTTAACGCCTGCAATGACTTCATAATGCTCTTTGTCGACGACAATGCGGCTGGCAGCATTGAACGGGCTGCCTCCCCATGTATCAACGAGAAACAGCACGCCTTTAGTGGTGTCGAGTTTTGCCAACTGAGCGTTGTACTTTTCAATCAGCGTTTCGGCATTTTCACCTGGAACGAAATCGATCCAGCCGACGTTTTCCTGCTCGCCTAACAGCATTTCTGCGGTTTTAAGCAACTGCTCTGCAGCCCAACCATGTGTGCCTATAACAATAGCAATGGTCACTTGCTACCTCCTTTATTATCGTTAACACCTCAACGTGCCAGATGTATTTTTGAATCGTCGTCCACAATCGAATCGATTCAGATAAGGGCTACAACCAAAAACCCCTGCGTTTCGCGATTTATTTTAGATATCGAAAAAATTATTTTATGTGATGAAGATCCGTAATTTAACTTTCGATTAGCAGAAATTTCGAAAGGTAAAATATCCTTGTCACATTCGTTTGCAAAGGAAGGTAAATCTTTGCCAAATCAGAGGCGTCTCTGATATGTTTAACTCCCGTTTAACAACCATGGAGTATAGGGCAGTAGCCCGCAGTATGGATCGTCACCGACGTCATTTCAGCATCAGGCCTTTTAACGCCTGTCTTTCTGGCACTCTATGCCGCACCTTTCGTTTGCATTTTGTCGTTACGCCTGCATTATTTCTGGCGTCGAATAGCTATTCCTTAAGCAGGAGCTTGTCATGGAATTCTTAATGGACCCCTCAATTTGGGCGGGGCTACTCACGCTTGTTGTTCTCGAAATTGTGCTGGGTATCGATAACCTGGTCTTCATCGCCATTCTTGCTGACAAACTGCCGCCAAAACAACGCGATAAAGCGCGTTTGCTGGGATTATCACTGGCGCTGATTATGCGTCTGGGGCTGCTGTCGCTGATTTCATGGATGGTCACGCTGACCAAACCGCTATTTACCGTTATGGATTTTTCCTTCTCCGGACGCGACCTGATTATGTTGTTCGGGGGGATATTCTTGCTGTTCAAAGCAACAACCGAACTGCATGAACGGCTGGAAAACCGCGATCATGATTCCGGCCACGGTAAAGGCTACGCCAGTTTCTGGGTGGTCGTCACACAGATCGTCATCCTTGACGCCGTCTTCTCGTTGGATGCGGTAATTACGGCAGTAGGGATGGTTAACCATCTGCCGGTGATGATGGCGGCGGTAGTGATTGCGATGGCGGTTATGCTGCTGGCATCGAAACCGCTGACGCGATTTGTTAACCAGCATCCAACGGTGGTGGTGCTCTGTCTGAGCTTCCTGTTAATGATAGGTCTGAGTCTGGTGGCAGAAGGTTTCGGTTTCCACATTCCAAAAGGTTACCTGTATGCCGCGATTGGCTTCTCGATCATCATCGAAGTGTTTAACCAAATTGCGCGTCGCAACTTTATTCGTCACCAGTCGACTTTGCCGCTGCGAGCGCGTACTGCCGATGCCATCCTGCGTTTGATGGGCGGGAAACGTCAGGCCAATGTTCAGCACGATGCCGATAACCCGATGCCGATGCCGATCCCGGAAGGTGCGTTTGCCGAAGAAGAACGTTACATGATTAACGGCGTATTGACGCTGGCGTCGCGTTCTCTGCGCGGGATCATGACGCCGCGCGGTGAAATAAGCTGGGTTGACGCTAATCTCGGGGTCGATGAAATCCGTGAGCAGCTGCTCTCCTCACCGCACAGTCTGTTCCCGGTATGTCGCGGTGAACTGGATGAAATCATCGGTATCGTACGTGCTAAAGAACTGCTGGTGGCGCTCGAAGAAGGCGTTGATGTGGCGGCGATAGCTTCGGCGTCTCCGGCAATTATCGTTCCGGAAACCCTTGACCCGATCAACCTGCTGGGCGTGCTGCGTCGTGCTCGCGGGAGCTTTGTTATCGTGACCAACGAGTTTGGTGTGGTACAAGGCTTGGTCACGCCGCTGGATGTGCTGGAAGCCATTGCGGGTGAATTCCCGGACGCAGACGAAACGCCGGAAATCATTACCGATGGTGACGGCTGGCTGGTAAAAGGCGGTACAGATTTGCATGCCTTGCAGCAGGCGCTTGATGTTGAGCATCTTGCCGATGACGATGATATCGCGACGGTCGCGGGCCTCGTGATCTCGGCAAATGGTCACATTCCCCGTGTGGGCGATGTGATTGATGTAGGTCCACTGCATATCACCATCATTGAAGCCAATGATTATCGAGTTGATCTGGTTCGCATTGTTAAAGAGCAACCGGCGCACGATGAAGATGAGTAAGCGTTAACGTAACGGCATAACGGGCGTAATATGTCCATTATGCCGGGCGGGCGGCGGTTGGCTGCCCGCCAGCCATTTGGGAAAATCACGTAGCGGCATCGGCTGTGCGTACAAATACCCTTGCAAAATATGCACGCCATGACGGCGCAAATACTTCGCCTGTTCTTGTGTTTCCACACCCTCCGCCACCAGTTCAATATTCAGTCTTTGCCCCAGTGCGATGATGATATCGGTCACCGTCGAGTTAACCGCGTCAGAACCTATAGCTGCGGTAAATGACTTATCAATTTTCAGCACGTCAGGACGTAATGTTTCAAGCCAGGAAAATGAACTGTTGCCGGTGCCGAAGTCATCAATCGCCAGTTTGACGTTTTTACGATGCAGCTCGCGGGCAATCCGATAATCAACATCCAGTAAGGCATCGCGTTCGGTGATTTCGAGGATCAGTTGCTGAATCGGGTGAGCGCTAAACCAGTACTGATTGAGATCTTTTATCAGCACACCACGGCGAAAATGGCTGGGTGCGACGTTAATGCCAACATGAAACTGACTACTCATAGGGAAAACATGCCGCTGACGGATGGTTTCTGCCATCACATAGCGGGTCAGTGGCACAATTAAATGATGTTCTTCCGCGATAGGTATAAACACATCCGGTGAAATCCAGCCCTGACGTGGATTGTTCCAGCGCAGCAAAATCTCTACGCCAATACATTGCTGGCTGCGCGCATTAAGCAAAGGCTGGCAGAACAATTCGAACTCATGTTGCGCCAGGCCCAGATTGATTTCGCGGGAAAAGCTCATTCGGTAAGCGGTCGCCAGCCAGGCGATGTAGCCCACCAGTAAACTTAGCAGCACCGCCAGCGGTAATTGTGTTGGAAGATAGTGCCATGCCAGCGCCGTAGCCCCCGGACCATTAACGTTAATGGTAAAAGGAAAGCGTTGCGAAGAAACCTGATAGTTTTCATTGTCTTCAGGTTGCGGAAGGGTATCTACCAGCCCATTACCATAGAGCAAATGCCGATTGTCCACCGTCAGGCTGGCGCTACTGATTTGCGGCAGTTGTGGCTCAAGCAGCATTGCCGCCAGTAAGTCGATGTTAATCATCTCCATGACCCCAGCATTGCTACTGCCCGCTGCAGGCGTCCATTGAATCAAAACCGGACTGCCTTTAATCAGGGCACGGTCGATCGTCAGGCGTAAAAGTGGTTGCGGTGCAGGAAGTTCAGCCAGAATGTCCACGACGGGCACATTGCGATAACCAAAAATGCTGGAGCAATAAAGTGTGCCGTCTTGCACCAGGCCAATGGATCGCACAGTTTGGAGTTTTGCCGCCTGTTTACGTAATGGCAAATGGGCGACAGAGCAGGGCAGACCAATCAGCGGAAGCAAGACTTCGCTACCTGCCTGTAGGGGAAGCAGTACTTTATCTAATTCCTCTACAGCGTGATTGGCGAATTGTACTACCCGTTGTTGATTTAAGTTACGCTGTGAAATAAATCGCACGCTCAGGGTCGAAGCGAGCGTAACGAGTGCGCAAATCGTACAAACAATCATTCGATTACGGCGATAGGTTTTAATGATCCGTTGTGCTTTTTGCATGCGGGCCACCCTGTAAGCGTATGGCGACAAACGCCTGACGCAACAGTGGAAGTGTAGTGGGGAATATTACAGCAGACGAGAAAGCGGGGATAAATTCGCCCATCCGTTGCAGATGGGCGAGTAAGAAGTATTAGTCACACTGGACTTTGATTGCCAGACCACCGCGTGAGGTTTCGCGGTATTTGGCGTTCATGTCCTTACCGGTTTCGTACATCGTTTCGATGACCTTATCCAGCGAGACGCGCGGTGCACTGGTGCGGCGCAGAGCCATCCGTGCGGCGTTAATCGCCTTCACAGAGGCAATGGCATTACGCTCAATGCACGGCACCTGAACCTGCCCTGCAACCGGGTCGCAGGTTAAACCAAGGTTGTGTTCCATACCAATTTCCGCCGCCACGCAAACCTGTTCCGGGCTACCGCCCAGCAGTTCTGCAAGACCCGCAGCAGCCATTGAACAGGCAACACCCACTTCGCCCTGGCAACCAACTTCCGCACCGGAAATAGAGGCGTTCATTTTATACAATGCACCAATCGCGCCCGCTGCCATAAAGTAACGGGTATAGATGTCCGGGCTGACCGATTCAATAAAGTGGTCATAGTAAGCCAGCACTGCCGGAACGATACCGCAGGCACCGTTGGTTGGCGCAGTTACCACACGACCACCGGCGGCGTTTTCTTCGTTAACTGCCAGCGCAAACATGTTTACCCAGTCAATGACATTCATCGGATCGTTAGACAGTTTATCGCTGGAAACTAACATCCGGCGCAGGGCCGACGCACGACGCGGCACGCGCAGCGGGCCTGGCAGTACGCCTTCGGTGTTCATCCCGCGATCGATACATGCCTGCATGGTTTGCCAGACATGAGCGAAATACTCGTCGATCTCTTTCTTGCTGTGCAGCGCCAGTTCGTTCTGCATAGCGAGACCAGACAGCGAATAGCCGGTTTCATTACAGTACGCGAGCAGTTCGGTGGCAGATTTGAACGGATACGGCACGCTCACTTCGTTGGCGGCATCCTGACCAAAGTGTTCTTCATCGACGATAAAACCGCCGCCGATGGAATAATAAGTTTTGCTGTAGACGACTTCATCGCCGTTATAGGCGTGGATTTGCATACCGTTTTCATGCAGCGGCAGGTTGCCGTTATGAAAACGCATCCCGTTGTTGCGCGGGAAATCCACTTCATGCCGTCCCTGTGCCAGCAGCAGACGTTCGCGCTCTTCTACGTCGCGAATAAAACCGGGAATACTGTCGATATCCACGGTGGCAGGTTCGTTACCTGCAAGACCCATAATAATGGCGATATCGGTGTGGTGGCCTTTACCCGTCAGCGACAGTGAACCATAAACGTCCACGGCAACGCGAGTAACGCTATCCAGTAAGCCTTTTTCGACCAGATCATCGACGAACTGTTTACCTGCCTTCATAGGCCCTACGGTATGGGAAGATGAGGGACCAATCCCCACCTTAAACATGTCGAATAGACTAATCACGATAATACTCCTGACAAGGTGACTGGACTTCCAGTAACGAACTAATAACAGCGCATAGTGTAAGAGGGAACGCGGCGACTGGCTTAACTATTCACATGAATTAAACTAATCAAAAACCGCGATTTAACTAATATTGCGATGATTGTCTCAAGTAGTGTTTTGTAGATGTAAAGATAAGTATAGTCAGGGTTTCACACCAATTTGCAGCGCCAGCTCACGAATTATGCCTGCGGTCATTCCCCATACAAAATACTGTTCATACCAGGACAGCCATACCCGATGTGAATCGCCACGGCGGTAGATATCTAAAGGGTGATAACGACCCAGATGTAATGCCTGGGCGAGCGGCATTTCAAACACCGCCGAGACTTCATCTTCACTGGCGCGATACGGCAGATCGGGCGGGATAATGCCGACCACCGGGGTTACCTGGTAGCCAGTTACGCTATCGACGGGCGGCAGCACGCCGATAACTTCAACGGCGGAAGGCGGTATAGCGACCTCTTCTTCAGCTTCGCGCAGCGCGGCGGCGATAACTGATGCATCCGTGTCATCGACTGCGCCTCCAGGGAATGCCACTTGTCCAGCGTGTTTACGCAGATGAATTGAACGCTGAGTCAGCAACAACCCCGGTTGCGGTCGACGGACGATGGGGATTAACACGGCAGCCTGACGATGATTTAGGGTTTCCCGGTTAATTTGCGGGCGCAAAAGTTGAAAGCGTGATAAAAAATCATCAAGCGTCAGGCTACGGTATTCCACGTCTTACTTCTCCAGTTGGCGTAATATCTTATTAACTTTATCAAAAGTTTCCTGATATTCCGCTTCTTCCTGGCTATCGGCGACAATTCCACCGCCCGCAGAGCAGTATATTTGTCCGTTAATGGCAGTCAGAGTGCGGATAGTAATGCTGGTATCCATGTTGCCGCAAAAGCTCAAATAGCCAATGCTGCCGCACCAGGCATTGCGTCGCTGCGGTTCCAGTTCGTCGATAATTTCCATAGCCCGTACTTTCGGAGCCCCGGTTATTGAGCCACCAGGAAAAGCTGCGCGCAGCAGATCGCTGGTGTGTAACTGTTCTGGTAGCCGCGCCGTTATGGTGCTGACCAGATGATGCACGGCAGGGAAAGGTTCGACCACGAACAGCTCTGGTACTTTTACCGAACCGGCTACGGCAACGCGACCGATATCATTACGCATTAAATCGACAATCATCAGATTTTCAGCGCGATCTTTGGGGGAGTTCGCCAGTTTCTCTGCTTGTTTGCTATCTTCCTGAGGATCGGGCAGGCGTGGTAGCGTGCCTTTAATCGGGCGGGTCTGGATTTCACTATTATCACAAAGGATAAACCGCTCTGGCGAAAGGCTTAAAATCGCGCCCTGTTCAAGGCGTAAAAAAGCGCTAAACGGCGCGCGGTTGGCCTGATTAAGCTGAAGGAATGCCTGCCATTCATCGCCAGAATAGGCCGCTTGAAAACGCTGGGCGAGATTCACCTGATAGCAATCACCACTGTGCAGATATTCCTGTACCTGGCGAAATTTTTCGCCGTACTGCTCGCGGGTCATATTGGATTGCCAGTCGGAAGTGAGCGTGAAATCTTCCTGCGGCGAGAATTGCTGGCTTTCCAGCCAGGCCCGACGGGCATTGACATCATTATGACTCAGCAAAGAAACTGTTTGACGCTGGTGGTCAACAACCAGCGCCCAGTCGTAGATACCCACTGCCATATCCGGCAGAACGATATCTTGCTGCGCAATTTCTGGCAGTGACTCAAAACGGCGGCCCAGATCGTAGCCAAACAACCCCAGCGCGCCGCCCTGAAATGGCAAATCTTCGTTATGCGTTGGGCGAATGTCTGCGCGATCCAGCACCTGCTGGAGCACCTGTAGCGGGTCATCAGTGGTCGTTGTGCGTTTTTCGCTTTCACTAACAACGGTTTCTTTACCGAAAGTGGTTAAAGTGCAAATCGGCTCGGCGACCACAATATCAAAGCGGCTATAAGGATGATCGGCATAGCCGGAGTGTAAAAGCATCGCCCACGGCAGGTGGCTTAAGCGGGAGAAATAAAATTCAGCGGCGTCCTGACGCCAGGGTAAAGTAATCACAGCGGGAGATAACGTCTTCATCAGTCCTGACTCTACTGGCTATGTACCGGGTAGCATGAAATAATTAGCGCCAACAATTTAGCAGGAGTTAACAATGTTTGCAGGTTTACCTTCACTCACCCATGAACAGCAGCAAAAAGCCGTCGAGCGGATCCAGGAACTGATGGCACAAGGGATGAGCAGCGGCCAGGCAATCGCGTTGGTGGCAGAAGAGCTGCGTGCCAACCATTCCGGCGAGCGAATCGTGGCGCGTTTTGAGGATGAAGACGAGTAACACACTTATCCGTATCGCTTTCGTTATAGAAGCCGATGGTTATTTGATTGTGAGAAAAAGGACGCTTTTCATATGTGATTAAAAGCGTCCTGACCCATTTATGCTGATATAAATTTAACTCAGACCAGTGCTTTTAGTTCTTCCTGCATATATGTTGAAAAGTATTCAGGTTTTTTAATCACAGAGCGTTCACCTGTCTCCATTTTTTTTGCCCATCCAACCATTTTTTCCGTGAACCCAGGGTTCCAGCCTTCCTGGTCAGCTCGCGCCGTAATATCAGCGGCACTCGCGGGTACTCCCAGTTCTTTTAAATATTTAAAGATTCCCTTCGCCGTGCTTTCATTCATCGAACTTGGTGTTGGCGCTGATACATCCATGGCACCAATGAAATCCAGGGCTTTATCTATTACAGCAGGCATATTCTTATCCTTAAAATTAACCATGTTATCGATAAGGCTATATATGACCTTAATTTGCATCTAATATCAAAGGGATTATAACGATATGGCACGAGTTAACCTGTTGACATTCAGGTGTTTTAAAGGTAGCAGCTCATGGTGTGTTATCCAGTAAGAGGGAGAAAATTAATGGTCAGTTCTCACGCTATAACCAAATTGTTCAGCTAAGAAAGAAAACCAGAGTTGCTAATCGAAGGGCGAACACAACGGCATGGTTATGTTTATTTATATAGTTAGTTTTATAGATAAAATTGAAATTATAAAAATAAATAATGAATTAGCAGGAGCATCAACAGTAATATCTTAATCTCTGGTCGATTTATGTAAAACCGACCAGTATTATCGATAAATTATCGTCTGACTTATTTTGCTTCGATAAAGCTTACACCGCAGCCACAATCTTAATTTCAACTTTATACTTCGGGTTCATCAGCCCCGCTTGCACCGTGCAGCGCACCGGCGCATGACCCGCGACAACCCAGGCATCCCACGCTTTATTCATCGCCGCGAAGTCGTTTTTATCAGCCAGGAAAATGGTGGCATCCAGAATGCTCGATTTATTGCTGCCCTGTTTTTCCAGCACGGCGTCAATCTGCGCCAGCGTGTTGGCGGTTTGCTCAAAAGCATCGGCGTCGAGGTTTTCCGGTACACCAGTGTAGTAGAGCGTGTTGTTGTGGATCACCACATCAGACCAGCGGGCTTCAGCATCGATACGAACGATAGTCATCATTTTGTCCTCATTATCCTTCCATTTTCGTGCTGCAAAGACTGCCACAATGTGAGGTCGCCGTCACCACTTCAACTGGCGAAAGCTCCCTCATCCTGACATAATCCCTGTTCAAATCAACAGGGGGTAGTGTGACGGACGATTTTGCACCAGACGGTCAGTTGGCGAAAGCGATACCAGGCTTTAAGCCGCGAGAACCACAGCGACAGATGGCGGTAGCCGTCACCCAGGCGATAGATAAAGGCCAGCCGCTGGTGGTGGAAGCAGGAACCGGTACGGGCAAAACCTACGCTTACCTGGCCCCTGCGCTGCGGGCGAAAAAGAAAGTCATTATCTCGACCGGCTCAAAAGCGTTGCAGGATCAGCTCTACAGCCGCGATTTGCCAACGGTCTCAAAGGCATTGAAATACACGGGCAATGTGGCGCTGCTGAAAGGGCGCTCAAACTACCTCTGCCTCGAACGTCTCGAACAGCAGGCGCTGGCGGGGGGCGATCTGCCGGTACAAATCTTAAGCGATGTGATCCTGCTGCGCTCCTGGTCTAATCAAACAGTCGATGGTGATATCAGCACCTGCGTCAGCGTGGCGGAAGATTCACAGGCGTGGCCGCTGGTCACCAGCACCAACGATAACTGCCTTGGCAGCGACTGCCCGATGTATAAAGATTGCTTTGTGGTCAAAGCACGCAAAAAAGCGATGGACGCCGATGTGGTGGTGGTAAACCATCATCTCTTTCTGGCGGATATGGTGGTGAAAGAGAGTGGATTTGGCGAGTTGATCCCGGAAGCGGACGTGATGATCTTCGACGAAGCCCACCAACTGCCCGACATTGCCAGCCAGTATTTTGGTCAGTCACTCTCCAGTCGACAACTGCTCGACCTGGCAAAAGACATCACCATCGCCTACCGCACCGAATTAAAAGACACCCAGCAGTTACAAAAGTGCGCTGACCGTCTTGCCCAGAGTGCGCAGGATTTTCGCCTGCAACTCGGTGAGCCTGGTTATCGCGGTAACCTGCGCGAACTGTTAGCTAATCCGCAAATTCAGCGGGCGTTTTTACTGCTCGATGACACCCTGGAACTTTGTTATGACGTGGCGAAACTGTCGCTGGGGCGCTCCGCCTTGCTGGATGCGGCATTTGAGCGCGCCACGTTGTATCGCACGCGGCTGAAACGGCTAAAAGAGATCAATCAGCCGGGCTACAGCTACTGGTACGAATGCACTTCGCGCCATTTTACTCTGGCACTCACGCCGCTCAGCGTGGCGGATAAATTCAAAGAGTTAATGGCGCAAAAACCAGGTAGCTGGATCTTTACCTCAGCAACGCTGTCGGTGAACGACGATCTGCATCATTTCACCTCGCGGCTTGGCATCGAACAGGCGGAGTCGTTGCTGTTACCCAGCCCGTTTGATTACAGCCGCCAGGCGTTACTCTGTGTGCCGCGCAACCTGCCGCAAACCAATCAACCGGGCTCCGCACGGCAACTGGCGGCAATGCTGCGACCGATCATCGAGGCTAACAACGGTCGTTGTTTTATGCTTTGTACCTCGCACGCCATGATGCGCGATCTGGCCGAGCAGTTCCGCGCTACCATGACGCTTCCCGTTTTGTTGCAAGGGGAAACCAGCAAAGGGCAACTGTTGCAGCAATTTGTCAGCGCCGGTAACGCGCTTCTTGTGGCAACCAGCAGCTTCTGGGAAGGGGTGGATGTGCGTGGCGATACATTGTCATTGGTGATTATCGACAAGTTGCCGTTTACCTCACCGGATGATCCACTATTAAAAGCGCGCATGGAAGATTGCCGTTTGCGTGGTGGTGACCCGTTCGATGAAGTACAGCTGCCGGATGCGGTGATTACTCTCAAGCAGGGAGTAGGGCGATTGATTCGCGACGCCGACGATCGAGGGGTTTTGGTGATTTGCGATAATCGGCTGGTGATGCGCCCTTACGGCGCGACGTTTCTCGCCAGTCTGCCGCCCGCGCCGCGCACCCGTGACATTGCCCGTGCGGTTCGCTTCCTTGCGATACCATCCTCCAGGTAATTTGTGATGGAGTATGGTATGATGCGCGCCTTTTTATTGATCTAAGCACGAAGACCCATGCGAATTCTGGCTATCGATACCGCGACAGAGGCCTGCTCTGTCGCCCTGTGGAACGACGGTACTGTCAACGCTCATTTTGAGCTTTGCCCTCGTGAACATACTCAACGAATTTTACCGATGGTGCAGGATATCCTGACCACCAGCGGAACTTCCCTGACTGACATAAACGCTCTGGCTTACGGGCGCGGCCCCGGTAGCTTTACCGGCGTGCGCATTGGTATTGGCATTGCGCAAGGGCTGGCACTTGGCGCAGAGCTGCCGATGATTGGCGTCTCCACGCTAATGACAATGGCGCAAGGGGCGTGGCGCAAAAACGGCGCAACCCGCGTGCTGGCAGCCATTGACGCGCGAATGGGCGAAGTTTACTGGGCCGAATATCAGCGCGATGAAAACGGCTTCTGGCACGGCGAAGAAACAGAAGCCGTACTGAAACCAGAACTCGTTCATGAACGGTTGCAACAGCTTTCCGGCGAATGGGTAACCGTGGGTACGGGCTGGCAAGCCTGGCCGGATCTCGGTAAAGAGAGCGGTTTGGCCCTGTGCGATGGCGAAGTGTTTCTGCCCGCTGCAGAAGATATGCTGCCGATTGCTTGTCAGATGTTTGCCGAGAGTAAAACGGTGGCGGTGGAACATGCCGAACCGGTTTATTTACGTAACAACGTCGCATGGAAGAAACTTCCGGGCAAAGAATGAATCTTAAGAGTATGCCCTGAGAAAAAGGAGTCGCATCATGGCGGTTCAAAAGAATGTTATCAAAGGCATACTGGCAGGTACGTTTGCGCTAATGCTCAGCGGTTGTGTTACTGTGCCGGACGCCATTAAAGGCAGCAGTCCCACGCCGCAACAAGATTTAGTTCGGGTGATGAGTGCGCCGCAGCTGTACGTTGGTCAGGAGGCACGCTTTGGTGGCAAAGTGGTTGCGGTACAAAACCAGCAAGGGAAAACCCGCCTGGAAATTGCTACCGTACCGCTGGACAGCGGAGCCAGACCAACTTTGGGAGAACCTTCACGCGGGCGCATTTATGCCGATGTGAACGGTTTTCTTGATCCGGTCGATTTTCGTGGACAACTGGTTACGGTAGTCGGGCCAATTACCGGTGCGGTTGACGGCAAAATCGGCAACACGCCCTATAAATTTATGGTGATGCAGGTAAAGGGTTACAAACGTTGGCATTTAACCCAGCAGGTGATTATGCCGCCTCAGCCGATTGATCCATGGTTTTATGGTGGTCGTGGCTGGCCCTATGGCTACGGTGGATGGGGCTGGTATAATCCCGGCCCCGCGAGAGTACAAACAGTTGTAACTGAATAATTGCTTGTTTTTAAAGAAAAAGAAACAGCGGCTGGTCCGCTGTTTCTGCATTCTTACGGTAAAGATAAAAATAAATAGTGACGCGCTTCGCAACCTTTTCGTTGGGTAATTATCAAGCTGGTATGATGAGTTAATATTATGTTAACGGCATGTATATCATTTGGGGTTGCGATGACGACGAACACGCATTTTAGAGGTGAAGAATTGAAGAAGGTTTGGCTTAACCGTTATCCCGCGGACGTTCCGACGGAGATCAACCCTGACCGTTATCAATCTCTGGTAGATATGTTTGAGCAGTCGGTCGCGCGCTACGCCGATCAGCCTGCGTTTGTGAATATGGGGGAGGTGATGACCTTCCGCAAGCTGGAAGAACGCAGTCGCGCGTTTGCCGCTTATTTGCAACAAGGGTTGGGGCTGAAGAAAGGCGATCGCGTTGCGTTGATGATGCCTAATTTATTGCAATATCCGGTGGCGCTGTTTGGCATTTTGCGTGCCGGGATGATTGTCGTAAACGTTAACCCGTTGTATACCCCGCGTGAACTTGAGCATCAGCTTAACGATAGCGGCGCATCGGCGATTGTTATCGTGTCTAACTTTGCCCACACTCTGGAAAAAGTGGTTGATAAAACCGCCGTTCAGCACGTAATTCTGACCCGTATGGGCGATCAGCTATCTACGGCAAAAGGCACGGTAGTCAATTTCGTTGTTAAATACATCAAGCGTCTGGTGCCGAAATACCATCTGCCAGATGCCATTTCATTTCGTAGCGCCCTGCACAACGGCTACCGGATGCAGTACGTCAAACCCGAACTGGTGCCGGAAGATTTAGCTTTCCTGCAATACACCGGCGGTACCACTGGTGTGGCGAAAGGCGCGATGCTGACTCACCGCAATATGCTAGCGAACCTGGAACAGGTTAACGCGACCTATGGTCCGCTGTTGCATCCGGGCAAAGAGCTGGTGGTGACGGCGCTGCCGCTGTATCACATTTTTGCCCTGACCATTAACTGCCTGCTGTTTATCGAACTGGGTGGGCAGAACCTGCTTATCACTAATCCGCGCGATATTCCAGGGTTGGTAAAAGAGTTAGCGAAATATCCGTTTACCGCTATCACTGGCGTTAACACCTTGTTCAATGCGTTGCTGAACAATAAAGAGTTCCAGCAGCTGGATTTCTCCAGTCTGCATCTTTCCGCAGGCGGAGGGATGCCTGTTCAGCAAGTGGTGGCAGAACGTTGGGTGAAACTGACCGGACAGTATCTGCTGGAAGGTTATGGCCTGACCGAGTGTGCGCCGCTGGTCAGCGTTAACCCGTATGATATTGATTATCATAGCGGTAGCATCGGTTTGCCGGTGCCATCGACGGAAGCCAAACTGGTGGATGACGACGACAACGAAGTACCACCGGGTCAACCGGGTGAGCTTTGTGTCAAAGGACCGCAGGTGATGCTGGGTTACTGGCAGCGTCCGGATGCTACCGATGAAATCATCAAAAATGGCTGGTTACACACCGGCGACATCGCGGTGATGGATGAAGAAGGATTCCTGCGTATTGTCGATCGCAAAAAAGACATGATTCTGGTTTCCGGTTTTAACGTCTATCCCAACGAGATTGAAGATGTCGTCATGCAGCATCCTGGCGTACAGGAAGTCGCGGCTGTTGGCGTACCTTCTGGCTCCAGTGGTGAAGCGGTAAAAATCTTTGTAGTGAAAAAAGATCCATCGCTTACCGAAGAGTCACTGGTGACTTTTTGCCGCCGTCAGCTCACGGGCTACAAAGTACCGAAGCTGGTGGAGTTTCGTGATGAATTACCGAAATCTAACGTCGGAAAAATTTTGCGACGAGAATTACGTGACGAAGCGCGCGGCAAAGTGGACAATAAAGCCTGAGCGTTAAGTCAGTCGTCAGACGCCGGTTAATCCGGCGTTTTTTTTTGACGCCCACTAAAGAGAATACAATTTGAATTACCAAATGATTACCACGGACGATGCGCTGGCTTCTTTGTGTGAAGCCGTCCGTGCCTTTCCGGCGATAGCCCTGGATACTGAATTTGTTCGTACGCGCACTTATTACCCGCAGCTGGGGTTGATTCAACTTTTCGATGGCGAGCATCTGGCGCTAATCGATCCACTCGGGATCACCGACTGGTCACCGCTGAAAGCGATCCTGCGCGATCCGTCCATCACAAAATTTCTCCATGCGGGCAGTGAAGATCTGGAAGTGTTCCTCAATGTCTTTGGCGAATTACCACAATCCTTGATTGACACGCAAATCCTTGCTGCCTTCTGCGGACGCCCGATGTCATGGGGTTTCGCTTCCATGGTGGAAGAGTATTCCGGCGTTACGCTGGACAAGAGTGAATCGCGCACCGACTGGCTGGCCAGACCGCTGACCGAACGTCAGTGTGAATACGCAGCGGCGGATGTCTGGTATCTGTTACCGATCACCGCAAAGCTTATGGTAGAAACGGAGGCCTCCGGCTGGCTACCTGCGGCGCTGGATGAATGCCGCCTGATGCAAATGCGTCGTCAGGAAGTCGTTGCACCGGAAGATGCCTGGCGTGATATCACCAATGCCTGGCAGTTACGCACACGCCAACTGGCCTGTCTGCAACTGTTAGCCGACTGGCGACTGCGCAAGGCGCGGGAGCGCGATCTGGCGGTGAACTTTGTCGTGCGTGAAGAGCATTTGTGGTCCGTAGCGCGTTATATGCCGGGAAGTTTAGGCGAACTGGACAGCCTGGGCTTATCCGGTAGCGAAATCCGCTTTCACGGTAAAACGCTGCTGGCGCTGGTGGAAAAAGCGCAGGCATTGCCGGAAGAGGCCTTACCGCAGCCGATGCTTAACCTGATGGACATGCCGGGTTATCGTAAAGCATTTAAAGCGATTAAGTCGTTGATTACTGACGTGAGCGAAACGCACAAGATCAGCGCCGAATTGCTGGCATCGCGTCGGCAAATCAACCAACTGCTGAACTGGCACTGGAAACTGAAACCGCAGAACAATTTGCCGGAGCTGATTTCCGGATGGCGTGGTGAGCTGATGGCGGAAGCATTACACAATTTATTGCAGGAATATCCGCAGTAAAATCTTCCGAAGCCGGACTGGGCGCGCTCAGTCCGGCTTCGGCAAACTACAAATCCAACACCAGGCGTTTACCCTTCGCACGCGAACAACAGATCAACATACTTTGCTGGCTGGCACGCTCTTCATCGCTAAAATACTGATCCCGATGGTCAGCTTCACCTTCCAGTATTGCCGTTTCGCAGGTTCCGCATACCCCTTCACGACATAAACATTCCACTTTCGCTGCTTTATTATTTTCAATAACCTGCAAAATAGTCATCTCTTCCGGCACCACAAACTCTTTACCGGAACGGGCAAGCACCAGGGTAAATGCATCGCCGGTTTTGTCTTCAATCGCAAATTGCTCAAAGTGCAGCGTATCGGCGGCGATGTCCAGACGCGCAGCTTCACTTCTTACCGCTTCATTTAGCGCCTCGGGGCCACAGGTATAAACATGTGTGCCAGGTTCGATATCCGCCAATAATCGCGCTAATTCCAGTCGTGTTCCGGTTGATGAATGATGCAAATGGACTTTCTCAGCCTGCGGATGCTGGACTAGCTCATCACGAAATGCGCAACTTTCTGGATTTCGTGAGCAGTAATGTAACTGCCAGTCGACGTCGCTGTATTGCATCTCTGCCAGGTGCGACAGGAAAGGGGTGATACCAATGCCTCCCGCGATAAACAGATGCTTTCTGGCCGAGGGAATTAGCGCAAACAGGTTATTAGGCGTTGAAATCGTTAACCGATCGCCCACTTTTACCTGCTGATGCAAAAAGCGGGAACCGCCGCGCGAGTTTTCCTCCAGCCGAACGGCAATCTGATAACAAGAGGTGTCATGCGGCGAACTCAGTAGTGAATACGCATTGCTGTACTCGTTATCACCATCGCTCATCTGCACAATGACGTGACTGCCTCCGGTAAACGCAGGTAATGGTTTGCCATCGGTTGCCACCAGCGTGAAGCGTTTCACCTGTTCGGTAAGCGGTTCAATTTGGCTCACCTGTACTTCAAACATTTGATAGTCTGACATTGCTGTACTCCATCAAAAATCAGCCCAGCGGCGGAAAATACCGCCGCCGATGTCATTAGTCCTTAAACACCTGCGCCAGCAGATTATGGAAATGGGCGATACCATGTTCGGAAATGCCACTACCGCTACTGTCGGCCATGATGCGCCCCTGACCACGATAGCCACGCGATTTCAGCCCTTTCTGTACGCTTTCAACCAGACGTAAATCTTCCGGACGGAACACATCGCGATACCACTCAATCAGCGAATTTTGCTCGTCGGTTAACTCTTCATTGGTGAAGTAAATATCGTAGTTTTGCAGGGTAGTTTCAGAATCCACCGGGAATTCATAAATGACCGTCATCATCCCTTTGATCGGGGTGACGTTCAGCATCGTGCACGGCCACAGCCAGAAACCGTGGAATGCCGCATCCGTGCCCTCTTCGAATTTGAAAGACTGTTCGGACGGTTTGGCGAAACCGTACTGCAGCGTCCAGTTACCGTGCATGGTGTGCCAGTAACGATCAACCTGAACGGAGTCGGAGAAACCTGGATGCGCCGGACCACAGTGATAGCACTCGAGATAGTTATCGACAATGTTCTTCCAGTTGGCAGGCGTGCGGGTGGTAAAGCGGGCCGCCAGTTTCAGGTCGTGGACTTCCGGGCAGGCTTCCAGCACTTTCGCCCCCAGACCGGGTAACTGATCTTCTACGCTGGTGGCGTTGGGGTCCATGTTGATGAAGACGAATCCGGCATATTCTTCCAGACGCACCGGAACCAGTTGCGCTTTGTCGCTATCGAAATTGGCGACGTTTTCGCAGTTACGTGCATGGGCCAGATTGCCATCGAGTTTGAATGCCCATGCGTGATATGGGCAGGTAATCACATTTTTTGCTTTTCCTTCACCGCTCAACAACTGATGACCACGGTGCGGACACACGTTATAGAACGCGCGCAAAACCTTATCACGACCACGTACCAGCACGATGCTTTCGCCAATGATCTCACGCGTCACATAATCATTGGCATTCGCCAGTTCGCTGCTATGAGCGACGCAAATCCAGCTTTTGGCGAAGACGTTCTCTTTTTCGTGTTCAAAGGCGTTCTGATCGGTATAAAAACGGGCAGGAATGGTCCACGCCTCTTGCGGGTTAGCGCAAAAATTTTCGGGTAGTACAAAGTCAGGGTTCAGATTGCTCATAGGGTTACCTTTATCGTTAGGATGATGGCGCTCAGTTGTCGCCTTTGAATACGGTTCCCGCAGGGAGCACTGGCGTTTTTTCCAGGGCTTCAACCGGTGTCTGCGGGAGATAATGTTCAACTTGATGAGCCGGAATGTCGGCGTAATCCTGTTTCAGCCAGCGAATAAATCCGCCGACTTTCACCAGTAAAATGACGAGGAACGGAAGGGCTGTGAGTACGACGGTGGTTTTCATCGTTTCCAGCGACGCGCCAGTGAAAAGAATTGAAAGCGGGATCAGGGTAATTACCACGCACCAGAAAAGACGCAGCCCACGGTCAGGATCGTCACCTTCCTGGAGATTACGCGTACTGGTTGCCGCCATGGTGTAGGCCACCGCATCCATATGCGAGGCAAGGAAAATAATCATCACGCCCAGGTATGCGGCGAGGAACAATTTACCGGCTGGCAACGACATCAGAACTTGCTGCACAGCTGTCTCGCCGCCCAGTGTCTCCAGCACCTGTGGGACGTTGATTACGCCATTGATAAACTGGTGAATGGCATAGCTTTCCATTACGCCGAAGAAGAACCAGCAACCGACGGTGCTGCCGAGGATCAGTCCCCAGATAACTTCTTTAATCTTACGACCGCGCGAAACGCGGGTGACAAACATTGCTACGCCAGGGGTGTATGAGATCCACCACAGCCAGTAGAAAACGGTCCAGTTGCGGGTAAATGAACCATCGCCAAGCGGATCGGTGAATAAGCTCATTTGCAGGAAGTTTTGCGTGGTCAGGCCGATGGCATTGATGATGCTGTTGGTAATAAATTCGGTTGGACCGACAATCAGCACCAGTAATGGCAGCAGGAACGCGCCCCAGCCAACCATTTTGCTCAGACGTTGCAAACCGTTGTTGATACCAATCCACGAGCTTAGGCAAAAAATGCCGCCGGAAAGCAGGATCACAAATGCCTGCACGGTGAAGTTATCGGGTAAACCGGTCAGCGCGGAAAGCCCACGAGTAAAGGTTGCTGCGGTAACAACAAGGGAAATGGTCAGCGCACCGACAGTGGCGATCAGGAACATCAAATCGACCAGTTTTCCCCACGGGCCTTGCGGGCGAACGCCGGTAATCGCGGCAATAATGCCGGAAAGGCTCAGACCTTTGTTTTTCCGCACATGAAAGTGATAAGCCATGATTAATGAGGCCAGCGTATAAGTTGCCCAGGCGCTGATGCCCCAGTGGAAGAAGGAGTAAGGGACGCTAAATTTGAGTGCCTGTTGTGAACGCGGTGCGATATTTAATCCAGGTGTTTGATAATAATAGGCCCATTCAGCAACCCCCCAATAAAGCGTAGAAGAACCTAAACCGGCACAAATAAACATAAACAGCCAGGAGAGCGTGCTGTATTCCGGTTTTCCTTCGCCAAGACGAATATTGCCGTATTTACTGGTGGCTAAATAAATCACCAGTCCCATTGCCAGCAAAACCAATACCTGTACGGCGGAACCTAACGTACGCGTAACAAAAGTGTATATTGCGTTGGCCGCGTCGGCCGATTGTTGTGGGAAAAGGCTTAATGCAGCTGCGATGAAAAGAATGGCCACCAGGCTGATGCTTATCAACGGCACATCTTTTTTCTTAACATTGCTCATCATGAGTCATCTCCTGGGCATAAAAGCCCGTCTCTGGCTTTTGCCAGTTGTAATTATTTGCAGGGTAATGAGTTGTATGTCGCGGTTAACAAATTGATTATTTGCATGTTACATAAATTAAACAATTAAGAATACGGAAAGCCATAAAACACGAAACGGAAACAATAAAAGGTGAAATGACGCAGGTTATTTACTGCAAAGAACGAATAAAAAAACCGCGTCAGTGACGCGGTTCAAATAAACTGGTTTGACCTTAACGCAAAATAATTTTGCAAATCGCGTCGGCAACCTGTGGCGTGGTGGCATTGCCTTTCATATCAGGTGTTTTCGGCCCGTGAGCAATCACTTCTTCAATCGCGGCCAGAATACCGTTATGCGCTTGCTGGAAACGCTCATCGCCATTGCCGAGAAAATCGAGCATCATTGCACCGGCCCAAATTGTGGCGATAGGGTTAGCAATGTTTTTCCCGTAGATATCCGGCGCGGAACCGTGGACTGGCTCGAAGAGCGACGGGAAAGTGCGTTCCGGATTCAGGTTGGCGGATGGGGCAATGCCAATGGTGCCGGTGCAGGCCGGGCCAAGATCGGAAAGGATATCGCCAAACAAATTGGACGCCACTACCACATCGAAGCGTTCCGGCTGCATCACAAAACGTGCGCAGAGAATGTCAATATGCTGCTTGTCCCAGCGGATCTCCGGGTAATTCTCAGCCATTGCTTCCACTCGCTCATCCCAGTACGGCATGCTGATGGCTAAACCGTTCGATTTAGTGGCAGAAGTTAGCGTCTTACGTGGGCGGCTTTGCGCAAGTTCGAAGGCATAACGCAAAATGCGATCGACACCACGACGCGTAAATACCGATTCCTGAATGACGACTTCATGCTCTGTACCTTCATTCACTCTGCCGCCGAGCGAGGAATATTCGCCTTCGGTGTTTTCCCTGACCACGTAAAAATCGATGTCGCCAGGCTGTTTTCCCGCCAGCGGGCAGGGAACGCCAGGAAAGAGACGAACCGGGCGCAGGTTGACGTACTGGTCGAATTCACGACGAAATTTCAGCAGCGAACCCCACAACGAAATATGGTCCGGAACGGTATCCGGCCAGCCGACGGCACCAAAATAGATGGCGTCGAAACGGCTAAGTTGCTCATGCCAGTCGTCCGGCATCATTTTACCGTGATGGCTGTAATACTCGCAGCTCGCCCACTCCATTTGCTCAAAACTCAAGGCGAAGCCCCAGCGCTCAGCGGCAGCCTGTAACACGCGAATCCCTTCAGGAAGGACTTCTTTGCCAATCCCGTCTCCCGGGATCGCAGCAATACGCATCGTTTTCATCATTGGGTTCTCACTTCCTGACCATCAAAATTGACAACATCACCATCCTATAATTGACTGAAAAGGAATTAATCCCCGTAACTGGTGAAACATAAAACACGAATCATGAATAATTTACCGCTGCTGAACGATTTGCGCGTCTTTATGCTGGTGGCTCGCCGGGCTGGTTTTGCCGCCGTTGCGGAAGAACTGGGCGTTTCACCGGCGTTCGTCAGCAAGCGCATCGCCTTGCTGGAGCAAACGCTAAACGTGGTGTTGTTACACCGCACCACCCGCCGCGTCACCATTACCGAAGAAGGAGAGCGGATTTATGAATGGGCGCAGCGGATTTTGCAGGATGTCGGTCAAATGATGGACGAACTTTCTGACGTGCGTCAGGTGCCGCAGGGGATGCTGCGTATTATCAGCAGCTTTGGTTTTGGACGACAGGTGGTGGCTCCGGCGTTATCAGCGCTGGCGAAGGCGTATCCGCAACTGGAATTACGTTTTGATGTGGAAGACCGGTTGGTCGATTTGGTCAATGAAGGTGTCGATCTCGATATTCGCATTGGCGATGATATCGCCCCTAATTTAATCGCCCGCAAACTGGCGACCAATTACCGCATTCTCTGCGCGTCGCCGGAATTTATTGCGCAACATGGCGCGCCGAAACATTTAACCGATCTTTCTGCATTGCCGTGCCTGGTCATTAAAGAGCGCGATCATCCCTTTGGTGTCTGGCAATTACGCAATAAAGAAGGCCATCATGCGATTAAAGTCACCGGCCCACTGTCGTCTAATCATGGAGAAATTGTCCATCAGTGGTGTCTTGATGGGCAGGGGATTGCTCTGCGCTCCTGGTGGGATGTTAGCGAAAACATTGCCAGTGGTCATTTAGTACAAGTGCTACCGGAATATTACCAGCCAGCGAACGTCTGGGCCGTTTATGTTTCAAGGCTGGCGACGTCAGCGAAAGTGCGGATAACGGTAGAATTTTTACGCCAGTATTTTGCCGAGCACTACCCGAATTTTTCACTGGAGCATGCCTGATTAATGATTCAATTATCGGGTTGATATCAGGTTAAAACCTGATTTTCTCCTTTCTAAGCCGCTACAGATTGGTTAGCATATTCACCTTTAATCGCGCATGATCGAAAGATAATTAAAGAGGTTAATGTGTTCGCTGAATACGGGGTTCTGAATTACTGGACCTATCTGGTTGGGGCCATTTTTATTGTGTTGGTGCCAGGGCCAAATACCCTGTTTGTACTCAAAAATAGCGTCAGTAGCGGTATGAAAGGCGGTTATCTTGCGGCCTGCGGTGTATTTATTGGCGATGCGGTATTGATGTTTCTGGCATGGGCTGGAGTGGCGACATTAATTAAGACCACCCCGATATTATTCAACATTGTACGTTATCTTGGTGCATTTTATTTGCTCTATCTGGGGAGTAAAATTCTCTACGCGACCCTGAAGGGTAAAAATAACGAGACCAAATCCGATGAGCCCCAATACGGTGCCATTTTTAAACGCGCGTTAATTTTGAGCCTGACTAATCCGAAAGCCATTTTGTTCTATGTGTCGTTTTTCGTACAGTTTATCGATGTTAATGCCCCACATACGGGAATTTCATTCTTTATTCTGGCGACGACGCTGGAACTGGTGAGTTTCTGCTATTTGAGCTTCCTGATTATTTCTGGTGCTTTTGTCACGCAGTATATACGTACCAAAAAGAAACTGGCTAAAGTGGGCAACTCACTGATTGGTTTGATGTTTGTGGGTTTCGCCGCCCGACTGGCGACGCTCCAGTCCTGATGCATTCAGCCCGCGTTGTCGCGGGCTTCCCACCTGTAATCCTCCCTGATTCTTCTCTGATACGGTGCTAAAAAGTAACCAATAAATGGTATTTAAAATGCAAATTATCAGGCGTACCCTGAAACGGCTGGAATAAACCGTTTTCAGCGCATTCACCGAAGGAGGGAAAAGGATGCTGCAAATCCCACAGAATTATATTCATACGCGCTCAACGCCTTTCTGGAATAAACAAACTGCGCCTGCCGGAATATTCGAACGTCATCTTGATAAAGGAACGCGCCCGGGAGTTTACCCACGCCTTTCCGTTATGCATGGGGCGGTCAAATATCTCGGCTACGCTGATGAACACAGTGCAGAGCCTGATCAAGTGATCCTTATCGAAGCGGGGCAGTTTGCGGTGTTCCCTCCAGAAAAGTGGCACAACATTGAAGCCATGACTGACGATACTTATTTCAACATTGACTTCTTCGTTGCCCCTGAAGTCCTGATGGAAGGTGCGCAACAACGGAAAGTCATTCATAACGGGAAATGAATCATGGGCAAAGCAACGTATACCGTGACCGTCACCAATAACAGCAATGGCGTTTCTGTCGATTATGAAACAGAGACGCCGATGACTTTGCTGGTGCCAGAAGTGGCGGCTGAAGTGATAAAAGATCTGGTGAATACCGTGCGTTCTTATGACACGGAAAACGAACATGATGTTTGTGGTTGGTAATTATCACTGATCGTTGATGGCGCAATTTCTGCGCCATCGCAAAAAAATCCTCCGTGATGCTCGTCACAAATCTTGCCCTCCCGATGTTGTGCTATGCTTTTTATCAGCGACTAACCCGCTAATGCAAAACAGATAAGTGAGGAAACAATGGGCATTCTGTCATGGATTATTTTTGGGCTTATTGCCGGTATTCTGGCGAAGTGGATCATGCCAGGTAAAGATGGTGGTGGATTCTTTATGACTATCCTGCTGGGGATAGTCGGTGCCGTAGTCGGCGGATGGATCAGCACGCTGTTTGGCTTTGGTAAAGTCGATGGCTTCAATTTTGGCAGCTTCGTGGTTGCCGTTATTGGCGCGATTGTCGTGCTGTTTATCTACAGAAAGATTAAAAGTTAACGCGTAAATTGCACAAAGGCTGCACACAGGCAGCCTTTGCTATTTTCTAGATGTGACGTTACCACCATCCCAGCTCAGTGCCGAGTACGACAATAATCGCCACACCCATCATAATAATCGTTGTTTTTTTCATCTTTATGCTCCCGGGGCAGCATAGCCGCCAATAAAAAACCATGCTAAAAATACGACCGCTGTAATAAAGATTACAACCGGAAAAATAATACCGATTCGCATGTTATCACCAATCAAAAGAATGTGAATACGCCTCAGGAATGTAGCGCTGGATGCGCGACAAAAGGTGTTTTCTGTTTGTGTTTTTTCTCCTGATACATCGCGATATCGGCAGCATGCAGGGCACTGTCTGCATCGGTCGTTTCAGGATCGACTTCTACTATGCCAAGACTGGCACCGGGATAATACAAATCAACATCACCTAAGTGATATTCTCCACGTATTTGCTGTTGAATACGTTCTCGCAGCGACGAAATATCCGCATTCTCGTTGTTCAGTGAAACAACCAAAAACTCATCACCGCCGAGACGACCAATAACTTCGCCATTTTGCTGGAGCGTATTAAGGCGCTCGCCAACCTGAATGAGAAACAGATCGCCACTATTATGACCAAAACGATCGTTGATTAATTTGAAGTTATCCAGGTCGATAAACGCGATCATTATCTTATGGTTAAGATGCCGGGCGAGAGAAAACAGCGTCGTCAGATTTTCAAAAATCGCCCGCCGATTTGGTAACCCGGTTAACGAGTCGGTATACGATTGCGCAATCAGCGCGGCATTGGCTTCGCGCAGCTGTTCTACCAGCGCCTCTTTTTGAATATATTGTGCAATCAGTCCGGCGAATAACTGCAAAACCTGTTCCGCGCGTTCACTCCACTGGCGCTTCTCACTGCTGGCGGCGCAAAGCGTGCCATAGAATGATCCATCCGGTAAGTGAATTGGCGTGCTCAGAAATGTGGTGATGCCAAGATTGCGTGCCGCAATACAGTCGCCCCAACGGTCAGGGACTTCATCGCTGAAAAAGCAGTTTTCATCAATGGCGCGTTTGCATAACGAGTAATCCCACGAGACGGTAAAATTCTCCGGGATGTGCATTTTCTGGCTGTTACGGGCAAACATTATATGCTGCAGGCGCGCTTCGACATCCACTTTGGTCAGGTAGGTTGATTCCATATCAGTGACCATTTCCAGCATCTCCAGAAGCTGTCGGACCAGGCTTTCCAGTGACTGTTCTTTGGCAAGGGATTGCGAGACGCGGGCGATAATCTGATCTGACACGAAACAACTCCAGGATACGGCGGGTAAATGCTGATTATTTAATCTTTGCAGGCATGATAAAACATCATCAACAAAGATGAAACAAGGCGTAATATGATTTGAGTGAATGTAATAAAAATAGTGCTGCAAAACAAAACGATACCGCGATACTCTAGGCTTGGATAAATATGTGAGATCAATAAATGAAAATTATCAGTTTTGTTCTGCCTTGCTTGCTGGTTCTGGCTGGTTGTTCAACCTCTTCTCAGCCAGAAGCACCTAAACCGCCGCAGATTGGTATGGCAAATCCGGCGTCGGTCTATTGCCAGCAGAAGGGCGGGACGCTCATTCCAGTGCAGACAGCGCAAGGGGTCAGCAACAATTGCAAATTACCGGGCGGTGAAACGATTGATGAATGGGCATTGTGGCGACGGGACCATCCGGCTGGTGAAAAATAACCGCCGGATGCCGTACTAAAATCACAAGCTACGTAGCCAGTCGGCCAGCACCAGCGCATGGTTCTGCGTGGTGTTTTTTGCTGAGTAGAGCAGGGTCAGCGGCTGTTTTTTGGCGATGTCCGCCAGCCGCTTTCCTTCTTGCTCGTGTTGCGCCAGTTCTGCAAGATATTGCTCGCGAAAGGTTGCAAAATCGACGACTTCGCCGTGAAAGGCTTTGCGCAGTTCCGTTGACGGCGTGATTTCTTTATCCCACTCATCAAGGGCTAAATCGGTTTTTTTGATACCACGCGGCCAGAGGCGGTCGACCAGTACGCGATAACCATCGCTCTGTTCTGCCGGATCATAAACGCGTTTGCACTGAATATACATCGTGTTTGTTCTCCCTTCCACGCATGATTGGTAACGTCACTATAGCACCGGATATTAGCGAATTTCTTTGTCTCTCCCGGCGCAAAGTCCGAAAATCGCCATCAGTAGTGAAAGTATGGCAACACCCATCAGTGGTATGGACCAGTCACCGTTAGTATCGTGTATTTTACCCATCAGCGGCGGCCCACAGGCTGCCAGCAAATACCCGACGGATTGTGCCATCCCCGAGAGTGCCGCCGCCTGATGCGCAGAACTTGCCCGAAGACCAATGAACGTCAACCCCAGTATCATTGTTGCGCCGGAACCAAAACCGAAAAGCAGAGTCCAGGTGATCGCGTGCGCTGGCATAAAGCAGAGCCCAACCGCGCCCACTGCGCACATCAAGGCAACGAACGCTGCAATACCACGCTGATCTTTCACATGATGTAAGAAAAGTGGGATCAGCAAACCGGGAGCTGCTGTGGCTAGTTGCAGCAAACCATGCAGTGAACCCGCCTGTGCTTCGCTATAGCCGTGACTGATGAGGATCGCCGGAAGCCAGCCAATAATCACGTAATAGACCAGTGAGTTGATCCCAAGAAACAATGTTACCTGCCAGGCAAGCGGAGAACGCCAGATACCCCGAGTATGTAAGGCGCGTGAGGTACTCAAATTTGCATGTTGTTGACTTCGCCACTGTGGCAGCCATAAAAAAAGAGCCAGCAGAGGAAAACACATCAGCATGAGCAACGCGCCTTGCCAGCCAAAACCGTTCAAAGCCAGCGGCACGACCATAGCCGATCCCAGTGCCGCTGCAGCTCCCATTGTCAGGGAATATGCGCCGGTAAGTCTGGCGACGGAATGAGGGAAATCGCGTTTAATTAATCCTGGCAGTAAGACATTGCCTAATGCAATCCCACCGCCAATGACCGCTGTACCGCCAAATAAGAAGTAAGGCGAAGGGAGAGAGCGAATTGCGATGCCAGCACAGATCAAAAGTAACGCGGCAAACAGGCTACGTTCCATACCAAAACGTCGCGCCACCGGGGCAGCCAGAGGTGAGATTAGCGCAAAGGCTAATAATGGCAGGGTGGTCAATAAGCCGGTTTGCGCCGTCGTCAGCGAGTAAGCGGAACGAATCGTATCCAGTAACGGTGCTGCGCCGGTAAAGGTGACGCGTAATGTTGTGGCAATCATTAAAATGCCAGCGATAAGGACAATCCTGTTTTTGCCGCTTAATGAAGTTGAACAGGTCATATGCTTCTCATTGTTACAAACGAGGCTGTACCTTACCGTTTTTATTGTTATGTTGAATCAAGCTAAAATGACAAATTATCGCTAAATTCGGACAAAATGATGCACAGGTTGAATCTCAATGGCTATGAACCCGACCGACACCATGAAGCCGCGGTCGCATTTTGTATTCACGCCGGAACGGATGAGTTAACCAGTCCTGTACATCAGCACCGCAAAGGACAGCTGATACTGGCGCTACATGGTGCAATTACCTGTACGGTGGAAAATGCTTTGTGGATGGTGCCACCGCAATATGCGGTTTGGATACCGGGAGGGGTGGAACATAGCAATCAAGTGACAGCTAACGCTGAACTCTGTTTTCTGTTTATCGAACCCAGCGCAGTGACAATGCCGACAACCTGTTGCACATTGAAAATATCGCCCTTATGCCGGGAATTAATTTTAACCCTGGCAAACAGGACGTCGACTCAGCGTGCTGAGCCGATGACCCGCAGATTAATTCAGGTCCTGTTTGATGAACTCCCTCAGCAGCCACAACAACAGCTGCACCTACCCGTTTCTTCTCATCCTAAAATTCGCGCGATGGTGGAGATGATGGCGAAAGAGCCCGTCGAGTGGGGGTCATTGGGGCAATGGGCTCGCTTTTTTGCGATGAGTGAACGCAATCTTGCCCGACTGATAGTGAAAGAGACGGGGTTGAGTTTTCGCCAGTGGCGTCAGCAGTTACAGCTGATTATGGCGCTTCAGGGATTAGTGAAAGGCGATACTGTACAGAAAGTTGCTCATACGCTGGGGTATGATTCAACAACGGCCTTTATTACTATGTTTAAGAAAGGCCTGGGGCAAACGCCAGGCCGATATATTGCGGGATTAACTACTGTTTCCCCACAATCAGCGAAACCAGACCCGCGGCAATAAGCGGGCCAACCGGTACGCCGCGAAACAGCGCCACGCCCAAAACAGTGCCCACCAGCAGCCCGGCGACCAGTTGCGGCTGGCTGCCCATTAACGTCACGCCGCGCCCACCCAGCCAGGAGACAATAACGCCTACTGCAATTGCCACCAGCGATTTCCAGTTCAGAAACGAGTGAATCAGGGTTGAGGGCGGTAGCGTCCCGCTGGCGATGGGGGCCATAACGCCAATCGTCAGAATGATTATCCCGATACTTAGCCCCTGTTTTTCAATCCACGGGAAAAAGGTGCTTAACGGTGTGACGCGGACAATGATTAATACCAGAATTGAAACGGCGACAGTGGTGTTATGACTGATAAAGCCCAGCGCAGCTAACCCGAGCAGGATCAGCAAAGTGACATCAAACATCGTGGTTTCCTTGCCAAAGAATAATAAGCCTGCTTACTTTACGCTTGCTGCAGGAAGGAAGTAGAAAATCTTTACGTTTTTTGCATAAAAAATCAGGCGAACTGTCATCAAACTGCCATTTGCGCACGCTAACAATAACGTGAAAACAGCTATCTCCCGGGGGCATACTATGAACGATCAAATGTTCGTCGAGACTCTGATTATCACGTCATCGTTTTTTGCCATTGCTGTTGTGCTGGTTTTGTCCGTTCTTCTTATCGAACGGACAGGCTAGTTACGCAGTGCGGCGGAAATTGACCAGTTCTGGTTGCGCAATGCGCAAATAATCCGCGGTTTTCAAAATAACGGATTTATCCAGCATGCCTGCATTGAAGGCGATTTCATCAAATCGTTCGAAGAGTAGGGGATCGGCAACCAGTTTGAGTTTTGGATGGAAGCTGAAAGGGGGGATCGCGCCGAAGACACAGCCTGTGAGTTCATCGACTTCCGCCGGGCTGGCCAACGAAGCGCGTAATCCGCCTATATGGCTGGCGAGTTGGCTCAGATCGGCCTGTTGATCGGCAGCGAGGATCGCCAGAACATGTTGATTTACGCCATTGCCTTTGACTTTACATACCAGTGCCTTAGCCCCCTGGCCTAAAGCGGTGCCACGAATTTCTGACACCGCTTCACATTTACCTACCGCTTCATGGGTAACGACGCGGAAGTCAGCACCTTCTTGTGATAATAAAGCGATTAACCGCTGATGCGTCACGCTTCCTTTAGCCATTTCAGTCATTTCATGCTCCTGAGATTACAAGCAAACAACTACAGAAGGTTATCATGAACGGCTGTTTTTGTTCTGCTTATTGACATATAAACGCTCATCGGAAGCTTTATACGCATCATGTAACGTATCGTTTTCTTTCATCGCGTAAATACCGGAAGAGAAGCCGATCTCTTTCTGCGGCGCGATATGTTGCAGACGTTTTTCGATACGTTCAGGCAGTTGTGCTGCAATTTGCGGCGTCGAATCGACAAGAATGATGCAGAATTCATCGCCACCGAGTCGGATGGCATAATCACTTTTACGAATCGATTGTTTAATCGCCTGAGCTAATAACGTAATCGCTAAATCCCCCTCCTGATGACCGAGGGTGTCATTTATTTGCTTTAACTTGTCCATGTCAATTGCAATAAACATCACCGAAGAACCGGATTGCACCAGCTTCTGCAACCGCTGCTCCAGTTCAGGGGTTAAAATTTTGCGATTATACAGTCCAGTCATCGCATCACTAATATTTTCTCGCGACACGTTTTGGTATAAACGGAAGTGCATCCGCACCATATTCAGCAAAATTAACGCCGTCAAAATCCAGAACAGAACGCTTTTCCACGAAGACGTGATAAAGTAAAGAATATCAATGGATAACGAGACACGAATGCCGCCCGGTAAGTCATGGACGTAACTGACATACTGGAACAGATTATCTTCGCTCTGGTTGATGATAATGTCGCGCCCCGAATCGGTATCGGTTAGCGTGACATTGAGAAAACGCCAGAGGAGAGGGCGGTCATGAGTGTAAAAGATATTCCGCAGATTGTTTTTGTTAATATCCAGCAGCACAATCCCTTTTAGCTGCCCTGCGACATATACCGGCGTCAGCAAACTCATCACGTTCTGTTTAGTACGCTGATCCTGGTAAATGCTCGATAATACGGTACGCCCGGTAAATACCTTTTCAATATCTTTGCGATCGATGCCAATACTTCCTGACTGCAGGAAGGACCAGTTATTCATCGCAAAGTATTCAACATTAACCGGCTCATAAAAATAGACATAGCGGTCATTGAGATCGAGATAATAGTGAAATTTCTCTTCGGCCATCCCAAGACCTGAACCGTAATCATCCTGGTGGCGGTTGCCTTCCACTGCCTGATCAAAAGCGGGTAATAGTGCAGCAGCTTCCACAATTGTGTCGCAGTCAGTGGATGCGGTTTGTAGTGTGCCGCGTAAGCCCGGGTATTTATGGGCAGTCAGGTTTAAGCCATGGGTATTATTGGCAGACTCAAAAGCCTCGCAGATGGCGCGCCGCTGTTCTGGCGACACTTCCGACTGCTCAGCAGCGAGAGCGCGCATCACATGCGCGGCAATACTCTGATTCTGATACTTATCATAAAGAAAGGAGGAGTCTGCTCTCTGCACGATATAGCGCAGATAGGCACTCATTGCTCTGTCACTGGCGACAAGTTCAAAAATAAGGAAGGAAGATGTCAGCACAATGACACTTGCGGCGATAAAATGCCGGAGCATTCTATGGTGCAATTTCATGATAAATGGCACTCCTTCGGTTAGTGAAACGAGAAAACCAGATAAAGTTCGATTGCGGCCTGGCACAGGGGCGCTAATTATACTCATCTCTGCGCCGCTGGGGAGGGGAAATTTAGGGGTAATAGTAATAAATTGTATGCAAAAGCCACGCAAAAAGCATGGCTCTGAATATTTTTGCACTTAAATATGATGAATAATCACTTTGTTGCCCCCCTCGCTTTTCGCTTCGCGTAAGGCTTTATCTGCTTCCGTCATGACAAGCGAGATATTACGTGTGTCACCCGTTGAAAAAACCGTGCCAATACTGATGGTCATTTGCTCAGGAACATCATATCTGTTACTAAAGCCGGTCAGGAGTTCGACATTTTTACGCATACGTTCCGCAATGATTTTTGCCTGGGCACTATTGAGTTCGGTAAATAGCAAGCCAAACACCTCACCCTCCAGTCGCGCTAAAATATCATCGGGGCGGATGCTTTGCTGGATAATATCGACAATTGAAACCAGCACTTTATCACCCACACGATGTCCCCATTGGGCATTGATGCGTTTGAACTGATTAATATCAACCAGCATGACACAGAAGTCCTTAACAACAGGTCGCGACAATAATGACTCTACGCTGTTGAAAAAGTAGCGCCGATTATAAATATTGGTCAGCACATCATGAACTGCCAGTTTGCTGGAGAGTTGCAGTTCCTGAAAAATGTTATAAATCAGAAAAGACACAACAAACAGTTTACTGGAGACTTCAATCCCGCGACTGATATACCAGATGGTGTAATTATACTCATCCAGAGTTAGTAGAAGTAAGTTGCAGCATAGCGATGCCAGACATAATAATGCTATTAACGGCCATAGTTCGCTGGCTAATCGTGTACGCATGATAATAAAGAACAGTAAAAATGCCCACAGACAAACCAATATTTTTGTATAGTTGATTCCCCAGGTCGCAGTATGGTTGTCCGGACAGTAATCGACGACATACAAAGAATAGTCAGCGTTATAACTGCTCAGATTGTGTGCCAGAAGGGGAAAAACTAAAAAAGGAATCAGCGCCAGTAACAGAATGCCAGTTTTTTTCTTATTGTTGTCAAGGATGTTGTCTTTCCCATAACAAAAGAGCGCCAGCGAGGTTAAACAAATGAAACTGAGTTGGCGGAAAATATAGAAAATAGAAACATCATTCGACTTTGTCTGGATCAGTGTACTGCCGTTGATTGGTTTATGGATAATTACAATGGTTTCAACTAAATAGATAAGACCACTTAAAAATGCAAGGCTTAAAATGAGTGTTGGTAAAATTTGTTTGTTAGTGAAATACTTCATTAACATGAAAAGAAAAATGACGGCGTTAAGGAAAAACAAAGCCACAACAACCATCAGGTAATTCATCTGTGGGATGAGTTTTACATTCGTGTTTTCGTTATATAAGGTAGTAATGCAAAATAAAATTAACGTCAGCAATAAGCTGAAAATAAAAAAGCCTTGAGCTTTTAATTTTTGTGTACCCATAGAAGCCATAAAAAGGAGAGCAATGTGAGTGCTGGATTTTATTGATGGCAGAGATATATAGTTTTGACCAGGATCAATTTTCGTTAACGATAAAAAATATTTAAAGAATAACCCCAGGGAAACACGTGTTGACCGAATCATTTTTCCGAATGATTGTTTTCTGGAACTAAATTGTGTAAAGGTTATGCTGTCATATTTAAAGCGATTGTAAGCTAATGTATGTAATAAATGAGATAATTTACAGTGAGCTAAAAATCAGCCAGGCGATAATGACCCGGCTGATAGTTTTAGTCTTTAGCTGTTGCATTTTGTTTATGAAACAGTTCACGGAACACCGGATAAATATCATCCTGGTCGCGGATATGCTGCATCGCAAAGTTGTCGAAAGTAGATTGCAGATGCTCATATTCTCGCCACAGTGTCTGATGAGCGCGACGGGTAATTTCGATATAGCTGTAATAACGAACGACGGGTAATAATTTTTTCGCCAGGATTTCATGGCAAAGCGGAGAGTCATCGGCCCAGTTATCGCCGTCCGATGCTTGTGCCGCGTAAATATTCCACTGTGCCGGGTTATAACGCTCTTTCACTACCTCATCCATCAGTTTCAGGGCGCTGGAAACAATGGTGCCGCCAGTTTCCTGCGAGTAGAAAAACTCATGTTCATCGACTTCTTTCGCCTGGGTATGATGGCGGATGTATACGACTTCCACGTTCTTATATGTTCTGCTGAGGAACAGATACAGCAGAATATAAAAACGCTTAGCCATATCTTTAGTGGACTGATCCATTGAACCGGAAACGTCCATCAGGCAAAACATCACTGCCTGGCTGGAGGGATCGGGCCGCTTCTCGTAGTTCTTGTAACGTAAATCGAAGGTGTCAATAAAAGGGACGCGTTCAATTTTGGCACGTAATTCTGCAATTTCTTTGCGCAGACGTTCCTCTTCCAGTAGTTGCGCAGGTTCACTGTTGCTGATGATGGCCAAATTTTCTTCCAGCGCATGAAGTTCCCGCCGCTTGCCCGCCGTCATGGCTGTGCGTCGTGCCAGTGAGTTCTGCAATGAACGCACAACGCTGATATTGGCCGGAACGCCGTTAGCGGTATAACCCGCACGATGCGTTTTATATTCGGTCAGCTGGCGTTGTTGGTTTTGTTTCAGATTCGGTAAGGCCAAATCTTCAAAGAGCAGATCAAGATACTCATCTTTCGAAATCTGAAAGACAAATTCATCCTGACCTTCACCATCCTGGCTGGCCTGGCCCTGACCACTGCCGGAACCTCCGCCGCCACCCTGGGGACGTTCAATTCGGTCATTCTGGACGAAATGGTCATTGCCCGGATGCACGCGGTGGCGCAGACCGCCACGCCCCTGATGAAACATCGGTTCGCTAATATCTTCCGTGGGAATGGATACAGACTCGCCGCTGTCGACGTCAGTCACCGAACGCTTATTAATGGCCTCGGAGATCGACTGTTTAATTTGCGCTTTATAACGGCGTAAAAAACGCTGGCGATTCACCATGCTTTTGTTTTTGCCGTTCAGACGCCGGTCAATAAACCAGGTCATATGCCCCCCGTACTACATTTGCCAACTGTATGCTACGCCTGTGTTGCCGCTTCTCTGGCCCACGGTTCGCTGTCGTTGTAGGCCCGGTAGCATGTGTACCGGGCCAGGGTTGTTAAGACGATTTACGTACGCGCAAATACCATTCGCACAGTAAACGCACCTGTTTACGGGTGTAGCCTTTTTCCATCATACGGTCGACAAAATCGTCGTGTTTCTTTTGCTCGTCGGTTGACGTTTTGGCGTTAAACGAAATAACCGGCAACAGCTCCTCGGTATTGGAGAACATTTTCTTCTCAATAACCGTGCGCAGTTTTTCATAGCTGGTCCAGTTCGGATTGCGTCCGCTGTTATTCGCTCTGGCGCGCAGTACGAAGTTAACAATCTCGTTGCGGAAATCTTTTGGATTACTGATCCCCGCCGGTTTCTCGATTTTCTCCAGCTCGGCGTTAAGAGACTCGCGGTCAAACAACTGCCCGGTATCCGGATCGCGATACTCCTGATCCTGAATCCAGAAATCCGCGTAGGTAACATAACGGTCGAAAATGTTTTGCCCATATTCGGAATAGGATTCAAGGTAGGCCGTCTGGATCTCTTTGCCGATAAACTCGGCATATTTCGGGATCAGATAACCTTTCAGGAACTCCAGATAGCGTTCTGCCTGCTCTTGCGGGAACTGCTCGCGCTCGATCTGCTGTTCCAGGACGTAGAACAGATGAACCGGGTTTGCCGCCACTTCTACATGATCGAAGTTGAACACGCGGGAGAGGATCTTAAACGCAAAACGCGTCGACAGACCGTTCATCCCTTCATCGACACCGGCATAGTCACGATATTCCTGATACGACTTGGCTTTGGGATCGGTGTCTTTCAGACTTTCGCCATCATATACCCGCATCTTTGAATAAATGCTGGAGTTTTCTGGTTCTTTCAGGCGCGAAAGAATGGAGAAACGTGAGAGTGTTTCGAGCGTTCCAGGGGCGCAGGGGGCGTGAGTCAATTCACTGTGATTAAGCAATTTCTCGTAGATTTTGATCTCTTCGGAAATGCGCAAGCAATACGGCACCTTCACGATATAAACACGGTCGAGGAAGGCTTCGTTGTTTTTGTTATTACGGAAAGTGACCCATTCGGATTCGTTCGAGTGGGCGAGAATAATCCCGTTGAACGGCAGGGCGGAGATACCTTCCGTCCCGTTGTAGTTACCTTCCTGAGTGGCGGTTAACAGCGGATGCAGCACTTTAATCGGTGCTTTAAACATCTCAACGAATTCCATGATCCCCTGATTGGCGCGGCACAGCGCACCGGAATAGCCGTAGGCGTCCGGGTCATTCTGCGCGTAGTGTTCGAGTTTACGAATATCGACTTTCCCAACCAGCGCGGAGATGTCCTGGTTGTTCTCATCACCGGGTTCCGTTTTGGCGATAGCAATTTGTTGCAGAATTGACGGCCAGACCTTCACTACCCGGAACTTAGTGATATCGCCACCAAATTCATGCAGGCGTTTTGCCGCCCACGGCGACATGATGGTGCCGAGATAACGGCGAGGAATGCCATACTCTTTTTCCAGAATCTGCGCATCTTCCTGCGGATTGAAAAGACAGAACGGATGATCGTTGACCGGGCTACGCTCACCGTTGGCGCTCAATACATAAATCGGTACGAGCTGCATTAATGATTTCAGTCGCTCAGCAAGCGATGATTTACCCCCACCCACAGGCCCCAGCAGATACAGGATTTGTTTCTTCTCTTCCAGCCCCTGAGCCGCGTGTTTCAGATAAGAGACAATCTGTTCAATCGCGTCTTCCATGCCGTAAAACTCTTCAAACGCCGGATAACGTGCAATGACCCGGTTAGAAAAGAGTCGAGAAAGTCTGGGTTCCTGGGCTGTATCGACCATGACAGGCTCACCGATAGCCATCAATAGCCGCTCAGCCGCGTTGGCATAAGCACTGCGATCTTGCCGACAAGTGGTAAGAAACTCCTGCAGTGTGAACTCTTCGTCCTTGGCAGCTTCATATCGCTGGCGATAGTGATCGAATATATTCATGGTATGCCGTCCTTTCGTTTTTTAGCACAGGTTAAGAGCCGTTCATATGAATAGTAGAGGCTCCCGGAAGAGGTAAACTGAACGACGTCTCTTGCTAAAACACAGCAACTCTCATGCCATTTTATCAACGTGCCCGGTGATACACCTTCAAAATTAAGCGTAGATGGCAAATGGAAAACTTGCCTGCACGGCTTTCTTAATTTCAATGGCATATCAACAACTCATCCATAAATTTTGCATAATTAATGTAAAGACCAGGCTCGCCAGTAACGCTAAATTCATTTGACTGTAAGCGCGGTGTCATCCGCGTCAGGAAAATTAAACAGTTACTTTAAAAAATGAAAACGTAAAAAGGTTGGGTTTCGATGTATTGACGGGTAAACTTTGTCGCCCGCTAAACATTTGTTTAAGGAATGATTAATTGTGACCAAACTCAAACTTCTGGCACTTGGAGTGCTTATCGCAACGTCTGCAGGCGTAGCGCACGCTGAAGGTAAATTTTCCCTGGGCGCAGGCGTAGGTGTCGTTGAACACCCATATAAAGATTACGATACCGATGTTTACCCAGTACCGGTAATCAACTATGAAGGCGATAACTTCTGGTTCCGTGGCTTAGGTGGTGGTTACTACCTGTGGAATGACGCAACGGATAAACTTTCAATTACCGCTTACTGGTCGCCGCTTTACTTCAAAGCTAAAGACAGTGGCGATCACCAAATGCGTCACCTGGATGACCGTAAGAGCACCATGATGGCTGGTCTGTCTTATGCTCACTTTACCCAGTACGGTTACCTGCGTACCACCCTGGCTGGCGATACCCTGGATAACAGCAACGGCATTGTCTGGGATATGGCCTGGTTGTATCGATACACCAACGGCGGCCTGACCGTGACTCCGGGTATTGGTGTGCAGTGGAACAGCGAAAACCAGAACGAATACTATTATGGCGTATCGCGCAAAGAGTCCGCTCGAAGCGGTCTGCGTGGCTATAACCCGAACGACAGCTGGAGCCCTTACCTGGAGCTGAGCGCCAGCTACAACTTCCTCGGCGACTGGAGTGTTTACGGTACCGCGCGCTACACCCGTCTGTCTGATGAAGTTACTGACAGCCCAATGGTGGATAAATCCTGGACTGGCCTGATTTCTACCGGGATCACCTACAAATTCTGATAATGCATCTTTCCAGGGCATTTTGTGCATAAAAACAGGGCGTCATGCCCTGTTTTGCATTACGGTGGTGCAATACCTGGGAGGAAGCAATGCAACAAAAAATGATTCAATTTAGTGGCGATGTCTCACTGCCAGCCATAGGGCAGGGAACATGGTATATGGGCGAAGATGCCAGTCAGCGTAAAACAGAAGTTGCTGCACTACGCGCGGGCATTGAACTCGGTTTAACCCTCATTGATACCGCCGAAATGTATGCCGATGGCGGTGCCGAAAAAGTGGTTGGGGAAGCATTAATCGGTCTGCGTGATAACGTCTTTCTCGTCTCTAAAGTCTATCCGTGGAATGCTGGCGGGCAAAAAGCGATAAATGCATGCGAAGCCAGTTTACGCCGTCTCAATACTGATTATCTCGATCTCTACTTATTACACTGGTCTGGCAGTTTCGCTCTCGAAGAGACTGTCGCAGCGATGGAAAAATTGATCGCCCAGGGAAAAATCCGCCGCTGGGGCGTTTCTAACCTTGATTATGCCGATATGAAGGAACTCTGGCAGCTGCCGGGGGGAAATCAGTGTGCCACTAATCAGGTGCTTTACCATCTCGGTTCACGAGGGATTGAGTACGATCTACTTCCCTGGTGCCAGAAACAGCAGATGCCGGTGATGGCTTACAGTCCGTTAGCTCAGGCCGGGCGGTTGCGCAATGGGCTGCTAAAAAACGCAGTAGTCAACGAAATTGCACATGCTCACAATATCAGCGCGGCACAAGTATTGTTGGCGTGGGTAATCAGCCATCAGGGGGTGATGGCGATTCCAAAAGCGGCCACGATTGCACATGTCCAACAAAATGCGGCTGTGCTTGAGGTTGAACTTTCGTCAGCGGAATTAGCTATGCTGGATAAGGCATATCCGGCACCAAAAGGAAAAACTGCGCTGGATATGGTGTGATGTTGATACGTGCCGGATGCATCGCACCCGGCACACAACATTAACGCAAATTAACGTTTCGCAACGCGAATGGATTGCGCCAGATGTGCAGGTTTTTCTTTGGTGACTTTTTGCGTTTCTGAAGCGTAAGCCGTTTCTACACAAACAAAGGTCTTGTAGCCATCGTCCGGCATATCGCCCATGCTGACTGAAAGCGCCGGTCCTGGGTTCCAGCCAACGACGTTCAGATGATGCTGGTGGCCTATGGCGATAATACGATTCAACGCTTCGTCATTAATCACGCTGCAATCTTGCGGATTCAGATACACGCGATCGGTACGGTCAGGGAAGGTCTGAATACCGTCGGTCAGTACATCTTCTTTCGCGTCATTCACTTTATCAATGAAGCGATCGCCCAGCCCACTGACGCTTACCTTAGCGATATCACCCACGTTAAAGTAGGTATGCAGGGCAGAAGTGGTTTCAAATTCGCCGTGTGCTTCAAGATCGATTTCACAGGTTTTACCCACGCGGAAATGCGCTAATAGCGTAAAGTCGTGCGGCCAGAATTTTTTCGTCTCTTCGCTTTGTGTCAATTCAAAAGTCAGCGCTACGCCATCAGCATCTTCACGATGTGATTTCAGCGTCCACGGCAGGTTGCGGGCAAAACCGTGCGCAGGCAGACCTTGTTGTGCAGCCGGACCAAACCACGGCCAGCAAACCGGTACGCCACCGCGAATAGCGACGCCATTTTTGAACGGTGTGTTGTTACTCAACCACAGAACTTCTTCTTCACCCGCAGGTTTCCACGAGAGAAGGTGTGCGCCCTGTAATGCAAAAGAGGCTTTTACCTGGGGATGATCGACCACAATGAGGTCCAGTTCATCCAGTTTACGACGGGAGAGGACAGGGGAGATTTGTTCGATGACCGGAAGGGCAAAAATTTTCTTAATCATGACGCAGTCCTTTAACTTCATTTTATCAGGTAAAAAAAAGAGCGACCGAAGTCGCTCTTTTTAGATCACAGTGTCATCTCAACTTATTTGGAGATGTGAGCGATCAGGTCCAGAACTTTGTTGGAGTAACCGGTTTCGTTGTCGTACCAGGATACCAGTTTCACGAAGTTGTCGTTCAGAGCGATACCCGCTTTAGCATCGAACACGGAAGTGCAAACTTCGCCGTTGAAATCGGTAGATACTACGTCATCTTCGGTGTAGCCCAGAACGCCTTTCATTTCGCCTTCAGCAGCAGCTTTAACGGCAGCTTTGATCTGCTCGTAAGTTGCAGCTTTTTCCAGACGAACGGTCAGGTCAACTACGGATACGTTCGGGGTCGGAACGCGGAACGCCATACCAGTCAGTTTGCCATTCAGTTCTGGCAGTACTTTACCTACAGCTTTAGCAGCACCGGTAGAGGACGGGATGATGTTCTGGGAGGCACCGCGGCCGCCGCGCCAGTCTTTGTGAGACGGGCCATCAACGGTTTTCTGAGTAGCGGTAGTAGCGTGAACGGTGGTCATCAGACCTTCGATGATGCCGAAGTTATCGTTGATAACTTTAGCCAGCGGAGCCAGGCAGTTGGTGGTGCAGGAAGCGTTGGAAACGATGTCCTGGCCAGCATATTTGTCGAAGTTAGCGCCTTTAACGAACATCGGAGTGTTGTCTTTAGACGGACCAGTCATAACCACTTTCTTCGCACCAGCGGTGATGTGTTTACGAGCAGTTTCGTCAGTCAGGAACAGACCAGTTGCTTCAGCGACAACGTCAACACCAACTTCGTCCCATTTCAGGTTAGCCGGATCACGTTCAGCGGTAACACGGATTTTTTTACCGTTAACGATCAGATGACCGTCTTTCACTTCAACGGTACCGTCGAAACGGCCGTGAGTGGAGTCATATTTCAGCATGTATGCCATGTAATCAGCGTCTAACAGGTCGTTGATTGCAACGATCTCGATGTCAGAACGTTTCTGAGCAGCACGGAAAACAATGCGACCGATACGGCCAAAACCGTTGATACCTACTTTGATAGTCATATATTCCACCAGCTATTTGTTAGTGAATAAAAGGTTGCCTGTAAAATTACAAAAACCTTACGCAGCGTCAAGCGGAATCGTGTCAATCATTGCGACAAATCAATCCTGTGCCTAAGCATTACGCGACTGACTCGCCTCACTCTTCCTTTGGGCTTGAGACCACATGGGGTCGGCGTCCCGAATTTTAAAGGGCAATTACGATAAAAATGTGATTTTCATCACGATTTAGGTGCAGCCATTTCGTCGAGATCAAGTTTAGGACAAATTTTTGCCAGTTGGTGTTAATGTTTTGTTAGAATCAGTCACGTAATGTGAGCACGATTAAAGTGAGATGTGAGCAAATGGCTAATAAACCTTCGGCAGAAGAACTGAAAAAAAATTTGTCCGAGATGCAGTTCTACGTGACGCAGAATCATGGGACAGAGCCGCCATTTACGGGTCGTTTACTGCATAACAAGCGTGACGGCGTATATCACTGTTTGATCTGCGATGCCCCGCTGTTTCATTCCCAAACCAAGTATGATTCCGGCTGTGGCTGGCCCAGTTTCTACGAACCGGTGAGTGAAGAATCCATTCGTTATATCAAAGACTTGTCACATGGAATGCAGCGCATAGAAATTCGTTGCGGTAACTGTGATGCCCATCTGGGGCATGTCTTCCCCGACGGGCCGCAGCCAACGGGCGAACGTTATTGTGTTAACTCTGCCTCTTTACGCTTTACCGATGGCGAAAACGGCGAAGAAATCAACGGTTGAAAAAACGATTCAGCAACTTATTCCACAGGAGCGGAAAAATTATGAATCTTGATGACATTATCAACAGCATGACGCCTGAGGTATACCAGCGTTTGTCGACCGCCGTTGAATTGGGGAAATGGCCTGATGGCGTTGCGTTGACCGAGGAACAAAAAGAGAACTGCCTGCAACTGGTGATGCTGTGGCAAGCCCGCCATAATACCGAAGCACAGCATATGACAATTGACACAAATGGTCAGATGGTCATGAAGAGCAAACAGCAGTTAAAAGAAGATTTTGGTATCTCAGCAAAGCCTATTGCCATGTTTAAGTAAGTGGTTTGTCCCCTTTTTGCCGCGGTTATAAAGGGGATAGCCAACAATAACCCCACGACTCATCTCAATTATCTCGTCACGACCAGGCTAAGTCCCAGCCCGGTCTCTTGCAGTCGCGTTCACGCCTGAATGACTTCTCCTGAACTTAAGTCTCAGACCTATTTGGCCGGTAATCCCTCTCAAATTTGCTCATTTTGCGTTCCGCCTTCCATCAACCTGTAACAGATCCAGCCATTTTCTGCGTAATTGTGATCTGAGTTGTAAAACACAGATAACTATCTGTGTTTTACAGATTTAATGTTGACCTCAAAAATCATGTGGGTAAGTATGAAGACCATCTAAGCAAAACAAAACACAGAGGATGACGCAATGAAAGCACTGGCTCGGTTTGGCAAAGCCTTTGGCGGCTACAAGATGATCGATGTGCCACAACCCATTTGTGGCCCGGAAGATGTAGTGATTGAAATTAAAGCCGCGGCAATCTGCGGCGCAGACATGAAGCACTACAATGTCGATAGCGGTTCTGATGAGTTTAACTCTATCCGCGGCCATGAGTTCGCAGGTTGTATTGCGCAGGTTGGTGAAAAAGTCAAAGACTGGAAAGTGGGGCAACGCGTCGTGTCAGATAACAGCGGTCACGTCTGCGGCGTTTGTCCGGCCTGTGAACAAGGTGATTTTCTGTGTTGTACAGATAAAGTAAACCTTGGTCTGGATAACAATACCTGGGGCGGTGGTTTTTCCAAATATTGTCTGGTTCCTGGTGAAATTCTCAAAATTCATCGTCATGCGTTGTGGGAAATCCCTGATGGTGTTGATTATGAGGACGCAGCCGTACTTGACCCTATCTGTAATGCCTACAAATCCATCGCGCAGCAATCGAAATTCCTCCCTGGTCAGGATGTAGTCGTCATCGGTACTGGCCCACTCGGGCTGTTCTCCGTACAAATGGCGCGGATTATGGGGGCGGTAAATATCGTCGTCGTTGGTCTACAAGAAGATGTGGCGGTCCGCTTCCCGGTTGCAAAAGAACTGGGTGCGACGGCAGTAGTAAATGGTTCTACCGAAGATGTGGTGGCGCGCTGCCAGCAAATTTGTGGCAAAGACAATCTGGGACTGGTGATTGAATGCTCCGGTGCCAATATCGCATTGAAACAAGCCATCGAAATGCTCCGCCCGAACGGGGAAGTGGTACGCGTTGGAATGGGCTTCAAACCTCTTGATTTCTCGATTAATGACATTACCGCCTGGAACAAAAGCATCATTGGGCATATGGCCTATGACTCCACCTCATGGCGTAACGCTCTTCGGCTATTAGCCAGCGGCGCTATCAAAGTCAAACCGATGATCACGCATCGTATCGGCCTGTCGCAATGGCGCGAAGGGTTTGATGCGATGGTCGATAAAACCGCAATCAAAGTGATCATGACTTACGACTTTGATGAATAACTACTCTCCTGAAGGAACGTTATCGCATGGAACAGATAACAAAACCGCATTGTGGTGCACGGCTGGATCGCTTACCGGATTGCCGCTGGCATTCGTCAATGTTTGCCATCGTCGCGTTTGGCTTGCTTGTCTGCTGGAGTAATGCCGTTGGTGGCTTGATCCTCGCGCAGCTGAAAGAGTTGGGCTGGACAGATAATTCCACCACTGCCACATTCTCAGCAATCACGACCGCCGGAATGTTTCTCGGTGCGCTGGTTGGCGGCATCATCGGTGACAAAACCGGTCGCAGAAATGCGTTCATCCTCTATGAGGCCATTCATATTGCCTCGATGGTGGTCGGTGCTTTTTCACCGAATATGGATTTCCTTATTGCCTGCCGTTTTGTGATGGGCGTTGGGCTGGGAGCTTTACTGGTGACGCTGTTTGCTGGTTTCACCGAATATATGCCCGGTAGAAATCGCGGAACGTGGTCCAGTCGGGTTTCTTTTATTGGCAACTGGTCATATCCGCTCTGTTCATTGATTGCGATGGGACTCACGCCGCTGATTAGTGCAGAGTGGAACTGGCGAGTACAACTGCTTATCCCTGCAATATTGTCGCTTATCGCTACGGCGCTGGCCTGGCGCTACTTTCCTGAATCCCCGCGCTGGCTGGAATCGCGCGGACGGTATCAGGAAGCCGAGAAAGTCATGCGGAGTATAGAAGAAGGCGTCATACGCCAGACGGGAAAACCTTTGCCGTCCGTGGTTATTGCTGATGACGGTAAAGCGCCACAAGCGGTGCCGTATTCAGCCTTACTGACAGGAGTATTACTGAAACGCGTGATATTAGGTTCTTGTGTGCTGATTGCCATGAACGTTGTGCAGTACACACTAATTAACTGGTTGCCAACAATATTCATGACCCAGGGGATTAATTTAAAAGACTCGATTGTTTTAAATACCATGAGTATGTTTGGTGCGCCATTTGGTATTTTTATTGCCATGCTGGTGATGGATAAAATTCCGCGTAAAACAATGGGTGTGGGGCTATTAATCCTGATTGCGGTGCTCGGATATATCTATTCACTGCAAACCAGTATGTTGCTCATAACGCTGATTGGTTTCTTCCTGATTACTTTCGTCTATATGTACGTTTGCTATGCCTCGGCAGTGTATGTCCCTGAGATCTGGCCGACAGAGGCCAAATTACGTGGCTCCGGTCTGGCGAATGCGGTAGGGCGAATCAGTGGTATTGCCGCACCTTATGCCGTTGCAGTGCTGCTCAGTAGTTATGGCGTAACGGGAGTCTTTATTCTTCTGGGGGCGGTTTCAATTATTGTCGCAATTGCTATCGCCACCATTGGAATTGAAACCAAAGGTGTCTCCGTTGAAAGTTTAAGTATTGATGCAGTAGTCAATAAATAATACTGGTGGATTCAAAATGAAAAATTCAAAAGCAATATTGCAGGTGCCGGGCACAATGAAAATTATTTCAGCAGAAATACCTGTGCCTAAAGAAGATGAAGTTTTGATTAAAGTGGAATATGTCGGTATTTGTGGTTCAGATGTACATGGTTTTGAATCAGGCCCGTTTATTCCGCCTAAAGACCCAAATCAAGAAATTGGCTTGGGTCATGAATGCGCCGGGACGGTTGTGGCTGTGGGAAGCCGTGTGCGCAAATTTAAAGCGGGGGATCGGGTAAATATCGAACCTGGCGTTCCTTGCGGTCACTGTCGTTACTGTCTGGAAGGCAAATATAACATCTGCCCGGACGTTGATTTTATGGCGACACAACCTAACTACCGCGGCGCATTAACGCACTATCTGTGTCATCCGGAGAGCTTTACTTACAAACTGCCCGACAATATGGACATGATGGAAGGGGCGCTGGTGGAGCCTGCTGCAGTCGGGATGCATGCCGCGATGCTGGCAGATGTTAAACCGGGTAAGAAGATAATTATTCTGGGAGCGGGTTGTATTGGTTTGATGACGTTGCAAGCGTGCAAATGCCTGGGAGCTACGGATATTGCCGTCGTTGATGTACTGGATAAACGTCTGACAATGGCGGAACAGCTCGGCGCGACAGTGGTTATTAACGGTGCAAAAGAAGACACTATTGCACGCTGTCAGCAATTTACCGAAGAAATGGGCGCAGATATTGTTTTCGAAACAGCGGGTTCTGCGGTCACCGTTAAACAGGCACCTTATCTGGTAATGCGCGGCGGTAAAATTATGATTGTTGGTACTGTACCGGGCGATTCGGCAATCAATTTCCTCAAAATCAATCGCGAAGTCACTATTCAGACAGTATTCCGCTATGCCAATCGTTATCCGGTCACGATTGAAGCTATTTCCTCAGGGCGATTCGATGTGAAATCGATGGTGACACATATTTACGATTATCAGGATGTACAACAGGCATTTGAAGAGTCGGTTAACAACAAACGCGACATTATTAAAGGCGTTATTAAAATTAGCGATTAATTAATACGGGAGAACAGAATATGCTCGCAGATATCAGATATTGGGAAAACGATGCCACAAATAAACATTATGCAATTGCCCATTTTAACGTATGGAATGCAGAAATGTTGATGGGCGTTATCGACGCAGCCGAAGAAGCGAAATCACCGGTTATTATTTCTTTTGGTACAGGTTTTGTCGGGAACACCTCATTTGAAGATTTCTCTCACATGATGGTATCAATGGCAAAAAAAGCAACGGTGCCGGTAATAACTCATTGGGATCATGGTCGGAGTATGGAAATTATTCATAACGCCTGGACTCATGGTATGAATTCATTAATGCGTGATGCTTCCGCATTTGATTTCGAAGAAAATATTCGTTTAACCAAAGAGGCTGTTGATTTCTTCCATCCGCTGGGTATTCCGGTAGAGGCAGAATTAGGGCATGTCGGTAATGAAACCGTTTATGAAGAAGCGCTGGCGGGCTATCACTATACCGATCCTGACCAGGCGGCTGAATTTGTTGAACGTACGGGCTGTGACTCATTGGCTGTCGCCATCGGCAACCAACATGGGGTTTATACGTCAGAGCCACAATTGAATTTTGAGGTCGTCAAACGCGTACGCGATGCCGTTTCTGTTCCGCTGGTTTTGCACGGCGCATCGGGGATCAGTGATACCGACATTAAAACTGCAATTTCGTTGGGTATCGCGAAAATCAACATTCATACGGAGCTCTGTCAGGCCGCAATGGTAGCAGTGAAAGAAAACCAGGATCAGCCTTTCCTGCATTTAGAACGTGAAGTACGTAAAGCTGTAAAAGAACGGGCATTGGAAAAAATTAAACTGTTCGGTTCTGATGGCAAAGCGGAATAATGATATGGATAATCTCGACGTTATTTGTATAGGTGCCGCTATTGTTGATATTCCATTGCAACCGGTCAGTAAAAATATCTTTGATGTGGATTCTTATCCTCTTGAAAGAATCGCAATGACCACCGGGGGTGATGCAATAAATGAAGCAACAATTATTTCTCGTCTGGGCCATCGCACAGCATTAATGAGTCGTATTGGTAAAGATGCCGCCGGGCAATTTATTCTCGACCATTGCCGCAAAGAGAATATTGATATTCAAAGCCTGAAGCAGGACGTCAGCATAGATACCTCAATTAACGTTGGACTGGTGACGGAGGATGGCGAGCGGACGTTTGTCACAAACCGTAACGGCAGTCTGTGGAAATTGAATATTGACGATGTTGATTTTTCGCGGTTTTCTCAGGCGAAATTATTATCTCTGGCCAGTATTTTCAACAGTCCTCTATTGGATGGTAAAGCGCTAACAGAAATTTTTACGCAAGCTAAAGCCCGGCAGATGATTATCTGTGCCGATATGATCAAACCGCGGTTGAATGAAACGCTGGATGATATTTGCGAAGCATTGAGTTTTGTCGATTATCTGTTTCCTAATTTTGCCGAGGCAAAATTACTCACCGGGAAAGAGACACTGGATGAAATTGCTGACTGCTTTCTTGCGTGCGGCGTAAAAACGGTGGTGATTAAAACGGGTAAAGACGGCTGCTTTATCAAGCGTGATGATATGACGATGAAGGTGCCGGCGGTCGCAGGAATAACCGCCATCGACACCATTGGCGCGGGCGATAACTTTGCTTCAGGTTTCATTGCGGCACTGTTAGAAGGCAAAAATTTGCGTGAATGCGCGCGCTTTGCCAATGCAACGGCGGCTATCTCGGTTCTAAGCGTCGGTGCCACCACCGGCGTAAAAAACAGAAAGCTGGTCGAACAATTGCTGGAAGAATACGAAGGATAATGAAGGCAAATGAAAAAGATACCTTTAGGCACAACGGATATTACGCTTTCGCGAATGGGGTTGGGGACATGGGCCATTGGCGGCGGTCCTGCATGGAATGGCGATCTCGATCGGCAAATATGTATTGATACGATTCTTGAAGCCCATCGTTGCGGCATTAATCTGATTGATACTGCACCAGGATATAACTTTGGCAATAGTGAAGTTATCGTCGGTCAGGCGTTAAAAAAACTGCCCCGTAAACAGGTTGTAGTAGAAACCAAATGCGGCATTGTCTGGGAACGAAAAGGAAGTTTATTCAACAAAGTTGGCGATCGGCAGTTGTATAAAAACCTTTCCCCGGAATCTATCCGCGAAGAGGTAGAAGCCAGCTTGCAACGTCTGGGTATTGATTACATCGATATCTACATGACGCACTGGCAGTCGGTGCCGCCATTTTTTACGCCGATCGCTGAAACTGTCGCAGTGCTTAATGAGTTAAAGGCTGAAGGGAAAATTCGCGCTATAGGCGCTGCTAACGTCGATGCTGACCATATCCGCGAGTATCTGCAATATGGTGAACTGGATATTATTCAGGCGAAATACAGTATCCTCGACCGGGCAATGGAAAACGAACTGCTGCCGCTATGTCGTGATAATGGCATTGTGGTTCAGGTTTATTCCCCGCTAGAGCAGGGATTGTTGACCGGCACCATCACTCGTGATTACGTTCCGGGCGGCGCTCGGGCAAATAAAGTCTGGTTCCAGCGTGAAAACATGCTGAAAGTGATTGATATGCTTGAACAGTGGCAGCCACTCTGTGCTCGTTATCAGTGCACAATTCCCACTCTGGCACTGGCGTGGATATTAAAACAGAGTGATTTAATCTCCATTCTTAGTGGGGCTACTGCACCGGAACAGGTACGCGAAAATGTCGCGGCATTGAATATCAACTTATCGGATGCAGACGCAACATTGATGAGGGAAATGGCAGAGGCCCTGGAGCGTTAAATACTTAACACGATTCACCTCTGTTTCTGTGAAAACTGTGATGAAAATCTGTGATTCAAACAGGTTATTTTGAAAGTAAACATCAATTATGCGATAATCGCGCTAATGTGATGTAAAAAGATACAGGGGTGTAATCGTGGCGGCAAAAGACAGGATTCAGGCAATTAAGCAAATGGTTGCCAACGATAAAAAGGTGACAGTCTCAAATTTGAGTGGGATTTTTCAGGTAACCGAAGAAACCATTCGCCGCGATCTTGAGAAGCTGGAAGATGAAGGCTTTTTGACCAGAACCTATGGTGGTGCTGTTTTAAATACAGCGATGTTGACGGAGAATATCCATTTTTATAAGCGCGCTTCATCGTTTTATGAAGAGAAGCAGCTTATTGCACGCAAGGCACTACCCTTTATCGACAATAAAACCACCATGGCAGCCGATTCCAGTAGTACCGTAATGGAATTGCTCAAATTGTTACAGGACCGTAGTGACCTGACGTTGCTAACCAACTCGGCGGAAGCGATTCATGTTCTGGCTCAGTCAGAAATTAAAGTCGTTTCAACGGGTGGGGAACTAAACAAAAATACACTTTCCCTGCAAGGAAGAATTACTAAAGAGATCATCAGCCGCTACCATGTCGATATCATGGTAATGAGTTGTAAAGGTCTAGATATTAACAGCGGCGCGCTGGACTCTAACGAAGCGGAAGCTGAAATCAAAAAGACAATGATCCGTCAGGCGACAGAAGTTGCGTTATTGGTTGATCACTCTAAGTTTGATCGCAAAGCTTTTGTCCAGTTAGCTGACTTTAGTCATATTAATTACATAATAACTGATAAATCACCGGGTGCAGAGTGGATAGCATTTTGCAAAGACAATAATATCCAGCTGGTGTGGTAATTTAAGCACACGTTGTCAATATTATTTGTTCCTGCGCCTGGAAATAAAATGATGATAAAGATGCGGCAAGTGAATTTGCCGCAATTGCTACCTTTTTAGCAAATCCGAGGCACCTAATGGAACAATATGATCAAATTGGCGCAAGACTGGACCGCTTGCCTTTGGCCCGGTTTCATTATCGTATATTTGGTATTATAAGCTTTAGTCTGTTATTAACGGGTTTTTTGAGTTATTCAGGCAATGTTGTTTTAGCAAAGCTGGTAAGCAATGGATGGTCAAATAATTTCCTCAATGCCGCCTTTACCTCGGCATTAATGTTTGGTTATTTCATCGGCTCTCTTACCGGTGGGTTCATCGGTGATTATTTTGGGCGGCGCAGGGCTTTTCGCATAAATCTTCTCATCGTCGGTATTGCGGCAACAGGGGCCGCTTTTGTCCCTGATATGTACTGGCTCATTTTCTTTCGCTTCCTGATGGGCACAGGAATGGGGGCGCTGATTATGGTTGGCTATGCTTCGTTTACGGAGTTTATCCCCGCGACGGTGCGTGGAAAATGGTCCGCGCGGCTGTCATTTGTCGGTAACTGGTCGCCCATGCTGTCTGCGGCGATAGGCGTGGTGGTTATCGCTTTTTTTAGTTGGCGGATAATGTTTCTGCTGGGTGGTATTGGCATACTGTTAGCCTGGTTTCTCTCAGGTAAATACTTTATTGAGTCGCCTCGATGGTTGGCGGGGAAAGGGTAAATCGCAGGTGCAGAAAGCCAACTTCGTGAAGTAGAGCAGCAAATTGAAAGAGAGAAGAGTGTTCGTTTACCCCCGCTTACTTTGAATCAGAGCAACAGCAAGGCTAACGTAATCAATGGTACTTTCTGGCTGCTGTTTAAAGGGGAAATGTTACGACGTACATTAGTCGCGATTACTGTTTTAATTGCAATGAATATTTCACTTTATACCATCACCGTATGGATACCGACCATATTTGTTAACTCCGGCATTGATGTCGATAAATCAATATTAATGACTGCTGTTATTATGATTGGCGCTCCGGTAGGAATATTTATTGCGGCATTAATTATTGATCATTTTCCTCGTCGATTATTTGGCTCCGCCTTACTTATTATTATTGCCGTGTTAGGCTATATCTATTCAATTCAGACTACAGAGTGGGCGATTTTAATCTATGGCCTGGTGATGATCTTCTTTTTATACATGTATGTTTGCTTCGCGTCGGCGGTTTATATCCCGGAGCTTTGGCCAACGCATTTACGCCTGCGAGGTTCAGGTTTCGTTAATGCCGTCGGACGGATCGTCGCGGTCTTCACGCCTTATGGCGTTGCGGCACTATTAACGCATTATGGGTCAATCACGGTGTTTATGGTGCTTGGCGTGATGTTAGTGCTCTGTGCGCTGGTCCTCTCCATTTTTGGCATCGAAACGCGGAAGGTGTCGCTGGAAGAGATTTCTGAGGTGAATTAAATCTTTCGTTGATGGCGTCAATTGCCAGATGTACCACTGACGTGTTTTATCTGGCCTACAATGGCAGTACAGAATTGTAGGCCAGCATAAAATTACTCCTGCGTCTCTTCCCAATCTGCCAGCGTATATAGCGTTGCCCCAGCTGCTGACATCTCCATAAACGCGTGCGCACTGTCCTGTGGCTGGATATTCACGCCACGACAACCATCGGTAATCACATTAACCTTATAACCTAACTGTAACGCGTCCAGCACGGTAAACTTCACGCAATAGTCAGTAGCCAGGCCCATAATGATCAATTCATCGATTTCATGATCGCGTAACCAGTCATCGAGCGTGGTTTTCTGCCGACGGCCGTTATCAAAAAAGGCACTGTAACTGTCAACTAAAGGATTTTCGCCTTTATGGAACACCGCTGCGATCGCTTTTTGGTTCAGTAACGGATGTAATTGTGCGCCTTCACTGTTCTGTACACAGTGATCTGGCCAGAAGGTTTGTGGCAAACCGTCGAGTTGGCCTGGCGTATAAGGCTCTACACCGTGCTGACTGGCAAAACTGCCGTGATTCGCCGGGTGCCAGTCCTGACTGGCGATAACCGCTTCACCGCGCGACTGGCACCAGTCAATCAGGCGGTTAGCGACATCCACCGTACTGTCACCTTCCGGCACGGCGAGCGCGCCACCAGCACAGAAATCATTTTGTAAATCGACCAGTAACAGGGCGCGAGGGGGCATTGCAGTCTCCTTAATCATCCGGCGTCAGTTCGCCGCGCAGGTTTTGGCTCATGGCCTTGCGAATGGTTTCAGTATCCAGTTCCTGGCTAAGCAGGTAATGCAGTTTGGTTAGTGTGGCTTCTACAGTCATATCTGCACCGCCAATAACGCCGGCATGGGCGAGGGCGTTACCGGTGGCATAACCACCCATGTTCACTTTACCGGACATACATTGTGTCAGGTTGACTACCACAATACCGCGATCGCTGGCTTCTTGTAATTCTTGCAGGAAGGCTTTGTTTTGTGGCGCATTACCCACGCCATATGAGCGCAGAATCAATGCTTTCACCGGTTGGCGCAGAAAATTGCGCACGACGTCAGCAGAAATCCCTGGATAAATCGTCACTACGCCAATCGGTTGTGGGGTGATTGGATGAACGATTAATTCCCCTTCACCGTGCGGGGCGGGTGGCGTATTCAAACGACGAATATGGATACCTGCTTCCAGTAACGGAGGAAGGTTTGGAGAGGCAAACGCATCAAAACCATCGGCATGGGCTTTGGTGGTACGGTTGCCACGATAAAGTCGATTATTAAAAAAGAGAGTTACTTCGTTGATAGGATAATTCGCCGCAACGTACAACGCATTCAGCAGATTAATTTGTCCGTCAGAGCGTAACTCAGCTAGCGGGATTTGTGACCCTGTCACAATAACCGGTTTACCGAGATTTTCGAGCATGAACGACAGCGCAGAGGCGGTATATGCCATCGTATCGGTGCCGTGCAGAATGACAAAACCATCATAGTCGTCATAGTGCGCTTTAATATCTTCAGCAATATGCTGCCAGTCTTCTGGCGTCATATCTGAAGAGTCCATCAGCGGCGTATATTCATGAATGGTGAAATCTGGCATCTCCGGGCGATGGAATTCCGGCATCAGCGCCAGTTGGCGTTGTAGATGACCTGACACCGGAATATAACCCTGCTCGGAACGCTGCATCCCGATGGTCCCGCCCGTGTAGGCGACGTAAATTGATTTCTTTTGCATGATATTGATATGAATGATATCGAAAGAGCAAAAGTATATACGTGAGGCAGGGGGAGCGCACCTGATACTATGCGGATAAGGAAATATGGGGCGAGACAGCGGGAAGAGGATTCGTCGAGGTAAAAAAATGTGGCCGACGATCTGTCGGCCACTCAGTACAAGACTTAACGCACGTTGGCGCAGGTCAGGCAAAACGCATAACGGTTTTGTGGGTCGTTAAACGCGGCCAGCTTGTCGCTTTCACTTTTAACGGTAGAGGCTACCGAGGCCAGCGGTGCAGGTAACATGGCCTGGAACGCATCTGGCAACATTGCCCGGACAGAACCAGACATGTTGTCCATCACTTTGTCGAAGAAGGTCGGTTCATCAACGTAGTATTCCAGATGCCACTGTTTCACTTTTGCCAGCTCTGCTGCTTTGGCGACCGCATCATCGAAATCACCGAGACTATCGACCAGCCCGTTAGCTTTTGCATCCTGACCGGTCCAGACGTGGCCCTGGGCGATTTTATCAATCTGCTCCGGCGTCGAATGACGCGCATCAGCAACCAGCGTGATAAAGCGTTTATAGCCATTCTCAATGCTTAACTGCATCATCTGCTGCGCTTCCGGCGGCAGTGCCTTGGTGATAGAAACATCCGCCAACGGTGAAGTTGATACACCATCAGTATGAACACCTATCGAATCCAGACTATTTTCTACGGTGGTGATCACGCCGAAGATACCGATAGAACCGGTCAGGGTGCTGGGGTTAGCCACAATGTAATTAGCTGGCGTGGAAATCCAGTAACCACCAGATGCCGCCATACCGCCCATCGACACAACCACAGGTTTACCCGCTGCCCGGGCTGCTGCCAGTTCAGCGCGAATCACTTCGGACGCGGTAACGCTGCCACCTGGGCTATTAACACGCAGAACAATCGCTTTCACTTTCGGGTCAAGGCGAGCGTCGCGGATTTGTGCCGCAGTGGTATCACCGCCAACATTCCCCTGAGTTTCCTCGCCATCCATAATTGCGCCATTAGCGAAGACGACACCGATGCTGTCACCGGTATCTGCCGGCGTTTTCAATGCGTAATCGTAATAACTGATGGCGCGATAATTTTTATCAGTCTTGCTCCAGCCGAACTCTTTGGTCAGAGTTTTTTCGATTTCCGCACTCGATGCCAGTGCATCGACCAGCTTGTTTTCCAGCGCATATTTCGCGGTATCGCCACCGGTTTTGGTTAAACCCTCAAGCAACCCTTGCGCGCCAGGGAATACCTGCTGAGCAGGGATCTGCCGGTTAGCGGCAACAGTATTCAGATAGTTTTGCCACAGCTCACCAATCCAGCGGCTGTCAGCTTCGCGGGCTGCCGGTGACATATCATCACGAATAAACGGTTCAACGGCAGATTTATACGTACCCACGCGGAACACATGGGTGGAAACTTTCAGCTTATCCAGTAACGATTTGTAGTACAGACCGTTGGTGGCAAAGCCGTGCAGATCAACCACGCCTTGCGGAGACAGCCAAATTTTATTGGCGAAACTGGCGAGATAATATTGCCCCTGGCTGTAGTTCTCGCCTATGGCATAAACTGGTTTCCCGCTGTCACGAAACTCTTTCAGGGCTTTGCCGATGTACTGCATAGACGGCTGGTCGCCGCCTGCGAAGTTTTTCAGATCCATCACGATACCGGTGATATTGCGGTCGTCCTTCGCCTGGCGAATGGTGTTGACGATATCAAACAGTGAGTTTTCCTGCAGACGATCGGAACTGGCACCAAGTAGTTGGCGGCTTAATTTACTAAACCGCTGAGAACTGTCGGGTTTATCGACGATCACACCAGATATGTCCAGCAGCAGCGCGCCACGACTGGCCGTTTCTTTCGAATCACCACCACTGACCTGCATCCAGATCCCCACACCAACCAGCACGAGAAAAATAAAGAACAGGTTAAGTACCATTTCACGGACGAAATTCAGCAGACGCCACGTCCATTTAAAAAATCCGGCAATAAATCGCCAAAGGGTTCGCATGTATTCTCCCAACTTAAGGTCACACCTGTCACAGGCGCAATAGATGTGGTTATCGTAATGACCCAACCGGCACTTGTCAGCAGGAATTGCGGACTGTGCTGTAACAAAATCCACTCTCGTGTTAATTTTGTGAATAAATATCACGACAGGAGTTAATCAAATGGATGCACTCGAACTATTGATCAATCGCCGTAGCGCCTCCCGCCTGGCTGAACCCGCGCCAACGGGTGAACAACTGCAAAACATCCTGCGTGCGGGTATGCGTGCGCCGGACCATAAGTCCATGCAACCGTGGCATTTTTTTGTGATTGAAGGGGAAGGGCGCGAGCGATTCAGCGCTGTACTGGAGCAGGGGGCGATTGCTGCCGGTAGTGATGACAAAGCTATCGACAAAGCGCGTAATGCGCCGTTCCGCGCACCGCTCATCATAACGGTGGCGGCAAAATGCGAAGAGAATCATAAAGTCCCGCGCTGGGAACAGGAAATGTCTGCGGGATGCGCGGTCATGGCGATGCAAATGGCAGCAGTTGCCCAGGGGTTTGGCGGCATCTGGCGCAGTGGCGCATTAACTGAAAGTCCGGTAGTGCGTGAAGCATTCGGTTGCCGTGAGCAGGATAAAATTGTCGGTTTTCTCTACCTCGGCACGCCGCAGCTGAAAGCATCTACGTCGATAAACGTCCCGGACCCGACGCCGTTTGTAACTTATTTCTGATAATTGTCGCGAAACTGTCTGGATTGTGAGCAAAGGCGTAGGAATTCAGACACTCTCACTTATCACTTCACGGAATGAGGGTTACCATACCCGGATTGCATTGACAGGAGATGTCCATGAGCGAGAACTCGATTCGTTTGACCCAATACAGCCACGGAGCTGGTTGCGGCTGTAAAATTTCCCCAAAAGTATTGGAAACCATCCTTCACAGTGAGCAGGCGAAGTTTGTTGATCCGAATTTGCTTGTGGGTAATGAAACCCGCGACGATGCGGCGGTGTACGATCTGGGCAATGGTACCAGCGTTATCAGTACCACCGACTTCTTTATGCCGATCGTTGATAATCCTTTCGATTTTGGCCGCATTGCGGCGACTAACGCCATCAGCGATATCTTCGCGATGGGGGGCAAACCGATTATGGCGATTGCGATCCTCGGCTGGCCGATTAACAAACTTTCCCCGGAAATTGCCCGCGAAGTAACCGAAGGTGGACGCTATGCATGCCGTCAGGCGGGTATTGCGCTGGCTGGCGGTCACTCCATCGATGCGCCGGAGCCGATTTTTGGTCTGGCGGTAACGGGGATCGTACCGACCGAGCGAGTGAAGAAAAACAGTACCGCACAAGCCGGATGTAAACTGTTCCTGACGAAACCGCTGGGGATCGGCGTTCTTACCACGGCTGAGAAAAAATCACTGCTGAAACCAGAACATCAGGGACTGGCGACGGAAGTGATGTGCCGGATGAACATCGCAGGCGCGTCCTTTGCCAACATCGAAGGCGTAAAAGCGATGACCGACGTTACGGGCTTTGGTCTGCTGGGGCATTTAAGCGAAATGTGTCAGGGGGCTGGTGTGCAGGCGCGCGTCGACTATGAAGCGATCCCGAAACTGCCGGGGGTTGAAGAGTACATTAAGTTGGGCGCAGTGCCTGGCGGCACCGAACGTAACTTTGCCAGCTACGGTCATCTGATGGGTGAAATGCCGCGTGAAGTGCGCGATCTGCTGTGCGATCCGCAAACTTCTGGCGGTCTGCTGCTGGCGGTCATGCCGGAAGCAGAAAATGAGGTCAAAGCTACAGCCGCCGAGTTTGGCATTGAACTGACGGCGATTGGCGAACTGGTGCCAGCGCGCGGCGGTCGTGCCATGGTTGAGATCCGTTAATTCAATGCGGTTGTTTATTGCCGAAAAACCGAGTCTGGCGCGCGCCATTGCTGATGTCCTGCCCAAACCGCACCGGAAAGGCGATGGCTTTATCGAGTGCGGTAATGGTCAGGTGGTGACCTGGTGTATCGGTCACCTGCTTGAGCAGGCGCAGCCAGACGCCTACGACAGCCGCTATGCGCGCTGGAATCTTGCTGATTTGCCGATTGTCCCGGAAAAGTGGCAATTACAGCCCCGACCCTCCGTGACCAAACAACTTAATGTCATCAAACGCTTCCTGCATGAAGCCAGCGAAATCGTTCACGCCGGTGACCCGGATCGCGAAGGGCAATTACTGGTGGATGAAGTGCTGGACTATCTGCAACTGGCACCGGAAAAGCGCCAGCAGGTGCAGCGTTGCTTGATAAACGACCTGAACCCGCAGGCGGTTGAGCGGGCGATCGACCGTCTTCGTTCCAACAGTGAGTTTGTGCCGTTGTGCGTTTCTGCGCTGGCGCGAGCCCGAGCCGACTGGCTGTACGGCATCAATATGACCCGCGCTTACACCATTCTCGGTCGCAATGCGGGTTATCAGGGCGTACTTTCCGTGGGACGCGTGCAGACGCCCGTACTCGGACTGGTGGTGCGCCGCGACGAAGAGATTGAAAACTTCGTGGCGAAAGATTTCTTTGAAGTCAAAGCGCATATCGTGACACCTGCCGATGAGCGGTTTACCGCTATCTGGCAACCGAGCGAAGCGTGTGAACCTTATCAGGATGAAGAAGGGCGCTTGTTACATCGTCCGCTGGCGGAGCATGTGGTCAACCGCATCAGCGGCCAACCGGCTATTGTCACCAGCTATAACGATAAACGGGAATCAGAATCCGCACCGCTGCCGTTTTCGCTTTCGGCGTTGCAGATTGAAGCGGCAAAACGCTTTGGTCTGAGCGCGCAGAACGTGCTTGATATCTGCCAGAAGTTGTACGAAACGCACAAGCTAATCACTTATCCGCGTTCCGATTGTCGCTATCTGCCGGAAGAGCATTTTGCCGGACGCCACGCAGTGATGAATGCCATCAGCGTTCATGCACCGGGGTTGTTACCGCAGCCAGTGGTCGATCCAGATATACGCAACCGCTGCTGGGATGACAAAAAGGTCGATGCGCACCACGCCATCATCCCGACCGCACGGAGTTCTGCGATCAACCTGACGGAGAACGAAGCGAAGGTCTATAACCTGATTGCCCGTCAGTACTTGATGCAGTTCTGCCCGGATGCGGTGTTCCGCAAGTGTGTTATCGAACTGGACATTGCCAAAGGCAAATTTGTCGCTAAAGCCCGTTTTCTTGCTGAAGCAGGCTGGTGCACACTGTTAGGCAGCAAAGAGCGCGATGAAGAAAACGACGGCACGCCGCTGCCTGTGGTGGCGAAAGGCGATGAGTTGCTGTGTGAAAAAGGTGAAGTGGTAGAGCGGCAAACCCAGCCGCCGCGCCATTTTACCGATGCAACACTGCTTTCAGCGATGACCGGGATAGCACGTTTTGTGCAGGACAAAGATCTGAAAAAGATCCTTCGTGCGACCGATGGTCTGGGGACAGAAGCGACTCGCGCCGGGATTATTGAACTGCTGTTCAAGCGAGGCTTCCTGACCAAAAAAGGGCGCTATATCCACTCCACCGACGCCGGAAAAGCATTATTCCATTCGCTGCCAGAGATGGCGACGCGACCGGACATGACCGCGCACTGGGAATCGGTGCTGACGCAAATCAGCGAAAAGCAGTGTCGCTATCAGGACTTTATGCAGCCGCTGGTGGGGACGCTGCATCAGCTAATTGATCAAGCCAAACGTACGCCGGTGCGGCAGTTTCGCGGCATAGTGGCTCCGGGCAGTGGCAGTGCTGATAAGAAAAAGGCGGCTCCGCGTAAACGTAGTGCGAAAAAAAGTCCGCCAGCAGATGAAGCCGGAAGCGGGGCGATAGCGTAAGCGCGCGAATCTTTCGTGCTATTCGAGTCTTATTCTGAAATATCCAGCGGATCAAGAAAATTCGTTGGATATTTTTTTGCATGGATAAAATTATCGCCTCTAAAGTATGTAATAACAGGGAATGTGATGAAAAAAGTTTTATTACAAAACCATCCTGGGAGCGCGAAGTATTCTTTCAATGGCTGGGAAATATTTAATAGTAATTTTGAACGGATGATTAAAAAAAATAAGGCCATGCTGCTTTGTAAGTGGGGGTTTTATTTAACAGGTGTTGTCGCTGTAATGTTTGTATTCGCAGCGATAACATCCAACGGTTTGAATGAAAGAGGACTGATTACCGCGGGATGCTCTTTTCTTTATCTATTAATTATGATGGGGCTTATTGTTCGGGCCGGTTTTAAAGCAAAAAAAGAACAACTGCATTATTATCAGGCTAAAGGTATTGAGCCGCTCATTATCGAGAAATTACAGGCGCTACAATTGATCGCACCTTATCGATTCTATCATAAGCAATGGTCTGAAACGCTGGAGTTCTGGCCGCGAAAGCCTGAGCCTGGCAAAGATACCTTTCAATATCATGTGCTTCCTTTTGATTCGATCGATATCATCAGTAAAAGACGCGTGTCTTTAGAGGATCAATGGGGTATCGAAGATAGCGAAAGTTATTGTGCCTTAATGGAGCATTTTCTTTCTGGCGACCATGGAGCCAATACCTTTAAAGCGAACATGGAGGAAGCCCCAGAGCAGGTTATCGCCTTGTTGAATAAATTTGCTGTTTTCCCCTCTGACTATATCTCTGATTGCGCTAATCATTGCTCCGGTAAATCCTCGGCGAAGCTAATATGGGCGGCGGAATTATCATGGATGATCTCGATATCGAGCACAGCTTTTCAAAACGGGACAATTGAAGAAGAACTGGCCTGGCATTATATAATGCTTGCTTCTCGAAAGGCGCACGAGTTGTTCGAAAGCGAAGAAGATTATCAAAAAAATAGTCTAATGGGATTTCTTTACTGGCATATCTGCTGCTATCGCAGAAAGTTAACGGATGCTGAACTTGAAGCGTGTTATCGTTACGACAAGCAGTTTTGGGAGCACTACAGTAAGAAATGCCGTTGGCCCATCAGAAATGTTCCCTGGGGAACATCATCCGTTAAATACTCATAAACGCCTGAAATTTTGCCGGGGGCGCTGCGCTTGCCCGGCCTACATTAGAGCGTAATTTCAATGAATTGTGCCCAATTGTAGGTCTGATAAGCGTAGCGCCATCAGACATTTACAACTTAAATCACACCCTGCGCCAGCATCGCATCGGCAACCTTCACAAAACCGGCAATGTTCGCGCCCTGCACGTAGTTGGTTTGCTCACCTTCACCACCATGCTCAACACAGGCATGGTGGATATCCAGCATGATGTGATGCAAACGTGCGTCAACTTTCTCGGCTTTCCAGCCCAGGCGCGCAGCGTTTTGTGCCATTTCCAGGCCCGATGTTGCTACACCGCCAGCATTAGCCGCTTTACCCGGTGCAAACAGTACGCCTGCCTGCTGGAACAGTTCAGTCGCTTCGATGGTGGTCGGCATATTTGCCCCTTCGGCGACGGCTTTAACTCCATTGGCGATAAGCTGATGCGCGGCGTCAACATCCAGTTCGTTCTGGGTGGCGCAAGGCAGGGCGATATCAACTGGTACAGACCACGGCTGTTGGCCTTCGAGATAGACCAGACCAAATTCTATGGCGTAATCTGCCACTCGACCATCGCGGCTGGCTTTGATTTCGATAAGACGTGCCAGTTTCTCTTTCGTGAATCCGCTTTCATCAACTACAGTGCCACTGGAGTCTGACGCAGTGATCACACGAGCACCAAATTCCATCGCTTTTTCGATAGCGTATTGGGCGACGTTGCCGGAGCCAGAAACGGAAACGCGCATTCCTTCAAAACCCATACCGTGGCGTTTTAGCATTGCTTCGGTGAAATAAACCAGACCGTAGCCGGTAGCTTCCGGGCGAATAAGACTGCCGCCAAATGAAAGGCCCTTACCGGTGAAGACGCAGGCGGTATTGTTGGAGAGCTTTTTCATCATCCCCGCCATAAAGCCGACTTCACGACCACCAACGCCGATATCACCTGCCGGAACGTCGGTATCCGCGCCCAGATGACGATACAGTTCAGTCATCAGCGCCTGGCAAAAACGCATCACTTCACCTTCGCTTTTTCCTTTCGGATCGAAATCGCTGCCGCCTTTACCACCGCCCATCGGCAGAGTAGTCAGGGCATTTTTGAAGGTTTGTTCGAAGCCGAGGAATTTGAGAATGGAGAGATTAACTGACGGATGGAAGCGCATACCGCCTTTGTACGGGCCGATGGCAGAGCTGAACTGCACGCGCCATGCACGGTTGACCTGTACCTGGTTGCGATCGTCAACCCATACCACGCGAAACTGGATCACGCGCTCCGGTTCAACCAGACGCTCCAGTAATGACATCTGGCGATATTTTGGATTTTGTTCAAGAAAAGGCCAGAGTGTGGTCATTACTTCACGAACGGCTTGCGCGAACTCGGTTTGATTCGGGTCGCGCTTTTGGACATGGTTGAGGAATGACTCCAGAGAATATGTCTGATCCATAGATATAAAACCCTTATATATTAATACGATTGTGCTTATGTTGTTTATGTCATGTGCTTTTGCAGTTTTCGACTATACCATCAAGAATGTGACGGTAAGCAAGAAAAAAATGACCCAGGAAAGCAAATTAATAACGAGAGTAATCTCATAACCAAATGCGATAACTCAGACGCTAAAGTTTTGCCACCCGGCTACCGTTATCAGTAGCAGAGACAATAACGTTAAGGAGTTCCCTGTGAGTCGAGCATTGTTCGCCGTAGTATTAGCATTTCCATTAATTGCACTGGCTAACCCGCATTATCGTCCGGACGTGGAGGTGAACGTACCGCCAGAAGTGTTCAGTTCAGGCGGGCAGTCAGCGCAGCCCTGTACTCAGTGCTGCGTTTATCAGGATCAAAATTATTCTGAAGGGGCGGTAATTAAAGCCGAAGGAATACTCCTGCAATGCCAGCGGGATGACAAAACCCTTAGCACTAATCCGCTGGTCTGGCGGCGCGTAAAGCCATAAACGCCTCTAATAGTGGAATGTCAGCAGGGGCCAGCGGATATTGCAGCGCCTCTTCAGGTGAGCACCAGACCAGCGCCTGATGTTCATGTGCCTGTAACGTCCCGTGGAAGTCGGGTACGTGCCAGGCATGAAGATGGATAATCCGCCCCGACACTTCTCGCTGATGGCTGGCAACATAGTCACCAACAGTTGCTTCGATGCCCAATTCTTCGCGTAACTCACGCACCAGCGCCTGCTGCTGGCTTTCATCCAGCTCGACTTTACCACCGGCAAACTCCCATAATCCCGCCTGATCGCTATGCGCGGGGCGTTGCGCGAGTAAAATTTTGCCATCACGTTCGATGATGGCGGCAACAACTTCAACCATTTTCATAAATTACACACGGGTAGATAAGCGAAAAATGCCATAATATCCGCACTGTTGCTCAATCAGAAAGGCTTTATATTTAAGGAGTGCCTGTGCTAGACCGCCATCTTCATCCCCGGATTAAACCGTTGTTGCATCAGTGCGTGCGGGTTCTTGATAAACCGGGCATTACGCCAGATGGTTTAACATTAGTGGGATTTGCCATCGGTGTGCTGGCACTGCCGTTTCTGGCGCTGGGCTGGTATCTGGCGGCGCTTGTCGTCATTTTGTTGAACAGGCTGCTTGATGGTCTGGACGGTGCGCTGGCGCGGCGCAGAGGACTTACCGACGCGGGCGGCTTTCTCGATATTTCTCTCGATTTTCTCTTTTACGCGCTGGTGCCGTTTGGTTTTATTCTCGCTGCACCAGAACAAAACGCGCTGGCCGGAGGCTGGCTGTTGTTTGCGTTTATCGGCACGGGCAGCAGTTTTCTCGCCTTTGCTGCGCTGGCGACGAAACATCAGATTGATAATCCCGGTTATGCGCATAAATCGTTTTATTATCTTGGCGGGTTAACCGAAGGCAGCGAGACGATTTTGCTGTTTGTTCTGAGTTGCCTCTTTCCGGCCTGTTTTCCGTGGTTTGCGTGGGTATTTGGTGCGCTGTGTTGGATGACGACCTTTACGCGGGTGTGGAGTGGGTATCTGACGCTGAAGTCGCTCCAGCGTCAGTAATTGCAATGTTATTTGCTGCTGTCCGGGCCGCGTTCACCGGTTGCTACCGGATTTTTTGGATCGCTGCTCCATTCGTACCAGCCGCCGTCGTAAACGGAGACGTTATTCCAGCCCATTGCTCGTGCGTACATAAAGGTTTCGGACGCGCGCCAGCCGGTGCCGCAGTAGAATGAAACTTGCTGATCTGGTCTGATATTCCATGCTTTCCACATAGCCGTAATATCATCGGCGCTGCGCATGGTGCCATCCGGGTTATGGAAATCTTCCATATGCGTCGAGTCGCTACCTGCGTGTCCCCAACGTGCTCCGGCTATTTCACCTTTTGGTTTAATATAGCTGTAACCGCTGGTCGTACCGATAAATTCTGGCCACGAACGAATGCTCACCAGCGATGCATCCTGGCGATGCAGCAGTCCACGCGCCTGTTCCATATCAAGCATCAGTTGCGGTTGTGCCGGGATCTTCACGCCGAAATCCGGTTCCGCTTTCACTTTCGGTGGCGTTCCGCGCTCAACGGGCAGACCCGCGTCGGACCAGGTTTGCCAGCCGCCGTCCAGCAGGCGCACATCTTTCACGCCAGCGTAGAGCATAATTTGCGCCACACGCGCTGCAGCGTATACGTCACGCCCGTACAGAATGACCGTGGTGTCATGGCGAATGCCGTGTTTTGCCAGCATCGCTTTTAGTTGTTCATCAGAAACTTTGTTCCACAGCGGTTCGCTTTCCACTTCGTTGGTATCGATGTAGTCAGCGCCGGGAATATGGCTGATAAGGTAAAGCTTAGGAGCGCCCCAGGCCGCTTCAATGACTTTCCAGTCACCGGCAGGTTTCGCCGTAACCTCTTTACCTTGTTGCAGGTCGTGCAGCCATTGCGGATAAACCAGCTGCTCAAAATGCGGCAGTTTTTGCAGACGGGAAGGTTCGCTTAGCGCGTCACTCAGAATGGAGATATGCGTAAAACCTGCTTTTTGCAGTCGCGTTTTGACGGCGTCGACATCTTTGTCATTACCGTACAGCGCCACCGGAGCATCGGCTTTCAGGTTATGTTGCTTGATCCACGCGTTAAGCTGTTCGGTGCTCATTTTGTCGAGCCAGCTAGCAGAGAGGTTTAAGGCGGCAGGTTCATGACCAGAAGGGCCATTTAAGGTTTGTGGCCAGCCGTTATAAAACGCGCTGGGGCGAGTATCTATCGCTTTGCCATTTTGTTGTTGAAGCTGGTCAAGTGTAAGAGGCTTCGCCAGTTCAGCGGCCCACGAAGAAGCGCAAGCCAGCCCTAAAGCCATTGCCAGCGCGGTCATTTGAGAAACACGTTTCATCGAAAATCCCGACATTGTAGTTTTGAGTGCGCCATTCTGAACTGACGCATTGGGAAAAACTTTGCGTTATCGCAGTTTGTTGTAATTTTCTGACCACTGCGCCATATCCAGAACAGAACTATCAGCAGGAACATCCTGGAGATCGTGCGTTACCTGAACGACGGGGATCGCCAGGGCGCGAACTTCGCTGAACACCCACTGGCGAAAATTATCGCGCAGAGCCACATCAAGACGGCTGAATGGCTCATCCAGGAGTAACACTTTTGGTTGGGCGAGAAGGGCACGTAGTAGAGCAACGCGCGCTCGCTGACCGCCAGACAAAGTGGCAGGATCCTGATGGAAAGCTCCCTCAAGGCCTGAACGCTCAAGTGCATCATTCACGGCATTACGTCGGGCATTCCCTTTAAGTGTCGCCGGTAGCGCCAGCAGTAAATTTTGCCCGACGCTGAACTGGTCAAATAACAGTGCATCCTGGAAAAGAATGCCAATCTGACGCTGTGCGGTGGGTAGCATGTCAATCCGTTGCTCATTAAGCCATAGCTCCCCTGTACAAGAAAACTGTCCGGCCAGCGCACCAATCATCCACGAAAACAGAGTGGATTTTCCACAGCCAGACGGCCCCATTAACGTGACAATGTCACCTTTATCTACCGTAAAGTTAACGTTTGTCAGCAAGCGGCTTTCTGGTAAACGTAGCGAAACATTTTTCACGCAGAGCATTAGCGGAGTCCTTGTCTGGCATAACCTACCCATTTTGCGACTAACGCGGTCAGGGCAAAAATAATAAGCGGCAACAGTAGTTGCCATAAAGCCTGGGCGGCGAGAATACCGTTGCTGCCGCCGCTGCTTAATGCCACCGCTTCAGTGGTGAGCGTCGGAAAACGCCCCGTGCCCAGCCACAGCGTCGGCATATACTGTGCAATACTGACTGAAAATCCCACCGCGAAGACAATCAGCGCAGGGCGCAACATGAGTGGGCATTTCACGTAAAAGAAGATTTTGGCCCGCGACCAGCCCAGTGTTTGCGCAATCAAAATTAACCGTAAATCAATGCGCTGCCAGGCGGGTTGCAGGATAAACAGCATCCACGGCATTACCCACAGCAGATGCCCCCAGACCACCGCCGTCCAGCTCCCATCCAGGTTCAGCCATAGCGCTAGCGTGTACTGGCCCGCCACCAACGGCAGAGCGGGTAATAAAATGGGCAACCATAGCCACAACCGGCGACGCTTTGCCCCCCATTCCAGCCACAGCAGTAACAGGACCAAAGCGATGAATGCCGCCACCAGCCCCATTGTCAGGCTGTTGATGAGCGCTTCACTATTGATCGTCGACTGATCCGCGAGGATCGCCAGCAGAACCACACACAGTACACCGGTTAAGGGTAAAAAACTCGCCAGCGTAATGCCTGGCAATAAAGGCGTGGCAGGCTTACGAACGCCATCTACGCGGGGAATAGTACGCCGCCAGCTACGCCATAGCAGATAGCCCAGCAAAACGTAGGCGGCGAGTAACAGCATCAGCAGCAGGCTGGCGAGTGCGCCTTTCGCTTGTTGATCGGCGTCGCCCTGAGTTAACCACTGCCAGCTAATTACTGCCAGCGTCGGGGGATTACCTGGCCCAAGGATAATCGCCACATCCACGACCGACAGCGACCAGGCGACAATCGCCAGCATCGCCATTGCCAGCGCAGGCGCGACGGAGGGCAACAGCAGCCAGTTCAGGCATTGCCAGCGGCTGTAGCCCAGCGAATCCAGCACAATGAGTTGCTGCAACAGCCGTTTTTCGCTCAATACTGCCGCTAAGATCCACAATAGAAATGCGCTTTCTTTCACCGCCAGCGTGAAGCCCAGCCCAATACCCAATTTGTCCATTGGCGGAGTGAAATATGGGAAATAGTCATAAAGCAGCCCTCCGTCAGCAAAGAGCAGAAGGGCGCTGGTGGCAAAAGCCACATGGGGAATGGCGAGCAGCCACGGCAGACGGGCGCACATACGCTGCCATTTCGGCCCTGGCCACAACGCCACAATCACCAGCAGGGCAATCAACAACGCCCCGACCGCCGCGATGGTTGTCGACACCAGCGTTGCCATTAATGCCTGCGGTAACTGTGGATCGGCAAATAACGCCTGCCAGTGTGTCAACGACAAAGCAGGCGATATCAGCGTGAGAGCTGCCGGGATCAGCGGTGCATAAATCACCGCCATCATCGCCCACAGCAAAAAGATTAATGCGTACCGTAACGGTGTAGCCATTCTTGTTCCAGCGCATTTACCCAACCTGCGTGCGGTTCAGCCAGTACCGGCGGCAGATCCTGCGGCATTCTCGATTGCAATGTTTCGCGCTGCCCGTCAGGCAGTTTTTGCGGATCGAGAACAGAAGGATCGCCCCAGACAGCGGGATCTGCTTTACGCAGTTGCGCATCGGGTGAGAGCAGGAAATTGGCAACTACCTTCGCCGCAGCACTGGCATTCGCGTTGGCAGGAATGGTGACAAAATGCACGTTGCCAATCATCCCCTCGTTAAAACCAAAACTGTAACTGCTTGCCGGCAAATCGCCACTGGCGATTTTTTGCTGCGCATGCGCGGGGTTAAAGGTCAGCGACAGGCGCAATGTGCCAGCTTTCAGCAGAGCATCCATCCGCGCGGGCGAAGGTGGGAAATCCTTTCCTTCGCGCCACAAATACGGATGCAGTGCATCAAGATATTGCCACAAGGGCGCAGTGACGCGGGCGAAAGTCGCATCGTCCGGCGCTTCTTTTAATGCTGTGGGATCTGGCGTTAGCATAATCAGCAACTGTTCAAGAAACGCCGTGCCGGTAAAGTCTGGCGGGCGCGGATAGGTAACCGTACCAGGGTTGGCTTTAGCAAACTCCAGTAAGGCTTGCGGCGTTTGTGGTGGCTGTGGCGTAACATCGCGGCGGGCGATAAACGTCAGTTGTGCGCCCCCCCAGGGCGATTCAGCCCCTTCTGTAGCCACTGAAAAATCTTCCCGCACCGGCAGCTGTGTGTCGACATAGCGCCAGTTGGGCAGAGTCTCCGCCCAGCCCGTTTGTAATAAATTGGCCTCTTTTAAGGTGCGGAAGTTTTCGCCGTTCACCCAGAGCAGATCCACCGAGCCGCCCGTTTTACGTCCGGCAGCAGCTTCGGTCTGAATGCGCTTCACCGCGTCTGCGGCATCCGCGAGACGAACAATCTTCAGGTTTATAGCGTAATGGGTTTTCATCTCGCCGCTAACCCAGTCGAGATAGCGGTTAATTGCGGTATCGCCGCCCCAGGCGTTAAACCAGACGGTTTGCCCTTTGGCCTCATTTTTAATTTCCTGCCAGTCACTGGCATGTGTTGCCAAAGAAAACAGCGATAACAATCCCAGCAACCACCCACAATGGCGCATCTTCCCTCCTTAAGAACGTTTTTCCGGAATACGGCACAGCCCCTGAGCGGGAATGTCCATGGCAGAATTAAAACGAGCCGACAGGTTTTGCAGGCCGATCAATGCCGTCAGTTCGGTGAGCGCCTGAGCGTCAAAATGCGCAGCCAGTCGGGTGCGCAGGGCATCATCGACTGTTGGCGGTGTGACGCTTGCGGCTTCGGCGTACTCCAGCGCCAGCCGTTCTTCATCGCTAAAGAGCGGGCTTTGCCGCCAGTCAGCCACTGCCAGCAGTTTATCGGTGCTGCCGGTACGCTCGGCGACTTTCATACTGGTGATATCCACGCAAAACTCACACAGGCACATTTGCGCAATGCGCGCGCTGACAAGCGATCGCACTACTGGATCGAGCGGTGAGCGTTTGCGCTCCAGCCAGCCGACAAACATCGACACCAGATAAAAGATAAACGGGATCCGCCCCCACCAGCGAATCGGGCTTAGCACCTCGCCGTAATGGCGACGATGCAGCCACGCCTGCGGACGTAAAATGAAAGGAATTTTGCTAAGCGGCGGTAAACCCATCAGGCATTCCTCTTCTGGCGCTCAAGCCATATTTTCTTCGCCATAAAAATCACCACGGTCAGGGCAAACAGAATAAACAGTCCGGTGACAAACCAGAAAGTACCGCCTGTTAACATGCTGCCCGCCCAGGAATAAACAATAGTCGCTGGTAACTGACCAAGCCCGGTGGCGATAAAAAACGAGCGAAAACGTATTGAAGTCAAACCGGCAGCATAGCTTACGGGATCAAAAGGCACAAAAGGCAATAATCGGCATACCAGAATGGTGTGTTTACCATAGCGGGTAAAAAAGCCGTCCATACTGTCAAGTACGGTTTTGCCGGTTAATTTTTCCACCACTTCGCGGCCCATCACTCTGGCGATAAAAAAGCACAGCGCCGCGCCGGCCATCGAACTGGTCCACGACAGTAAGCCGCCCCAGAACGCACCAAACAGCGACGCATTGGCAAAGGTGATCAAAAACGCAGGTAGCGGTGCAGCAATGGCCTGTAAAATCATCAACAAGAACGAGACAACTGCCGCTAGTGCGCCGTAAGACTGAATAAAGCGTTCTATACCCTGTTGGTCCACGGCGGCAAACGCCGCAACGCTGCGATTGATAAACTCATGGACGCCGGGAAGCAGCGCCCATGCCAGCAGCACAGCGAACAACAGGATGATGAGGGTTATACGGTAGTACCAGATTTTACGCGATTGCATCTTCATCATCCGTTATCCTGCTTTATTCGGTGATTTTAAAGGTAACCGTTGCCAGCGTGTTATCCGCCGGGAGAACTGAGGCATTGCCTTTGAATTTCACTTCGCCGCGTTTTTCCACCGCACCATAAGTGTATGTTGCATTGCTGACGATGCCGACCGGGCAGCTATCCAGACACACCAGGCAACCCGTTTTCTTCTCTTCTGCTGCCGTTAAATTACCGCCAAAGCGCATGTCCAGTTTCTTACCATTACTGTCAACAATCACTTCATCGAAGGAATACGCTTTTGCCGCCCCTTGCCAGTTGACCGAAATATCCAGTTTGCTGCCTGTGACATGAGTCGTTTCTTTATTATCCATCGTCATGTTTTCGCCCGGCGTACCACCTGCCTCTTTCAGGGCTTCATAAAATGCTTTCGGGGTCGCATAACCCATAAACAGCGATTTATGTCCGTTGGAGCCATCTTTAAACACAATACCGTGACGAGTGTCGTCGGTGAGGAAACGACCATTAATTTGCACCAGCATGGTTACCGTATGGTTATTGGCATCGACACGCAGCGGTTGGCTGTTCGAAAGTCCGTCGTATTCCACTTTTGCAGCAGCATTCTCTTTTTGATCGCAGCCGCTAAGCCCGGCAACAGCCAGTAAGCAGAGTGCAGCCAGTCCTTTTTTCCATGACGCTGAATAATGTTGCAACATCGTTCTATCCTTCATTTTTGGGGTGAGTAAGTGGGCTGCGGCGCGAAGCAGACAGATCCACATGTTTGTGTCGGGCATAGAGTTTGGCGAGCTGGACGAGAATAAACAGCGCCATGCCCGCCAGACAGAGTTGTAATATAAAGCGCAGCGTAATGCCTTCATTGGCGAGATCGCTTGCCATCACGGTATAAATAACAATACCGGGCAGAGTCGTGAGTGCTGAAATAAGGGTATAAGGCCAGAAGGCGATTGTGGTTAATCCGTAAGCGTAATTTTGAATATTGTAAGGAAACAACGGGATTAAGCGGGTCAGAATAAGAAAATCAATACCGTTACGCGCAATGCCTTTTTCAATGGCCTTAAAAGTATGGCTATGGCCCACATATTTCAGCAGTAAATCACGCCCCAGCCAGCGCGCCAGCAGGAATGAGCACGAGGAGGCCAGCGTGGCGGCAATTAATGAGAGTAGTGTCCCTAAGAACGGGCCAAAAACTATTCCTCCAGCGATCACCAGTATGCTTCCTGGTAACAGAAAGAGGGTGGCAATGATGAATAACAGAATATAGAGGCTATAGCCGAACAATCCGCTCTGGCGAATGAGTGTCTGTAAGTGGGGTAAATCGGTGAGCAGATCGAATAAACCGAAAGCGTGGATAGCGTAAATGAGCAGCGCAAAAATAAGACAGGCAAAAAGAAATTTACGCTCAGCGTTCATCGTGGAGTTTCCTATATCAAACTTGATAATAGAGAAGTGGTCAGACAACTAAAAACGCAGTGACGGTATAACAAAGGGCGGCAGGCAACAAATCATTACTGACAGTTTGTTGATTTTTCTCAAGGTTAATTCTCCTGACCCAGTTTGAGCCAGGAGAACAGCTAAATTAGCGGCGGAAGGTCGCCCAGACGGGGGCGTGATCGGACGGTTTTTCCATGCTGCGGATTTCATAGTCGATGCCAGTTTCTACGCAACATTCTGCCAGCGGTTGGCTGGCGAGAAGCAGGTCGATACGCAGACCGCGGTTATCGTCAAAACCTTTTGAGCGGTAATCAAACCATGAGAAACGATCGGCTGTTTGCGGATTCGCATGGCGGAAGGTATCGACCAACCCCCAGCTCATCAGTCTCTCCATCCATTCGCGTTCTTCCGGAAGGAAAGAGCATTTACCAGTCCGCAGCCAGCGTTTGCGGTTCTCTTCGCCAATGCCGATATCCAGGTCGGTGGGGCTGATATTCATATCGCCCATAATCAGCACCGGATTTTCGCGCTTAAGTTCGGTTTCGAGATAGTTTTGCAGATTCTGATAAAACTGCGCCTTTGCCGGGAATTTTATCGGATGGTCGCGGCTTTCACCCTGCGGGAAGTAACCGTTGATCACGGTAACATTGCCCAGCGTCGAGGGGATTTCAGCCATAATAATTCGCCGTTGCGCCTCTTCGTCATCACCCGGAAAACCGCGACGCACGGCAATCGGTGTCTCTTTGGTCAGCAGCGCCACGCCATAATGGCCTTTCTGCCCGTGATAAAACACGTTGTAGCCGAGCTTCGCCACCTCTTCGAGTGGAAACATATCGTCATGAACTTTTGTCTCCTGCAGGCCAATCACATCCGGTTGGTGCTTTTCGACGATGGCTTCAAGCTGGTGAGGTCTGGCGCGCAGGCCGTTGATATTAAAAGAGACAAATTTCATAGTCGCTGCCATTTATTCAGATAAAGAGTGCGTGGATGGTAGCAGAATTTCGCTTTGCTTACCGCCTGTTGTTAAATGATTTGATCGATGGTTGTTAATGATGTCAACGATGGCGCAAAAAATGCCCGCTTTTGGTGCGCGCTGCGTCAGAATGGCGCAGTAATTTCCAGTAAATTTCGTCAATGATCACAATTCCAGAATTATATTTTACTTCTGCATAACATTGCGTTTTTTATTCTTTTTATTCACCCACATCGCAAACGTATTCACTTTATATGCACTTTAAATGCATATGGTTTGGTTATAACTGCTTGATTTCCAGTTAGCCTCCGCCGTTTATGCACTTTTATCACTGGCTGGCACGAACCCTGCAATCTACATTTACAGCGCAAACATTACTTGTTGTTAACATATAAATAACGAATTATTTACTGTAGAGGTCGCTATGTCTCAGCCAATTACGCGTGAAAACTTTGATGAATGGATGATACCTGTTTACGCTCCGGCACCGTTTATACCGGTACGTGGCGAAGGTTCGCGCTTGTGGGATCAGCAGGGGAAAGAGTATATCGACTTCGCGGGTGGCATTGCGGTGAACGCGCTGGGCCATGCGCATCCGGAACTGCGTGAGGCGCTGAACGAACAGGCGAGTAAGTTCTGGCATACCGGCAACGGTTACACCAACGAGCCGGTACTGCGACTGGCGAAAAAATTGATCGACGCCACGTTTGCCGATCGCGTCTTTTTTTGTAACTCCGGAGCGGAAGCCAACGAAGCGGCCCTAAAACTGGCGCGTAAATTCGCTCACGACCGCTACGGCAGCCATAAGAGCGGTATCGTGGCGTTTAAAAATGCGTTTCATGGTCGCACGCTGTTTACCGTCAGCGCGGGCGGTCAGCCAGCCTATTCACAGGATTTTGCGCCACTGCCGCCGGATATTCGTCATGCCGCATATAACGATATTAACTCTGCCAGTGCACTGATTGACGACTCTACCTGTGCGGTGATTGTCGAACCCATCCAGGGAGAAGGTGGTGTGGTGCCAGCCAGCAACGCATTTTTACAGGAGCTTCGCGAACTGTGTGACCGCCACAACGCATTGCTGATTTTTGATGAAGTACAAACGGGCGTCGGGCGTACTGGTGAACTGTATGCCTATATGCACTACGGCGTGACGCCCGATCTGTTAACTACCGCCAAAGCGCTGGGCGGCGGTTTCCCGGTCGGTGCGTTGTTGGCAACCGAAGAATGCGCCAGTGTGATGACCGTTGGCACTCATGGCACCACCTATGGTGGTAATCCGCTAGCCTCGGCGGTAGCAGGCAAAGTGCTGGATCTCATTAACACGCCAGAGATGCTTAATGGCGTTAAACAGCGTCACGACTGGTTTGTTGAGCGCCTTAATACCATTAATCACCGCTACGGTTTGTTCAGTGAAGTTCGCGGCTTAGGTTTGTTGATTGGCTGTGTACTGAATGCCGATTACGCCGGGCAAGCGAAACAGATCTCTCAGGAAGCGGCGAAAGCAGGCGTGATGGTACTGATTGCGGGTGGCAACGTGGTGCGTTTTGCGCCTGCGCTCAATGTCAGCGAAGAAGAGGTGACGACCGGACTGGATCGCTTTGCAGCTGCTTGCGAACACTTTGTGAGCGGAGGTTCATCATGATGGTCATCCGTCCCGTTGAGCGCTCAGATGTCCCGGCGCTGATGCAGCTTGCCAGCAAAACGGGCGGCGGCCTGACGTCGCTTCCCGCCAATGAAGCCACGCTTTCGGCGCGTATCGAAAGGGCAATCAAAACCTGGCAAGGCGAACTGCCCAAAAGTGAGCAGGGCTATGTGTTTGTACTGGAAGATAGCGAGACAGGCACCGTGGCGGGGATTTGTGCCATTGAGGTGGCAGTTGGGCTGAACGATCCCTGGTACAACTATCGCGTCGGCACGTTGGTTCACGCCTCAAAAGAGCTGAATGTCTATAACGCATTGCCGACGCTGTTTCTCAGTAACGATCACACCGGCAGCAGCGAGCTGTGCACGCTGTTTCTCGACCCGGACTGGCGCAAAGAGGGCAACGGCTATTTGCTGTCGAAATCGCGCTTTATGTTTATGGCGGCTTTTCGCGACAAGTTTAATGACAAAGTGGTTGCTGAAATGCGCGGGGTGATTGACGAACATGGCTATTCACCGTTCTGGCAAAGCCTCGGTAAGCGCTTCTTTTCGATGGATTTTAGCCGCGCCGATTTTCTCTGCGGCACCGGGCAAAAGGCATTTATTGCAGAACTGATGCCGAAACATCCGATCTATACCCACTTTTTATCCCAGGAAGCCCAGGACGTCATCGGTCAGGTACATCCGCAAACCGCGCCTGCCCGTGCGGTACTGGAGAAAGAAGGTTTTCGCTACCGTAATTATATCGACATCTTCGACGGTGGGCCGACGCTTGAGTGTGACATCGACCGCGTGCGCGCCATCCGTAAAAGTCGGCTGGTGGAAGTGGCAGAAGGGCAGCCTGCGCAGGGCGATTTTCCGGCCTGCCTGGTCGCCAATGAAAATTATCACCATTTCCGCGTGGTGCTGGTGCGTACCGATCCGGCAACCGAGCGTTTGATTTTAACCGCCGCACAACTGGATGCCCTCAAATGCCACGCAGGGGATCGCGTTCGTCTGGTGCGCCTGTGCGCAGAGGAGAAAACAGCATGACTTTATGGATCAACGGTGACTGGGTTACGGGCCAGGGCGCATCGCGTGTGAAGCGTAATCCGGTATCGGGCGAGGTGTTATGGCAGGGCAATGATGCCGATGCCGCTCAGGTTGAGCAGGCTTGTCGGGCTGCCCGTGCGGCGTTTCCGCGCTGGGCGCGTCTCTCATTTGCTGAACGTCAGGCAGTTGTCGAACGCTTTGCCGCACTGCTGGAAAGCAATAAAGGCGAATTAACCGCGATTATTGCCAGAGAAACCGGTAAGCCGCGCTGGGAAGCGGCAACTGAAGTGACGGCGATGATCAATAAAATTGCGATATCAATCAAGGCATATCACGTGCGCACGGGGGAACAGCGCAGCGAAATGCCGGACGGCGCGGCAAGCCTGCGCCATCGTCCACACGGCGTGCTGGCGGTGTTTGGGCCGTATAATTTCCCTGGTCATTTGCCGAACGGACATATCGTTCCGGCATTGCTGGCAGGTAACACCATTATCTTTAAACCCAGCGAACTGACACCGTGGAGTGGCGAAGCGGTAATGCGTTTATGGCAGCAGGCTGGCTTGCCGCCGGGCGTGCTGAACCTGGTGCAGGGCGGGCGTGAAACGGGTCAGGCGCTGAGTGCGCTGGAGGATCTCGACGGCTTGTTGTTTACCGGTAGCGCCAATACTGGCTACCAGTTGCATCGTCAGCTCTCCGGTCAGCCGGAGAAAATTCTCGCCCTCGAAATGGGCGGCAATAACCCGCTGATTATCGATGAGGTGGCGGATATCGACGCGGCTGTCCATCTGACCATTCAGTCGGCGTTTGTCACAGCCGGGCAACGCTGCACCTGCGCCCGCCGTTTATTGCTGAAAAGCGGGGCGCAGGGCGATGCGTTTCTTGCTCGTCTGGTTGCCGTCAGCCAGCGATTAACGCCGGGCAACTGGGATGACGAACCGCAGCCATTTATTGGCGGGTTGATATCAGAGCAGGCTGCACAGCAGGTGGTTACTGCCTGGCAGGAACTGGAAGCGATGGGTGGGCGAACCCTGCTTGCGCCGCGCTTATTACAAGCAGGAACATCGTTGCTGACGCCGGGGATCATTGAAATGACGGGCGTTGCTGGCGTACCAGATGAAGAGGTGTTCGGACCGTTATTGCGCGTCTGGCGTTATGACAATTTCGATGAAGCGATTCGAATGGCGAACAACACCCGCTTCGGCCTCTCATGCGGTCTGGTTTCCCCCGCGCGGGAAAAATTCGATCAACTGCTGCTTGAGGCGCGGGCGGGGATTGTTAACTGGAACAAACCGCTTACCGGCGCTGCCAGTACCGCGCCATTCGGCGGCATTGGCGCTTCCGGTAACCATCGCCCCAGCGCCTGGTATGCCGCAGATTATTGTGCCTGGCCGATGGCGAGCCTGGAGTCGGACTCGTTAACATTGCCCGCCACACTTAACCCCGGGCTGGATTTTTCCGATGAGGTGGTGCGATGAACGCCTGGGAAGTCAATTTCGACGGGCTGGTAGGGCTGACGCATCATTACGCGGGCCTGTCATTTGGTAATGAAGCCTCTACCCGTCACCGTTTTCAGATCTCTAACCCGCGGCTGGCGGCAAAACAGGGCTTACTGAAAATGAAAACCCTTGCCGATGCGGGATTCCCCCAGGCGGTGATCCCACCGCACGAGCGCCCGTTTATTCCGGTGCTGCGTCAGTTGGGTTTCAGTGGTAGCGATGAGCAGGTGCTGGAAAAGGTTGCACGCCAGGCACCGCACTGGCTTTCCAGCGTTAGTTCCGCTTCGCCAATGTGGGTAGCCAATGCGGCAACGATCGCGCCATCCGCCGATACGCTGGATGGCAAAGTGCATCTCACCGTTGCCAACCTGAACAATAAATTTCACCGTTCGCTGGAAGCCCCCGTCACCGAATCGCTGTTAAAAGCGATTTTTAACGACGAAGAGAAATTTAGTGTCCATTCGGCGTTGCCGCAGGTAGCCTTGCTCGGTGATGAGGGGGCGGCTAACCACAATCGTCTCGGCGGTCATTACGGTGAACCGGGTATTCAACTTTTTGTCTACGGGCGAGAAGAGGGCAATGATACTCGGCCTTCCCGTTATCCGGCGCGACAGACTCGCGAAGCCAGCGAGGCGGTGGCAAGGCTGAATCAGGTGAATCCCCAACAGGTGTTTTTCGCCCAGCAAAACCCGGACGTTATCGACCAGGGCGTTTTTCATAATGACGTGATTGCCGTGAGTAACCGCCAGGTGCTGTTTTGCCATCAACAGGCGTTCGCTCGCCAGGCGCAGTTACTGGCAAACCTGCGTGCGCGGGTCAATAGCTTTATGGCAATAGAGGTGCCCACGGCGCAGGTTTCCGTGTCAGATGCGGTGTCTACATATCTGTTTAACAGCCAACTGCTGAGCCGCGATGATGGTTCCATGATGTTGGTGCTGCCTCAGGAGTGTCGGGAACACGCCGGAGTATGGGGGTATCTCAATGAACTCCTTGCCGCTGACAACCCGATTAGCGAACTAAAAGTTTTTGATTTACGTGAAAGTATGGCAAACGGCGGCGGCCCGGCGTGCCTGCGGTTGCGCGTGGTGTTGACAGAAGAAGAACGCCGGGCGGTGAATCCGGCGGTGATGATGAACGATACGCTGTTTAATGCACTCAATGACTGGGTGGATCGTTACTACCGAGATCGTCTTACTGCTGCCGATCTGGCCGACCCGCAATTGCTGCGCGAAGGGCGAGAAGCACTGGATGTATTGAGCCAATTACTGAATCTCGGTTCGGTTTATCCGTTCCAGCGTGAAGGAGGGGGCAATGGATAATTTTCTTGCTCTGACCTTAACGGGTAAAAAACCGGTTATCACCGAGCGAGAAATCAACGGCGTTCGCTGGCGCTGGCTGGGCGATGGTGTGCTGGAACTGACGCCATTAACGCCACCGCAAGGCGCACTGGTGATTTCAGCGGGGATCCACGGTAATGAGACGGCACCTGTGGAAATGCTGGATGCGTTGCTTGGCGCGATATCTCACGGCGAGATCCCGTTACGTTGGCGGTTGCTGGTGATCCTCGGGAATCCTCCTGCGCTGAAGCAAGGGAAACGTTATTGCCATAGCGATATGAACCGAATGTTTGGCGGTCGTTGGCAGCTATTTGCTGAAAGCGGGGAAACCTGTCGGGCGCGCGAACTGGAACAGTGCCTGGAAGATTTTTATGACCAGGGCAAAGAATCTGTGCGCTGGCACCTTGATCTCCATACCGCAATTCGTGGCTCCTTGCATCCGCGGTTCGGTGTATTACCGCAACGCGACATTCCCTGGGACGAGAAATTTCTGACGTGGCTGGGTGCGGCGGGTCTGGAGGCACTGGTGTTCCATCAGGAGCCTGGTGGTACGTTTACCCATTTCAGCGCCAGACATTTTGGCGCGCTGGCCTGTACGCTGGAACTCGGCAAAGCGTTGCCCTTTGGACAAAACGATCTTCGCCAGTTTGCAGTCACTGCCAGCGCAATTGCTGCGCTGCTATCTGGTGAGAGTGTCGGTATTGTGAGAACGCCGCCACTCCGTTATCGGGTGGTTTCGCAAATTACTCGCCACTCGCCGTCCTTCGAAATGCATATGGCAAGTGACACGCTTAATTTTATGCCGTTTAAGAAAGGAACGTTGCTGGCGCAGGACGGTGAGGAACGTTTTACCGTAACCCATGATGTAGAGTATGTGTTATTCCCTAATCCGTTGGTAGCGTTGGGATTACGCGCGGGATTAATGCTCGAAAAAATAAGCTAATACTTACCCGCAGAAATCATTCTGCGGGTATTAAGTTACTTTCTTATAAATTAATACAGATTAATCCTGGTTATTTGCTTTATTTATCACCAGTCATCCGGTATAGTTCTTCATAATCTCTGCAAAATCATAGTGTTGTAATATTCTCTCATCACTCTCCATCAAATTTTCTTTTTTTCTCCATAATTGGCGCAAAAGTGTTTTTACACTTTCATTGTTTTACCGTTGCTCTGATTAATTGACGCTAAAGTCAGTAAAGTTAATCTCGTCAACACGGCACGCTACTTAAGAAAGCCGTAATAAATAACTGAAAGGAAGGATATAGAATATGCGTAAATTAACTGCACTGTTTGTTGCCTCTACCCTGGCTCTTGGCGCGGCTAACCTGGCCCATGCCGCAGACACCACTACCGCAGCACCGGCTGACGCGAAGCCGATGATGCACCACAAAGGCAAGTTCGGTCCGCATCAGGACATGATGTTCAAAGACCTGAACCTGACCGACGCGCAGAAACAGCAGATCCGCGAAATCATGAAAGGCCAGCGTGACCAGATGAAACGTCCGCCGCTGGAAGAACGCCGCGCAATGCATGACATCATTGCCAGCGATACCTTCGATAAAGCAAAAGCTGAAGCGCAGATCGCAAAAATGGAAGAACAGCGCAAAGCTAACATGCTGGCGCACATGGAAACCCAGAACAAGATTTACAACATCCTGACGCCGGAACAGAAAAAGCAATTTAATGCTAATTTTGAGAAGCGTCTGACAGAACGTCCAGCGGCAAAAGGTAAAATGCCTGCAACTGCTGAATAATCTTTCAGCCAAAAAACTTAAGACCGCCGGTCTTGTCCACTACCTTGCAGTAATGCGGTGGACAGGATCGGCGGTTTTCTTTTTTGTTCTCAAACAGATGCAAAAAAAGCCTGATCGCCACTAACGTAAATCACCCGAGTTGCCGATAACCATCCACGGTTACCTGAACGATAACAATGAAAAGAACGGGCCGGGAGCGAGTATGGAATACTTTGATATGCGTAAAATGTCGGTGAATCTGTGGCGAAATGCTGCCGGTGAAACGCGCGAAATTTGCACTTTCCCACCGGCAAAACGTGATTTTTACTGGCGTGCCAGCATTGCATCCATCGCGGCGAATGGGGAGTTTTCTTTGTTTCCAGGTATGGAAAGGATAGTGACGTTGCTGGAAGGCGGCGAGATGTTCCTTGAAAGCGCAGACCGCTTTAACCATACCTTAAAACCGTTACAGCCTTTTGCCTTTGCGGCGGACCAGGTGGTTAAAGCGAAACTGACGGCAGGGCAGATGTCGATGGATTTCAACATCATGACACGCCTGGATGTCTGTAAGGCGAAAGTCAGAATTGCCGAACGTACGTTTACTACCTTTGGCTCACGCGGCGGGGTGGTGTTTGTGATTAACGGCGCGTGGCAACTGGGCGATAAACTGCTCACTACCGACCAGGGCGCGTGCTGGTTCGATGGCAGGCACACCCTGCGGCTTTTACAACCGCAAGGTAAACTGTTGTTCAGTGAAATCAACTGGCTTGCTGGTTATTCACCGGATCAAGTTCAGTAATTTCATAGTTACCGGAAAGCAGCGGCTTACAAAGAATTTTATAACCGTCGTGATCAAACCCGGCGGGTGCCCGAATTAACGTTGTCGCTTCTTCCAGCGAATTAACCGCCCCCAGCCACAGCCAGTTTTGAATAATATGATATTGAGTCATTTCCGGGTGCTGTTCTTTCAGCGCCACCGCACCATTCCACGGCCAACACACCACCCGCAAACGTTCCAGAGACTGGCGCAAACGTAGCGCATGTTCCTCATGGCTCTCTTTACCGCAACACGCCCCAGCGCAACGTTTTAATGCAGAACGAAAACAAGCACGCCCGCGGCTTAACGGTTCCAGTCCCAGCAGGCCATAGCAAAGTTTTTGTTCATCAGCGATGGTCTGCAATGCTTGCAAAGCTGCGCGCCTATTGGCAAACAGGCCAAACAGGTTGGGGGTTCGTGAAAAATCCACCTCTTTGGCATACACCACATCGACGCGCTTTTCATTTAATTGCAGGGCACAGAGCTGGCGATTGCGGCGCAACCGTTTATTAAACAGCGGCTGTTGTTCTTTGATTAATCGCGCTTCAAGGAGCAGAGCGCCGATTTCGCCTGCGGTGCAGATCCAGCTAATTCGCCGGGATTGCCGTAGCATGGCGGCTTCATCCGGGGTGCGTAAATGAGAAAGCACCCGACTGCGGATATTAACGCTTTTGCCGATATAGAGCGGCATGGTGTCACTTTCGCCATGAAACAGATACACCCCTGGTCGGGTGGGTAAGTCATTAAGGAATGAACGTAAATGTTCGGGATATTCATAAATTGCCGCAGCTTCAAATTCGAGCCGCGGAGAAGTTAAACGCCGTACCACTGTTGACTCCGAATGCTGGTTATCTATCCAGTGTAACAGGCGGGGAGCGATTAAAAAAGAGGCGGGTTGATGACAAAGGTTACACCGTCTGACGTGCTACGCCTGTCAGGCCTATTCGACTCATGCAATATATTGAATTTGCATAGTTTTGTGGGGCGAATAAGGCGTTCACGCCGCATCCGGCGTGAACAAAGTACTCTTTTTCGCACAAACCAATATGTGCAAATTATTACTTTTTCCAGAAATCATCGAAAACGGTAATTGGCGGACGGCGTTTATGTTCGGTTTTCAGATACCAGTTCTCTATTGTTCTGGCGACCTGTTCAGGTACGTTTTTCCCTTCCAGATAGTCGTCGATATTGTCATAGGTCACGCCGAGTGCCACTTCATCTGGCAGAGAAGGGCGATCATCTTCCAGATCGGCAGTTGGGGCTTTCTTATAAAGGTGTTCCGGGCAACCTAATGCTGCCAGTAACTGTTTACCCTGACGTTTGTTGAGACGATACAGTGGATTAATGTCCGTACCGCCGTCACCATATTTAGTGAAGAATCCGGTAATGGCTTCTGCTGCATGATCGGTGCCCACCACGACACCGCTGGTCATACCCGCAATGCTATATTGTGCTTTCATCCGCTCACGCGCTTTTTCATTGCCACGAACAAAATCGCTCAGTTCAATGCCCGCTTCGCGCAGCGCCTGTTCGCTGGCCAATACCGCGCCCTTGATATTAACGGTTAATACGCGATCCGGTTGAATAAAGGCAATGGCATCCTGGCAATCTTGTTCGTCAGCCTGAACACCATAGGGCAGGCGTACGGCAATAAATTGCAGTGATTCGTTGCCAGTTTCCTGGCGCAGCTCATTAATCGCCATCTGGCACAGCTTTCCGGCAAGCGTGGAGTCCTGACCGCCGCTGATCCCTAGCACCAGTGATTTAATGAACGGATAAGTTTGCAGGTAGCTTTTCAGAAAATCGACACTACGACGAATTTCCTCTTCAGCATTAATCTGCGGTTTTGCGCCCAGCGCCTTTATTATTTGTTGTTGCAATGTCATTGAACCCCTCCAGACAGAAAAGACAAAACTTCCTTAAAGCTAACCCGTTGCTACTGAAACGACAAGCGACAGCGGGTTGAATGGTGGTTAAAACGTCATACAGGAATCCTCTGAAAGCGGAGCCGTTTCGTTCACGGGCTTGAAAAAGCGCCCAATGTATTCCAGGCTTATCTAACACGCTGATAAACAAGAGGACGGAATATGAACAAGAATATGGCAGGAATTCTGAGTGCAGCGGCGGTATTAACCATGCTGGCGGGTTGTACGGCTTATGATCGTACCAAAGACCAGTTTGTACAGCCTGTGGTGAAAGACGTAAAAAAAGGCATGAGCCGGGCGCAGGTTGCACAAATTGCGGGTAAACCTTCGTCTGAAGTGAGCATGATCCATGCTCGTGGTACTTGCCAGACCTACATCCTGGGTCAACGTGATGGTAAAGCAGAAACCTACTTTGTCGCGTTAGATGATACCGGACATGTCATCAACTCCGGTTATCAGACCTGTGCTGAATACGACACTGATCCACAGGCTGCGAAGTAATCACTTCGTCTGAAAGCTTGAGTAACAACGGAAACCGGCCATTGCGCCGGTTTTTTTTGGTCTGAGTTCTTAATTATCTTCGCGAATTATTTGCCCGAAATGTGAAGAGGGTCATAACCGCAGGTCAAGGAGAGACAATTTATAAGGTCAAAGAAATACTATTGCTCAGGTCTATACCGTATACTCCTTTCAGCCACAAAAAAAGTCATGTTGGTTTCGCAAGTTACCCAGAGCATGGAAGCAGGTTAAGGCTTGCGGAGTGTCTGGCTGACAGATAATCGTCGATGAGGGCAGTTTTATGGAAAAGAAACACATTTATCTGTTTTGTTCTGCGGGCATGTCTACCTCTTTACTGGTATCAAAAATGCGCGCACAGGCAGAAAAATATGAAGTTCCGGTCATTATTGAAGCATTTCCGGAAACACTGGCTGGTGAAAAAGGTCAGAATGCCGATGTCGTGTTATTAGGGCCACAGATTGCTTATATGTTGCCCGAAATCCAGCGTTTGTTACCCAACAAACCGGTCGAAGTAATTGACTCGCTGCTTTATGGCAAAGTCGATGGTTTAGGCGTGCTTAAGGCTGCGGTTGCAGCGATTAAAAAAGCCGCAGCAAATTAATTTTTTTAAATTTTCCCGTCAAAGAGTTATTTCATAAATCAATACCGCAATATTTAAATTGCGGTTTTTAAGGGTATTTTTCTATGAGTAATGTTATTGCATCGCTTGAAAAGGTACTCCTCCCTTTTGCAGTTAAAATAGGAAAGCAGCCACACGTTAATGCAATCAAAAATGGCTTTATTCGCTTAATGCCGTTAACCCTTGCGGGGGCCATGTTTGTATTAATTAACAACGTTTTTCTAAGCTTTGGGGAGGGGTCGTTTTTTTATTCCTTAGGTATTCGCCTGGATGCCTCAACCATTGAAACACTTAATGGTCTGAAAGGTATTGGCGGCAACGTATATAACGGAACATTAGGGATAATGTCTTTAATGGCACCGTTCTTTATTGGCATGGCGCTGGCAGAAGAGCGTAAAGTCGATGCGCTGGCGGCCGGGTTGTTATCCGTTGCAGCATTTATGACCGTCACGCCTTATAGTGTCGGTGAGGCCTATGCGGTTGGCGCAAACTGGTTAGGTGGGGCGAATATCATCTCCGGGATTATTATTGGCCTGGTGGTGGCAGAAATGTTTACCTTTATTGTCCGCCGCAATTGGGTCATTAAATTGCCCGACAGCGTACCTGCTTCAGTATCGCGTTCCTTCTCGGCTTTAATTCCCGGCTTTATTATTCTTTCCGTGATGGGGATTATTGCCTGGGCGTTGAATACCTGGGGCACCAACTTCCATCAGATCATTATGGATACCATCTCAACCCCACTGGCATCGTTGGGTAGCGTGGTGGGCTGGGCCTATGTGATCTTTGTTCCACTGCTCTGGTTCTTCGGTATTCATGGCGCGCTGGCGCTGACCGCACTGGACAACGGCATTATGACGCCGTGGGCGCTGGAAAACATCGCGACCTATCAGCAATATGGTTCCGTCGAAGCGGCGCTGGCAGCCGGTAAGACCTTCCATATCTGGGCCAAGCCGATGCTGGACTCCTTTATTTTCCTCGGTGGCAGTGGTGCGACTTTGGGTCTGATCCTGGCTATCTTTATCGCCTCTCGCCGTGCTGATTATCGTCAGGTGGCAAAACTGGCGCTGCCGTCCGGTATCTTCCAGATTAACGAACCGATTCTGTTTGGTCTGCCAATTATCATGAACCCGGTGATGTTTATTCCGTTTGTACTGGTACAACCGATTCTGGCGGCAATCACCCTCGCAGCGTACTACATGGGCATTATTCCTCCGGTGACCAATATTGCACCGTGGACCATGCCAACCGGTCTGGGAGCCTTCTTTAACACCAACGGTAGCGTCGCCGCATTGCTGGTCGCACTCTTCAACCTTGGTATCGCAACGTTAATTTATCTGCCCTTTGTTGTGGTTGCTAACAAAGCACAAAACGCGATTGATAAAGAAGAGAGCGAAGAAGATATCGCTAACGCCCTGAAATTTTAATCGATGCCGGTACGGGTAATCGTGCCGGTAAGAAAAGAGAGGAACGATGTATGATGGATCTCGATAACATTCCCGATACGCAAACAGAAGCTGAAGAGCTGGAAGAAGTGGTGATGGGACTTATCATCAACTCCGGACAAGCGCGCAGCCTGGCGTATGCCGCACTGAAAGAGGCGAAGCAGGGCGATTTTGCCGCAGCAAAAGCCATGATGGATCAGTCACGGATGGCATTGAATGAAGCGCATCTGGTACAGACGAAACTGATTGAAGGCGATGCGGGCGAAGGTAAGATGAAAGTGAGTCTGGTGCTGGTCCACGCTCAGGATCATTTAATGACGTCCATGCTTGCGCGTGAACTGATTACCGAATTAATTGAGCTTCATGAAAAACTGAAGGCATAAGGAGTCGATGATGCAGCCAGTGATTAACGCGCCGGAAATTGCCACTGCCCGAGAACAGCAGTTGTTTAATGGCAAAAACTTCCATGTGTTTATCTACAACAAAACTGAGAGTATCAGCGGACTGCATCAGCACGACTATTATGAATTTACTCTGGTATTAACCGGGCGTTATTTCCAGGAGATTAACGGTAAGCGCGTGTTACTGGAACGGGGCGATTTTGTTTTTATTCCGTTAGGTTCGCACCATCAAAGTTTTTATGAGTTTGGTGCCACGCGCATATTGAATGTTGGGATCAGTAAACGCTTTTTTGAGCAGCATTACCTGCCGTTGTTGCCTTATTGCTTTGTCGCTTCGCAGGTATACCGGACCAATAACGCTTTTCTCACCTATGTGGAAACAGTGATTTCTTCATTGAATTTCCGCGAAACAGGGCTGGAAGAGTTTGTTGAGATGGTTACTTTTTATGTCATTAACCGTTTACGTCATTACCGCGAAGAACAGGTGATTGATGATGTACCGCAGTGGCTGAAAAGTACGGTAGAAAAGATGCATGATAAAGAGCAGTTTAGTGAATCGGCGCTGGAGAATATGGTGACGTTGTCAGCCAAATCACAGGAATATTTGACGCGAGCGACTCAACGATATTATGGCAAAACACCAATGCAGATTATTAATGAGATCCGTATTAATTTTGCCAAAAAACAACTGGAAATGACCAACTATTCCGTGACGGATATTGCGTTTGAGGCCGGTTATAGTAGCCCGAGTTTGTTTATTAAAACGTTTAAGAAATTAACGTCCTTTACGCCTAAGAGCTATCGTAAGAAATTGACTGAATTTAATCAGTAAGTCGTTATACCTGACAATTCACATATCTGTCCTGTTGCTGGATTATTTATGTCCGGGGGGGCAGATATGCCAGATATCAGTATTCTGTACTGAAGGGAGAAATTATGAGCCAGAAATTAAAAGTCGTCACTATTGGTGGCGGGAGCAGCTATACCCCGGAGTTACTGGAAGGATTTATTAAGCGTTATCACGAATTGCCGGTCAGCGAATTATGGCTGGTGGATGTCGAAGGTGGTAAAGCTAAACTGGATATTATTTTTGATCTCTGCCAACGGATGATTGATAACGCTGGCGTCCCGATGAAGCTTTATAAAACGCTGGATCGCCGCGAAGCAATGAAAGATGCTGATTTCGTTACTACCCAACTGCGCGTAGGCCAATTACCGGCGCGCGAACTGGATGAACGCATCCCATTAAGTCATGGTTATCTTGGTCAGGAAACCAACGGCGCGGGCGGTCTGTTTAAAGGTCTGCGTACCATTCCGGTGATTTTTGACATCGTAAAAGATGTCGAAGAACTTTGTCCGAATGCATGGGTGATTAACTTCACTAACCCGGCGGGAATGGTCACTGAAGCCGTTTATCGTCATACCGGATTTAAACGCTTTATCGGCGTGTGTAATATTCCGATCGGCATGAAGATGTTTATTCGCGATGTTCTGATGCTGAAAGATAGCGATGATTTATCTATCGATCTGTTCGGCCTCAACCATATGGTGTTCATTAAAGATGTGCTGGTAAATGGCAAATCACGCTTTGCCGAATTGCTTGATGGTGTGGCATCCGGGCAGTTAAAAGCATCTGGCGTTAAAAATATTTTCGATCTGCCATTTAGCGAAGGTTTAATTCGTTCTCTGAATCTGTTGCCGTGTTCTTATTTGCTTTATTACTTCAAGCAAAAAGAGATGCTGGCTATTGAAATGGGCGAATACTACAAAGGCGGCGCACGAGCACAGGTAGTACAGAAAGTCGAGAAACAACTTTTTGAGCTGTATAAAAACCCGGAGTTGAAAGTTAAGCCGAAAGAACTGGAACAGCGCGGTGGGGCTTATTACTCTGATGCAGCGTGCGAAGTGATCAACGCTATCTACAACGACAAGCAAGCTGAACATTACGTTAATATCCCGCATCATGGGCATATTGATAATATTCCGGCAGACTGGGCGGTAGAAATGACCTGTACGCTGGGGCGCGATGGCGCGACGCCACATCCGCGCATTACGCATTTCGATGATAAAGTGATGGGGCTGATTCACACCATTAAAGGCTTCGAGGTTGCTGCCAGCAACGCCGCACTTAGCGGAGAATTTAACGATGCGTTACTGGCGCTAAACCTTAGTCCGTTGGTGCATTCCGATCGCGATGCTGAGCTGCTGGCACGCGAGATGATTCTGGCGCACGAGAAATGGCTGCCAAACTTTGCCGACTGCATCGCAGAGCTTAAAAAAGCACATTAACCGAGGCTGATTATGGAACGCTTACTGATTGTTAATGCCGATGATTTTGGCTTAAGCAAAGGTCAGAACTACGGCATTATCGAGGCCTGTCGCAATGGGATTGTCACGTCGACGACGGCGCTGGTGAATGGGCAGGCTATTGACCATGCAGTGCAGTTGAGTCGTGATGAACCGAGTCTGGCCATAGGGATGCACTTTGTCCTTACTATGGGCAAGCCACTGACAGCTATGCCGGGGTTAACCCGCGATGGTGTGCTGGGAAAATGGATCTGGCAGTTGGCAGAAGAAGATGCTTTACCGCTGGAAGAAATTACTCAGGAGCTTGCCAGTCAGTATTTGCGTTTCATTGAGCTATTTGGACGCAAACCTACGCATCTTGATAGCCATCATCATGTGCATATGTTCCCGCAGATTTTCCCGATTGTTGCCAGGTTTGCGGCAGAAGAGGGGATAGCGTTGCGCATCGACCGTCAGCCGCTATCTAACGTTGGTGATTTACCGGCTAATCTGCGCAGTTCGCAGGGATTCAGTAGCGCGTTTTATGGTGAAGAGATTAGCGAGACACTGTTCCTGCAAGTGCTTGATGACTCCAGTCATCGCGGCGAGCGCTCTCTGGAAGTGATGTGCCACCCGGCGTTTATCGATAATACGATTCGTCAGAGTGCTTATTGCTTCCCTCGGTTAACGGAACTGGATCTGCTGACTTCAGCGTCGTTGAAATATGCGATTGCTGAGCGTGGTTATCGGTTGGGTAGTTATCTTGATGTGTAAGTAAGGTGGTAAGGTCACTCCCCAGGGGGCGTGACCTTATCCATATTTACGCCGGAATTTTGTCAATCTTAGGAATGCGTGACCACACGCGGTGTGCTGCCATCAGCGTTAACAGTTCATCCATAAAACTACCGTCGGCGCTGTCAGCTTCCACAATCCCTTCTTCACCCTGGTCAGAGACCTTGATTGTTGCTTTAAACTTACGCGCGTCTCCCGCCAGCGCAATCGGTTTAAGGTGTTTGTAGGCTTCCATCAGGTAGTAGTTGGCATCGCCGTTGTCAGCGATATCCGCGATATTGCCGCAAGGGACAATAACCGCATCGACCGTCAGCGAAGGTGCACCGGCAAAGGTAGCGGCTATAGGCAACACCGTACCGTCATCCGCAGTCACTTCACCCATTCGGGAGTAGAGCAGTTTGGCATGAACGCCTTTGGCCTTCAGCGCCTTGAGAATGGCCAGAAGGTCTGCCGATCTCACTTCATCATTAAGTAAAATCGCTACCACGCGACCTTTCACATCACCGTCAGGAATGGCGTACAAACTTAAGGATGGATCCTTTTTCAGACCGTTGACGTCCGGAGGTGGGGTGATATTCAGCTGGTCGTCCGTCAGCTCGATACCGAGATTTTTCGCCACCGCCTGGGCCAGAGTGAGATCAATATGTGCCAGCTGGTCAACAACGCGCTCACGAATATACGGACGAACTACTTTGCTTAACTCAAAACTGAAACCATCGACAATATGGCGCTGCTCGAATGGCGTCTGACTTAGCCAGAACAGACGCGGATGGGAATAATATTCGCCAAACGATGGGCTGCGCTCGCGAACTTTATTGCCTTCCACGCGCTCCTGGTATGATTCAAAACCGCCGCGTTTCGGCCCCGGCGGTGTTTCGCGCGGCCAGTTATCGTTGATCGAGTTCGGTTCGTAATTCGCCGGGTTAGTGTCGATCCCCATACGATGCATGCCGTCACGCTGGAAATTATGGTAAGGGCAGGTCGGGCGGTTAATCGGAATCTCATGGAAATTGGGTCCGCCAAGACGACTGATTTGTGTATCGGTATAAGAGAACAAACGCCCCTGCAACAGCGGATCGTTGGTGAAATCCAGACCGGGGACAATATGCCCAGGATGGAAAGCCGCCTGTTCGTTTTCGGCAAAGAAGTTATCCGGGTTGCGATTGAGCACCATTTTGCCAACACGCTGAACGGGTACCAGTTCTTCCGGGATGAGTTTGGTTGGATCGAGAAGATCGAAGTCAAACTTGAATTCATCTTCTTCAGGAATCAACTGGAAGCCCAGTTCGTATTCCGGAAAATCGCCTGCTTCGATGGCTTCCCACAACTCGCGGCGGTGGAAGTCCGGGTCACGTCCGGTTAGTTTTTGTGCTTCATCCCAAACGAGTGAGGCTTTACCTGCCAGTGGTTTCCAGTGGAAACGTACGAACGTTGCCTTCCCTTCGGCATTAATCAGGCGGAAGGTGTGAATACCGAAGCCTTCCATGGTGCGGTAACTGCGCGGTATACCGCGATCCGACATCGCCCACATCACGTTGTGCAGAGTTTCAGGTTGCAGAGAAACATAATCCCAGAAAGTATCGTGGGCGCTTTGCCCTTGTGGAATTGCCCAGTGCGGTTCTGGTTTTACCGCATGAACAAAATCGGGGAATTTATGCGCATCCTGGATAAAGAAGATTGGCGTGTTATTGCCAACGAGGTCAAAAATACCCTCTTCGGTATAGAACTTGGTGGCAAAGCCACGGATATCACGCACGGTATCGGCAGAGCCAGCACCACCCTGAACGGTAGAGAACCTAACAAATACTGGGGTGATTTTGTTCGGATCTGAGAGGAAATCCGCTTTGGTGATATCGCTTAAGCTTTTATATGGCTGGAAATAACCGTGAGCGGCTGATCCGCGTGCATGAACAATACGTTCCGGGATGCGCTCATGGTCAAAGTGAGTGATTTTCTCGCGCAGAATAAAATCTTCCAGCAGCGTTGGACCACGGCTACCGGCACGCAGTGAGTTTTGATCATCGGCGATGCGCACGCCCTGATTAGTGGTCAGCGCAAAATTTTCACTGCCTTTGCGTACGTCTTCCAGAGAATTAAGTTTTTCGTTACGCGTATCAGGGGCTTTCAGGCTCCCAGGGGCGGTAGGTTGTGCACCTGGCGGTGTTGGTTCAGCCGCTGGACGATGAGATCCGTCCTCAGGTGCCAGTGAGTCCATCCCCGGTTTCGCTTCGCTGGAATCGTGTAGTGGTGACTGGTGCTGATGTGGGTTCTTTTCGTTATGTTGCGACATTGAACTCGTCTCCTTAACTTATTACTGAAAGGGCCGCTGTTTTGGTCAAAAAACCCTCTAAATATAGACCATCAGCCAGATCCCGCTTCGGAGACTATTCTGGAAACGGTGTTATGAAATACACGCAAAGCGGGACGTACAGGGGCTAAATCGGCTAAACTACAGTTTTTCTGATTTTTAATATGCGTTTAGTGAAGCCAGTAATGAAGAAACCGCTCCGTCAGCAAAACCGCCAGATTATTAGCTATATCCCACGCACGGAACCCGCGCCGCCAGAACATGCGATAAAGATGGATTCGTTTCGTGATGTCTGGATGCTGCGTGGCAAATATGTTGCGTTTGTACTGATGGGAGAGTCATTTCTGCGCTCACCGGCGTTTACTGTGCCTGAATCCGCCCAGCGTTGGGCAAATCAGATCCGCCAGGAAGGGGAAGTGACTGAGTAAAGATTACGTACCTCCCGGTTTTGCCGGGAGTTACATGGCCTGAAATTTTGTATTTCATTGCTACATTCATTCAAACCACCTGTAACAAAAAGCTGCCTTTGACGATCTATTGCTATAAATAAGTGAACTTTTTTCTTTAATTGTTTATTTATTTTAAAATGGTTAAGTTTTGCTAATCATGATGAGCTATTTTTGATAGTTCATCCTGTGGCGTCGCTCTTAAACTTATATTGTAAATGACTTAGATTTAAATGAGATAATAATTTTGTTAACAATATGAGGCGGGAGATGCTTTCTACAAACTTAATACAGAGTGATTATGGTAATTTAAATATTAAAAACCTTGCCTTCGACTCTTTTAAAGAAAGACTGCAGTCTACCATGACAGCACTCACTTTCTTTATATCAACGGGTCAATGTGCCTGCGATGAAATAGCAGAATCAAACTTTAATTATATGATTGCCTATATGTCTAACATTAACTATGATGCCTCAAAGCCAGGAGCGCCAGTACTTAGTTTTGATACATATCTGCAGGACAATGTTAAATATAGAGTAATAATTAATAATCTTTATGGTAGTGAAATTCGGATAAGAGGTATAAATAAAGATTTTATTGGAATGGATGTCACTTCTGTATTTCGCCCAGAAAAAATGACCAATTTGATCAATATAAAAAACAGGTTGGTTATTCACTATTTAAGAACGATATGCTATGAACAAAATTATATACATCCTGTTGGGAGCATTTTTGCTGCGATTCAAAAAAATGAGAGTCTCCTAAAGTTTCCTTCGATAATATCAATGCTTAATATCAGTCTTCTTTTTAATCCACTAAATCTTCCGGGAATGGGAAATGGTGTGCTTGAAGATATTATGAGTATTCCAGATAGTTCACTTAGAAAACGTCTCGGGTATGAGGTTTTAAGCTTCTCGCTACAGGCACATTCATTGAGTCAGGAATGTATTGATAAGTTGGTCATTTTTTTCGCTGACGATCTGTTTAAATATGAGTCAGTATGCATCGCCGCGATGGAACATTTAAAAAGTAAGGCAACGGTCCCTATACAAAACGGACCGTTGCCAGCATAAGAATTAACGGTGTGCCAGTTCGGCGTCGTCTTCGCTATCCAGAATGGCTTTATCGGTTTGCTTCAGCCACTGGCTGGTCAGCGTGCCAGCTGTCATCGAGCCACTAACGTTTAGCGCCGTACGGCCCATGTCGATAAGCGGTTCAACGGAGATTAACAGCGCCACCAGCGTTACTGGCAGGCCCATCGCAGGCAGCACAATCAGTGCGGCGAAAGTTGCGCCACCACCGACACCGGCAACGCCTGCGGAACTAACGGTAACAATACCGACCAGCGTCGCAATCCACATCGGGTCCAGCGGGTTAATGCCAACCGTAGGCGCAACCATCACCGCCAGCATTGCCGGATACAAACCGGCGCAGCCGTTCTGACCAATGGTCGCACCGAAAGAGGCGGCGAAACTGGCGATGGATTCAGGAACACCGAGTCGACGCGTTTGTGCTTCCACATTCAGTGGGATAGACGCAGCACTGGAACGGCTGGTAAAGGCAAACGTCAGTACTGGCCATACCTTACGGAAGTACTTCAGCGGGCTCACGCCATTAATGCCCAGCAGAAGGCCATGCACTGCAAACATAATCAGAAGACCGAGGTAGGACGCGACAACGAAACTACCCAGTTTGATGATGTCTTGCAGGTTAGAACCTGCAACCACTTTGGTCATCAGCGCCAGAACGCCGTAAGGGGTCAGCTGCATGACCAGGCGAACCAGTTTCATCACCCAGCTTTGCAGGGTATCGATAGCGGTTAAGACGCGTTCACCTTTCGGCGCATCATCCTTCAGCAGCTTCAGCGCAGCTACGCCGAGGAATGCGGCAAAAATTACCACGCTGATAATTGACGTCGGATTGGCTCCGGTCAAATCGGCAAACGGGTTTTTCGGGATAAAGGACAAGACCAGCTGCGGAACGCTCAGGTCAGAGACTTTACCAACATAGTTACTTTCGATGGCGTTCAAACGTGCAGTTTCTGCACCACCCTGAACCAGACCTTCAGCCGTCAAACCAAACAGGTTGGTGACCAGCACACCGACCAGCGCTGCAATCAGCGTGGTAAACAAAAGCGTTCCGATGGTCAGAAAACTGATTTTGCCTAACTGTGATGCGTTATGCAGACGGGCAACCGCGCTCAGAATAGAGGCAAAGACTAACGGCATAACGATCATTTGCAGCAGTTGAACATAGCCGTTACCAACGATGTTAAACCACTGTACAGAATCTTTAAGTACCTGGCTGTCAGAACCATAAATGGTATGCAGGGCGAGGCCAAAAACCACACCCATCACCAGACCCACCAGCACTTTTTTCGCCAGACTCCACTGTTTATGGCGGGTCTGAGCCAGCGCAAACAGCAGTACAACGAACACCACGATGTTCGCAATTAATGGAAAGTTCATCCCCGTTCTCCTGATCTTATTATTTCTATCACTGCGTAGCAGTCATAGTGTTGGCGCAAGATTAACAGAACTGTGAGCTGGCTCTTATATTCAAATGGAATTGCTTATTCCAGAAAGGTGATTTTTGCCTTTTTAGTATTCAACCTGATGCTTAATAAGCCGATGAAACTGGATCTGCAAGGTATTGATCATTTGCGATGACCAACGGACAGCGCTGTTTTCGGGTAATGAATGGGGCATCCATACCGACCAGACAAATAATGCCATGCAGATAAAACGTTCCAGTTGGTTGCCCTTTTGGGGAACCAGGATAGGCAAGCGGAAACGCCAGCGGCATGGCCAGAGCAGGGGAACACCGGCGGGTGTCAGCATATCGGCAAGTATGTGGCTCAAATAACCCAGCACCATGCCCTGCAATGCATCAGCCGGAATGAACCAGCTTTCAGGAACCTTAAGGTAAAAGGTTGCCAGCAGCGAAAATACCGCCAGCAGACTGTGGGTAAAACCACGATGCCCAAAAGCGCGGGCGATCGGTTTTGATATCCACTTTAATCGCTGCCCAAGAAACGACTTTGGGTGATCGATGTCCGGTAACAAACACGTCAGGATTGCGGAAGGGACAATATGCCACCAGTCACCCTGTGCCAGCACGGGCGTCAGCTCGGCATTTTTGGCAAATACCGCACAAGCAATAGAAAATAGAAGGTGACCTTCCGCCGTCATGATAAAACTCACTAAACTGTCGATACGTACAGTATAGGATTTTTATACAGTGCGCGGAAGTGGTGACGGTGTAACTCTTTTTCTTAAATTGACGATTAATCCGCCAGTTGAATGCAAATTCAGATAAAGAACCAGGGGCAGCGTGATCACTGCCCCTGGTTATTAACCGAGAAGGTCTTTTGCGGTGAGTTCTGTCAGCGATGAGAGTTTGACGTTTGCTAATACAAAACGTGGATCATTTTGCGCTTCTGGCGCAGGAACGATGATGGAACGCATGCGGGCTGCTTTAGAGGCGATCATGCCATTTACCGAATCTTCCAGCGCTACGCAGGTCAGTGGGTCAACGCCCAGTTTTGCTGCGCAGTCGAGATATACTTGCGGATGCGGCTTGCTGTAAGGTAATTTTTCAGCCGAGGCGAGGGCATCGAAACTGTCGCGTAAGTCAAACATGGTCAACACTTTTTCCAGCATATGTAGTGGTGACGCGGAGGCCAGTCCCACCAATAAACCTTGTTCTTTGCATAACGCAACGGCTTCACGCACGCCTGGCAATAATGGGCGTGTCTCTTCAACCAGTGAAATGGCACGAGCAATAACCCGTTCTACTACTTCCTGACGGCTTGGCCCATTCCAGGGTTGCCGGGCGTACCAAAGATCGACCACCATATCGATGCGTAAACCTAAGGTGTCCGGCAGCTCGTTACGACGGGAGATATCCACCCCCAGGCTTGCCATCACATCCAGTTCGGCTCGATCCCATAAAGGTTCTGAGTCGATAAGTAATCCATCCATATCAAAAATTGCAGCAAGAATCTGACGCGGGGTTGACATTACAACCTCTCCTTTAGAGCATTATGTGTAAGGTATTAAGCCGTGCTTATGATTAAGCGCCTATCATATCGCCTTTAAAGAATGGGCGAAAACAGATATCTACAGGTAAACTAAGTGAAACGACGCGTCTTAATCAAGGAGAACTCATGACGTATCAACAAGCTGGACGCATTGCTGTTTTGAAAAGGATTTTGGGTTGGGTGATTTTTATACCTGCATTGATCTCTACATTGATTTCTTTGCTGAAATTTATGAATACCCGGCAGGAAAACCAGGAAGGCATTAATGCGGTCATGCTCGACTTTACTCATGTCATGATCGATATGATGCAGGCGAATACGCCTTTTTTGAATCTGTTCTGGTATAACTCCCCGACGCCCAATTTTAATGGTGGCGTGAACGTTATGTTCTGGGTGATTTTCATCCTGATTTTTGTCGGGCTGGCGTTGCAGGATTCCGGTGCCCGGATGAGTCGCCAGGCGCGCTTCTTGCGGGAAGGTGTTGAAGATCAACTCATTCTGGAAAAAGCCAAAGGGGAAGAGGGGCTAACGCGTGAACAAATTGAGTCACGTATTGTTGTGCCGCACCATACTATTTTCCTGCAGTTTTTCTCGCTGTATATCCTGCCGGTTATTTGTATTGCTGCAGGTTATGTGTTCTTTTCTCTGCTGGGGTTTATTTAATCAAAAGGCCGCACGGAGCGGCCATTATCCTCACCCCATATTATGCTGCTAATAATCTATCCAGTGACTGCTGAGCAATAACCAAATGCTGACCGCCAAATAACCTTGCACGATTTAACAGCGTGTAGAGTTGGTAAACCGGTTGACGTTCAAGGAAATCGGCAGGTAGCGGGGATACTGACTGATAGCCGTCAGAGATTTGTGGCGGCTGTTCAGTATGCAGCGGTAACATCGCCAGGTCGCACTCTCGGTCACCCCAGTAGCAGGCCGGGTCGAAAATGTACGGGCCATCCGGACCCAGCGCACAGTTGCCGGACCATAAATCGCCGTGCAACAGAGAAGGCTGCGGTTGATGCGAGGCCAGACGCTGCTGAATATGCTCGACGATGGCATCGATATTGCCGAAAGCGATCCCTTTTTCTGCCGCCAGTTCCAGCTGCCAGCCAATCCGTTGTTCAGCAAAAAAAGTTGACCAGCGACGTTGCCAGGTGTTGGGCTGGGGAGTTGTGGAGAGCGCGTTATCGAAATCGAGGCCAAATTGCGGTTGGTCGCTCCATTGATGTAAACGCGCAATTTGCTGACCAAGAATAAATGCGCTATGCGCATCCAGCGGGCGAGGTGGGAGATAATCCATCACCAGAAAACTATAGTCACGGTCAGCGCCAACTGCCCAAACCTTAGGTACGGTGACGGTTTTACTACGCGACAGTAACTCCAGTTGGTCGGCTTCGGCGGTAAAACCGGGAAGCAGTTCCCTTTCATCACATTTGACGAAAAAGTCACGTCCTGCATAGCGCAACTGCCATGCGGCATGGACTTCTCCGCCAGGCAGTTCATTACGCAGTTCGATTTCGCCTTCACCTAACTGCTCGCTCAAAAGACGACTGATTGCCTGCCACATGATGTCTCTCCCATGTTGTCTGCCAGATCATAAGGTTAGCGCAAGAATGCGGTGTAAAAACACGAGCTAACGCACACCACAGACTGATTATTGCCCAAAAACCATTTATTTTCTGTTGCTATTCCATTCCTCCCAGGTCGTGATGGTGATTTCAGGATCTTTGCCGGTTGCACTTTGGGTAAGCCCCGAAACCAGTTCTCTAATTTCTTCTTCACTTTGGGTACTGATAAGTCCAAAAGTGTTAGTCCCCAGCTCATGGATATTTCCATCATCATCCGTCATGGTGAGCAAAAAACCGTCGCGAGTCAGGTAATTATTCAACTCGTTAATTTCAGTCAATGTATCCTCGCGCAACATGACGGTTATGACATAACGGACAAGATCGCCACTGGCCATAGTTCACCCCTTTGTTATCACATGACTTTTGAGCATAGTCGGAGAAACGCGTTGCCGACAGGTTGGTGGTGATTCCCCCAATGCAGGGGGAATGTTTCAGTTAGCGGGAAAGGTAAGCGTAAATTTTTTGTGTATCGTCATGGGAGCACAGGCGTGTTCCCTGATTGAGTGTGGCTGCACTCCCCGCAGCTACGCCAAAACGGACCATCTCTTCAAGAGAGGCATTTTCTGCCAGTTTCAGTGTCATCGCGCCGACCATGCTGTCACCAGCGCCAACGGTGCTCTGGCTTTTCACCGGTGGTGGCACAACCTGAATGCAGTTTTCACTATCAACGCCCAGCGCCCCTTGTGGACCCAGGGAAACGACAACTCGTTTGGCCTTGCCGCTATTAACGATTTCCTGCGCGGCTTTGCGGACATCGTCTGGCTGGGTGAGTTCGCGATTCACCAGCGCACTGAGTTCTTTTTGGTTAGGCTTAACCAACTCGATGTTACCAATCGCCAGTGCTGCACTTAACGCTTCGCCAGAACTGTCGACGATGCAGCGAATCCCTTGGTTTTGCGCAGCGGAAATCAGTTGGGTTAATTTTTCCAGCTTCACACCTGGCGGCAGGCTTCCGCTTATGACCAGGATGGCCCCGGATTCAATTTCCAGAACTTGCTCTTCAAGCTGGCGAAACTCATCTTCATTTAATGCCGCGCCTGGCATAACAAAACGATACTGCTCACCGCTTGCTTCCACATGTACGTGTAAATTCTGCCGGGTCCAGTCTTTGGCCTCTACAGTAGCGACGGGGACATTTTCATCCGCCAACAGTGAAACCAGGTGTTCGCCGGTCGCGCCACCCGCCGGGAAGATCGCTGTGGCACTGCCTCCAAGATGGGCAATGGCGCGGGCGACGTTGATGCCGCCGCCCCCGGGTTCGAACACCGGTGCGGTACAGCGCAGTTTTCCTTCGGGATAAATTTGCGGGGTAATTGTTGCGCTATCGAGAGAGGGCGCAAGTGTCAACGTATAGATACGTACCATCATTTCCTCCTATAGGCTGATTTCAGTCTGGCACCGAATCAGCGGAAAGTGAAGAAATTAACAATATGATTTATTAGAGCTTTATTTAAAATTTTGCAGATAAATATATATAAATAAAAATCTGTTTTCGCCACATGCTTATTCAAAAAATGAAATAAGAATACATTGCTAAGTTATTCGCGCCTTTTTATAATTCGTTACCTTTCCAGGGACGCTAATCTTTGATCCTTAAGAAAGTTTCCGGGACCGCGAAGGTCTCTTTTTTTGTTGTACGGACTCTTGATAAATGAAGCTTTTGAAGACAGTTCCTGCCATCGTTATGTTGGCGGGGGGCATGTTTGCGTCATTGAATGCAGCTGCCGATGATTCCGTTTTTACTGTCATGGACGATCCTGCCAGCGCTAAAAAACCTTTCGAAGGTAATCTGAACGCAGGATATCTTGCACAATCAGGCAATACGAAAAGCTCCTCACTTACGGCTGACACCACCATGACCTGGTATGGACAAACCACTGCCTGGTCGCTGTGGGGGAACGCCAGTAATACTTCTTCTAATGATGAGCGTTCTTCAGAAAAATATGCGGCGGGCGGGCGTAGCCGTTTTAATTTAACTGATTATGACTATTTATTTGGTCAGGCAAGCTGGCTGACAGACCGTTATAACGGCTATCGAGAGCGCGATGTGTTGACCGCGGGTTATGGTCGTCAGTTTTTGAATGGCCCGGTACACAGTTTCCGCTTTGAATTCGGCCCAGGTGTGCGTTACGACAAATATACCGACAATGCCAGTGAAACCCAGCCGCTGGGTTATGCCTCCGGGGCTTATGCATGGCAGTTGACTGACAACGCTAAATTTACGCAGGGTGTTTCCGTCTTTGGCGCGGAAGACACAACGCTGAACTCTGAAAGCGCATTAAATGTTGCTATTAATGAACATTTTGGACTGAAGGTGGCTTACAACGTCACATGGAACTCTGAACCTCCAGAGTCTGCACCGGAACATACCGATCGTCGGACAACCTTATCGCTGGGCTACAGCATGTAACATCATCTGCCGGACCGTAGTATGCGGTCTGGCTATTTTCGTTTGTCACTGCTCAGCCCCAAATCATTGCTGCCCAACGTAGCAACAACATAGCGCCACAGATTGCCAGTAGCACCACCACCATCTTCCAGTGTTTTTTATCAAAGCGTTTAGTCGGCATACCAGTGTCCTGCATATCTCTTGTGCGTGATAACGGAGTGTAACAAAAGGGACAGGCAACAAGGGATTTTTTGCAATTACAGCCGTCGGGTGGCGTTGTGCACCCGGTCACTGTTATTGAGTTTAAAGTATATGTATCAACATATACATCGTAAATATTTAGTTATAAATACGCCTGTAGTTCATCTGAACTAAAGCTCAGGCTTTGGCTGATTACATTTATAGCTGCATAATATGTTTCTACTGTTTTATAATGATTATGATGAATGGCTATATGAACAGCTGATATGTTGTCATGATTTTTAGCGGCCAACAGTGTGAATAACTGATGTTGCCTAAAAGAATATTTTTTTGCAAAAGTATCCAGCGTTGATATATAAGATAACACGACGTCTTTATTACCCTTGCTCATGGCGATGTATAAAGCAGGGGTTCCATGTGTTGTTGCGCCTTTTAATAAATCCATGATGTTAATTTTGCTGAGGTTATATTTAACAGCGATTCCATAAACTTTAGAGAGGAACCGTGTGACACACAAAGGGTGATTATTTTCCATTGCGGCATATAATCCTGGCTCACCATCACGTGTTTTCATTGCTAAAATATCCATCACCATTTTTTTGCTTAAAAGCTCTTGTGTTATTGGAGTGGTTAATGCATTCAGAAAGATATCGATTATTTCATCGAATCCATACAACATGGAGATATAGAGTCCAGGTGTTTCGTTAGCACTTTTAGTTTGCAGTAATTTAACCAGATTATCTTCATGAATGATATGATTATCTACCAGTGACTGAATTTCTTGCATAAATATTTTTACGTTGTCAGTATGTCCGTTCATCATAGCCAGAAATAAAGCAGGTGTACCAACACTATTCTGCGCAGTTATTATTTCAATGATTTCTTTTTCAGGGAGTATGGGTAACTGTTTGAATAATGTAATAAGCTGTTGAGTCTGGCCTGTGGCCATTATTAACAACATTGCCGATGGATGTATAGGAGCAAATGGCATTCGTGTCGCGATACCCGTGAAAATAGCCCCTGGAGCTCCCTCAGGTAATAGGGGCAGAATAGCAATTGCACAGTTGCGAACATACCTATCAGCCCAGGTCTGAGCATCGGGACCTGAACTGATGAACTTATCGAGCGAGAGAAAGCCCCGTGCTGTCCTGTGGGTGCCTCTGACGGCAACGTTGGTATCGTTCGGGTCGTAAACGGACACAACATAATTTAATTGCCCATACGCTGACTGCTTTATTCGTAGCCTTACTGACAAAGTATGATTGTCTATATATAAAATCGCGGACATATGACTGACATTGTTTGCCATCATTCGACAGAAGAAAATATCTAAAGCGAAGCCAAAATCCTTACTCGCGATAACGCGACTCCCTGCAGGAGGATGGCGAAGTAATGATCTGAACTCCGCGTCCCGGACTAAGGGGACATGCTGCTGTATGGATTCAACGGAGGAGTAATGTTTAATCAGATTGACTTTGCCTTTTCCATTTCTCAGTGAATCAAGGGCGTATTGCAATGACAGATGGCGACAAAAAATAGCGTCAGAAGGAGATTGCAAAAAAAATGCACTACCATTGAGATTTACTGTTGGTTGTATAGTTTTTTCTCTATGGATTTTTTTAGACAGTTTCATACAATGGTTACGATTTTCGGCAGTTAACTGTTCCTGTTCAATATAATCCAGTATGCTTCGCAAATGGTTAGCTTTAATAGGCGTGGTTTCCAGTAATAAGGAAATGATTTCTTTTTTATAGTGTAATGTAATGAGTATATTTTCTGCATGGATGGGTGAAGTGGCAAAGTTAATGGTAAAAAGGGCAGTGGAATAACAATTTTGTGATATTTTTCGACAGTTTGCGGTAAATTCCTGAGTAACACAGTATGACAGCATCGAACTTAAGTCAGAGGTATCAAGTAGGGTGATGAGTTGGCACGCAAATTGATTAATAGGCTCTGATGAAGGCGTTGGTATGTCGCTATCGATGTGCATTCTATGAGGAGACTTATAATGAGTTCTGATAATAATGTCGTTTTGACTCATAATCTATTCGCCTTATATATGTCTGGAGGTTTTGAGGATGATAATTAATTATTATCGCCAGAATGAAATGTGCACGAAAAATTGCTATAAGAATTGTGTCACTTTTATCATTGTGATATGGCCAGTTCGTCATTAATCTCATGATCGTTTAAATACTACCGCCAAATCATGCAACGAACTTTGCTGGATTCAGTTTATGCTGCTGTAAATCCGCTCGCAGTAAACCTTTCAGACGCTCCGTGATGTTATCAGTTGTTCTTTAAGCGTTTTGCTGGTGTACTCACTACAAACGAATTGCGAATCGAATCAATGTGAAACGGAAAGGTACAATCTCCCTTTTTTTAGTGTTAACATCGCTCAACCGGGTGGAAGGTGAGAGGTTAATGTCTTTCATTTGTGTACCTGATTGCGAACCAATTTAGCATTTGTTGGCTAGATGGTTTCGCAATGAACTGTTAATAAACAAATTTTTCTTTGTATGTGATCTTTCGTGTGGGTCACCACTGCAAATAAGGATATAAAATGCCTGTTATAACTCTTCCTGATGGCAGCCAACGCCATTACGACCACGCTGTAAGCCCCATGGATGTTGCGCTGGACATTGGTCCAGGTCTGGCGAAAGCCTGTATCGCAGGGCGCGTTAATGGTGAACTGGTTGATGCTTGCGATCTGATTGAAAACGACGCACAACTGTCGATCATTACCGCCAAAGACGAAGAAGGTCTGGAGATCATTCGTCACTCCTGTGCGCACCTGTTAGGGCACGCGATTAAACAACTTTGGCCGCATACCAAAATGGCAATCGGCCCGGTTATTGACAACGGTTTTTATTACGACGTTGATCTTGACCGCACGTTAACCCAGGAAGATGTCGAAGCACTCGAGAAGCGGATGCATGAGCTTGCTGAGAAAAACTACGACGTCATTAAGAAGAAAGTCAGCTGGCACGAAGCGCGTGAAACTTTCGCCAACCGTGGGGAGAGCTACAAAGTCTCCATTCTTGACGAAAACATCGCCCATGATGACAAGCCAGGTCTGTACTTCCATGAAGAATATGTCGATATGTGCCGCGGTCCGCACGTACCGAACATGCGTTTCTGCCATCATTTCAAACTAATGAAAACGGCAGGGGCTTACTGGCGTGGCGACAGCAACAACAAAATGTTGCAACGTATTTACGGTACGGCGTGGGCAGACAAAAAAGCACTTAACGCTTACCTGCAGCGCCTGGAAGAAGCCGCGAAACGCGACCACCGTAAAATCGGTAAACAGCTCGACCTGTACCATATGCAGGAAGAAGCGCCGGGGATGGTATTCTGGCACAACGACGGCTGGACCATCTTCCGTGAACTGGAAGTGTTTGTTCGTTCTAAACTGAAAGAGTACCAGTATCAGGAAGTTAAAGGTCCGTTCATGATGGACCGTGTCCTGTGGGAAAAAACCGGTCACTGGGACAACTACAAAGATGCAATGTTCACCACGTCTTCTGAGAACCGTGAATACTGCATTAAGCCGATGAACTGCCCGGGTCACGTACAAATTTTCAACCAGGGGCTGAAGTCGTATCGCGATTTGCCGCTGCGTATGGCCGAGTTTGGTAGCTGCCACCGTAACGAGCCGTCAGGTTCGCTGCATGGCCTGATGCGCGTACGTGGATTTACCCAGGATGACGCGCATATATTCTGTACTGAAGAACAAATTCGCGATGAAGTTAACGGATGTATCCGTTTAGTCTATGATATGTACAGCACTTTTGGCTTCGAGAAGATCGTCGTCAAACTCTCCACTCGTCCTGAAAAACGTATTGGCAGCGACGAAATGTGGGATCGTGCTGAGGCGGACCTGGCGGTTGCGCTGGAAGAAAACAACATCCCGTTTGAATATCAACTGGGTGAAGGCGCTTTCTACGGTCCGAAAATTGAATTTACCCTGTATGACTGCCTCGATCGTGCATGGCAGTGCGGTACAGTACAGCTGGACTTCTCCTTGCCGTCTCGTCTGAGCGCCTCCTATGTGGGCGAAGACAACGAGCGTAAGGTACCGGTAATGATTCACCGCGCAATTCTGGGGTCGATGGAACGTTTCATCGGTATCCTGACCGAAGAATTCGCTGGTTTCTTCCCGACCTGGCTTGCGCCGGTTCAGGTTGTTATCATGAACATTACCGATTCTCAGTCTGAATACGTTAACGAATTGACGCAAAAACTATCAAATGCGGGCATTCGTGTTAAAGCAGACTTGAGAAATGAGAAGATTGGCTTTAAAATCCGCGAGCACACTTTGCGTCGCGTCCCGTATATGCTGGTCTGTGGTGATAAAGAGGTGGAATCAGGCAAAGTTGCCGTTCGCACCCGCCGTGGTAAAGACCTGGGAAGCATGGACGTAAATGAAGTGATCGAGAAGCTGCAACAAGAGATTCGCAGCCGCAGTCTTAAACAATTGGAGGAATAAGGTATTAAAGGCGGAAAACGAGTTCAAACGGCGCGCCCTAACCGTATCAATGGCGAAATTCGCGCCCAGGAAGTTCGCTTAACAGGTCTGGAAGGCGAGCAGCTTGGTATTGTGAGTCTGAGAGAAGCTCTGGAGAAAGCAGAAGAAGCCGGAGTAGACTTAGTCGAGATCAGCCCTAACGCCGAGCCGCCGGTTTGTCGTATAATGGATTACGGCAAATTCCTCTATGAAAAGAGCAAGTCTTCTAAGGAACAGAAGAAAAAGCAAAAAGTTATCCAGGTTAAGGAAATTAAATTCCGTCCTGGTACAGATGAAGGCGACTATCAGGTAAAACTCCGCAGCCTGATTCGCTTTCTCGAAGAGGGTGATAAAGCCAAAATCACGCTGCGTTTCCGTGGTCGTGAGATGGCGCACCAGCAAATCGGTATGGAAGTGCTTAATCGCGTGAAAGACGATTTGCAAGAACTGGCAGTGGTCGAATCCTTCCCAACGAAGATCGAAGGCCGCCAGATGATCATGGTGCTCGCTCCTAAGAAGAAACAGTAAGGCCTTCAAGTAATCATTCCTGTGGGCCTTGGCTCACAGGGTGATTCGCCTTTGTTTCTGTTTATTAACAATGCGAAGTGGAAGTTATTAAAATGCCAAAAATTAAGACCGTACGCGGTGCTGCTAAGCGCTTCAAAAAAACCGGTAAAGGTGGTTTTAAGCACAAGCACGCTAACCTGCGTCACATTCTGACCAAAAAAGCGACCAAACGTAAACGTCACCTGCGTCCGAAAGCCATGGTTTCCAAAGGCGATCTGGGCCTAGTAATCGCGTGCCTGCCGTACGCATAAGCCGTTAACGTTTTTTAACTTTTTAATTAGAATATAGATACAGGAGAGCACATATGGCTCGCGTAAAACGTGGTGTTATTGCACGCGCACGTCACAAGAAAATTTTGAAACAAGCTAAAGGCTACTACGGTGCGCGTTCTCGCGTATACCGCGTTGCCTTCCAGGCTGTTATCAAAGCTGGTCAGTATGCTTACCGTGACCGTCGTCAACGTAAGCGTCAGTTCCGTCAACTGTGGATTGCGCGTATCAACGCAGCAGCACGTCAGAACGGTATTTCTTACAGCAAATTCATCAATGGCCTGAAAAAAGCCTCTGTTGAAATCGACCGTAAGATCCTGGCTGATATCGCAGTATTCGACAAAGTAGCGTTCACCGCTCTGGTTGAAAAAGCGAAAGCAGCTCTGGCATAAGCCAGTTGAAAGAGGGAGCTAGTCTCCCTCTTTTCGTTTCAACGCCATCAAAACATTGACTTTTATCGCCGTAGCCTTTTCAATAAAGGTCTTTTGAAAAGTACCAAAAGGTAACGCAAGCAATGAATGCTGCTATTTTCCGCTTCTTTTTTTACTTTAGCACCTGACTCCAGGAGGCTAGCGCGTGAGAAGAGAAACGGAAAACAGCGCCTGAAAGCCTCCCAGTGGAGGCTTTTTTTGTATGCGCGTTTTGAAAAATAAAAAGCCTGTCTCATCAGGCGTAATTGTCGCAGCCAGTCTGGACTCGGCCAGCGCGGAGAAACCGGAGCGTACTTAAGTACGTGAGGATTTCGAGCACTGCCCGGGACCAAAATGGCAAGTAAAATAGCCTGATGGGATAGGCTCTAAGTCCAACGAACCAGTGTCACCACTGACACAATGAGGAAAACCATGTCACATCTCGCAGAACTGGTTGCCAGTGCAAAGGCGGCCATTAGCCAGGCGTCAGATGTTGCCGCGTTAGACAATGTGCGCGTCGAATATTTGGGTAAAAAAGGGCACTTAACCCTTCAGATGACGACCCTGCGTGAGCTGCCGCCAGAAGAGCGTCCGGCAGCTGGTGCGGTTATCAACGAAGCGAAAGAGCAGGTTCAGCAGGCGCTGAATGCACGTAAAGCGGAACTGGAAAGCGCAGCGCTGAATGCGCGTCTGGCGGCGGAAACGATTGATGTCTCCCTGCCTGGTCGTCGTATTGAAAACGGCGGTCTGCATCCGGTGACCCGTACCATCGACCGTATCGAAAGTTTCTTCGGTGAGCTTGGCTTTACCGTGGCAACCGGGCCGGAAATCGAAGACGATTATCATAACTTCGATGCTCTGAACATTCCTGGTCACCACCCGGCGCGCGCTGACCACGACACTTTCTGGTTTGACGCTACCCGCCTGCTGCGTACCCAGACCTCTGGCGTACAGATCCGCACCATGAAAGCTCAGCAGCCACCGATTCGTATCATCGCGCCTGGCCGCGTTTATCGTAACGACTACGACCAGACTCACACGCCGATGTTCCATCAGATGGAAGGTCTGATTGTTGATACCAACATCAGCTTTACCAACCTGAAAGGCACGCTGCACGACTTCCTGCGTAACTTCTTTGAGGAAGATTTGCAGATCCGCTTCCGTCCTTCCTACTTCCCGTTTACCGAACCTTCTGCAGAAGTGGACGTCATGGGTAAAAACGGTAAATGGCTGGAAGTACTGGGCTGCGGGATGGTGCATCCGAACGTGCTGCGTAATGTTGGCATCGACCCGGAAGTTTACTCTGGTTTCGCCTTCGGAATGGGGATGGAGCGTCTGACCATGTTGCGTTACGGCGTCACCGACCTGCGTTCATTCTTCGAAAACGATCTGCGTTTCCTCAAACAGTTTAAATAAGGCAGGAATAGATTATGAAATTCAGTGAACTGTGGTTACGCGAATGGGTGAACCCGGCGATTGATAGCGATGCGCTGGCAAATCAAATCACCATGGCGGGCCTGGAAGTTGACGGTGTAGAACCGGTTGCCGGTAGCTTCCACGGCGTGGTTGTCGGTGAAGTGGTTGAATGTGCGCAGCATCCGAACGCTGACAAACTGCGTGTGACAAAAGTCAATGTCGGCGGCGATCGCCTGCTGGACATTGTCTGCGGTGCGCCAAACTGCCGTCAGGGCCTGCGTGTGGCGGTAGCGACCATTGGTGCTGTTCTGCCGGGTGATTTCAAAATTAAAGCGGCGAAACTGCGTGGCGAACCGTCTGAAGGGATGCTGTGCTCCTTTTCTGAGCTGGGAATTTCTGACGATCACAGCGGCATTATCGAACTGCCTGCAGATGCGCCGATTGGCACAGACATCCGCGAATACCTGAAACTCGATGACAACACCATCGAAATCAGCGTAACGCCAAACCGTGCCGATTGCTTAGGCATTATCGGCGTGGCGCGTGATGTTGCCGTGCTGAACCAGCTGCCGCTGGTTGAACCGGAAATCGTTCCGGTTGGTGCGACCATCGACGACACGCTGCCGATTACAGTCGAAGCGCCGGAAGCCTGCCCGCGTTATCTTGGCCGTGTGGTAAAAGGCATTAATGTTAAAGCGCCAACTCCGCTGTGGATGAAAGAAAAACTGCGTCGTTGCGGGATCCGTTCTATCGATGCAGTTGTTGACGTCACCAACTATGTGCTGCTCGAACTGGGCCAGCCGATGCACGCTTTCGATAAAGATCGCATTGAAGGCGGCATTGTGGTGCGGATGGCGAAAGAGGGCGAAACGCTGGTACTGCTCGACGGTACCGAAGCGAAGCTGAACGCTGACACCCTGGTCATCGCCGACCACAACAAGGCGCTGGCGATGGGCGGCATCTTTGGTGGCGAACATTCTGGCGTAAATGAAGAAACGCAAAACGTCCTGTTGGAATGTGCTTTCTTCAGCCCACTATCTATCACCGGTCGTGCTCGTCGTCATGGCCTGCATACTGATGCGTCTCATCGTTATGAGCGTGGCGTTGATCCGGCACTGCAGCACAAAGCGATGGAACGTGCGACCCGTCTGCTGATCGATATCTGCGGTGGTGAGGCTGGTCCGGTAATTGATATCAGCAACGAAGCAACGCTGCCGAAGCGTGCAACCATCACTTTGCGTCGCAGCAAACTGGATCGCCTGATTGGCCATCATATTGCCGATGAGCAGGTCACTGACATTCTGCGTCGTCTCGGCTGCGAAGTGACCGAAGGCAAAGACGAGTGGCAGGCAGTTGCGCCGAGCTGGCGTTTCGACATGGAGATTGAAGAAGATCTGGTCGAAGAAGTCGCGCGTGTTTACGGCTACAACAACATTCCGGATGAGCCGGTACAGGCAAGCCTGATTATGGGTACTCACCGCGAAGCCGATCTGTCGCTCAAGCGCGTGAAAACGCTGCTCAACGACAAAGGCTATCAGGAAGTGATCACCTACAGCTTCGTTGATCCGAAAGTGCAGCAGATGATCCATCCAGGCGTTGAAGCCTTACTGCTGCCAAGCCCGATCTCTGTTGAAATGTCAGCAATGCGTCTTTCCCTGTGGACCGGCCTGCTGGCAACTGTGGTGTACAACCAGAACCGTCAGCAGAATCGTGTGCGCATTTTCGAAAGCGGTCTGCGTTTCGTGCCAGATACTCAGGCACCGTTGGGCATTCGTCAGGATCTGATGTTAGCCGGTGTGATTTGCGGTAACCGTTACGAAGAGCACTGGAACCTGGCAAAAGAGACCGTTGATTTCTATGATTTGAAAGGCGATCTTGAATCCGTTCTCGACCTGACCGGTAAACTGAATGAGGTTGAGTTCCGTGCAGAAGCGAATCCGGCACTGCATCCGGGGCAATCCGCAGCGATTTATCTGAAAGGTGAACGTATTGGTTTTGTTGGGGTTGTTCATCCTGAACTGGAACGTAAACTGGATCTTAACGGTCGCACTCTGGTGTTCGAACTGGAGTGGAACAAGCTCGCAGACCGCGTGGTGCCTCAGGCGCGCGAGATTTCTCGCTTCCCGGCGAACCGTCGTGACATCGCGGTGGTGGTCGCAGAAAACGTTCCCGCAGCGGATATTTTATCCGAATGTAAGAAAGTTGGCGTAAATCAGGTAGTTGGCGTAAACTTATTTGACGTGTACCGCGGTAAGGGTGTTGCGGAGGGGTATAAGAGCCTCGCCATAAGCCTGATCCTGCAAGATACCAGCCGTACACTCGAAGAAGAGGAGATTGCCGCTACCGTCGCCAAATGTGTAGAGGCATTAAAAGAGCGATTCCAGGCATCATTGAGGGATTGAACCTATGGCGCTTACAAAAGCTGAAATGTCAGAATATCTGTTTGATAAGCTTGGGCTTAGCAAGCGGGATGCCAAAGAACTGGTTGAACTGTTTTTCGAAGAGATCCGTCGCGCTCTGGAAAACGGCGAACAGGTGAAACTCTCTGGTTTTGGTAACTTCGATCTGCGTGATAAGAATCAACGCCCGGGACGTAACCCGAAAACGGGCGAGGATATTCCCATTACAGCACGGCGCGTGGTGACCTTCAGACCCGGGCAGAAGTTAAAAAGCCGGGTCGAAAACGCTTCGCCCAAAGACGAGTAATCTGATCTAACTAAAAAGGCCGCTTTGCGGCCTTTTTTCTTTTCACTGTCGAAGAGTCACCGTAAAATCAACGCCATGACTCTTCAGCAGAACGGATACCATGCTGACACTTGCCCGCCAACAACAGCGACAAAATATTCGCTGGTTATTATGCCTGTCAGTTTTGATGCTGCTGGCGCTTCTCTTAAGCCTTTGCGCCGGTGAACAATGGATCTCGCCAGGTGACTGGTTTACTCCTCGTGGCGAACTGTTCGTCTGGCAAATTCGTCTGCCACGTACGCTGGCTGTATTGCTGGTTGGTGCGGCGTTGGCTATATCCGGCTCTGTAATGCAGGCGTTATTTGAAAATCCTCTGGCAGAACCTGGACTACTTGGCGTCTCTAATGGCGCAGGCGTGGGGCTTATCGCCGCGGTATTGCTTGGGCAAGGGCAACTCCCCAACTGGGCGCTGGGGCTGTGTGCGATTGCTGGCGCGCTTATCATCACTTTAATACTCTTACGTTTCGCCCGTCGTCATCTTTCGACCAGTCGGTTATTGCTGGCTGGCGTTGCATTAGGGATTATCTGTAGCGCACTAATGACGTGGGCTATCTACTTTTCCACCTCTGTTGATTTACGTCAGCTGATGTACTGGATGATGGGCGGTTTTGGCGGCGTAGACTGGCGGCAAAGCTGGCTGATGCTGGCATTGATCCCCGTGTTGTTGTGGATCTGTTGTCAGTCCAGACCGATGAATATGTTAGCACTTGGCGAGATCTCGGCGCGGCAACTGGGTTTACCCCTGTGGTTCTGGCGCAATGTGCTGGTGGCAGCGACCGGCTGGATGGTTGGCGTCAGTGTGGCGCTGGCAGGTGCTATCGGCTTTATTGGTCTGGTGATCCCCCATATTCTCCGGTTATGTGGTTTAACCGATCATCGCGTATTACTTCCCGGCTGCGCGCTGGCAGGGGCGAGCGCATTGCTGCTGGCTGATGTTGTAGCGCGCCTGGCATTAGCTGCCGCAGAGCTGCCTATTGGCGTGGTCACCGCAACGTTGGGTGCGCCGGTGTTTATCTGGTTATTGTTAAAAGCAGGACGTTAGCCGCAAAAAGACGGTCTATGATTAAAAGCTAAGATTTTTACTGACCACACCCAGGAGAAACGATGCAAGATTCCATTCTGACGACCGTAGTGAAAGATATCGACGGTGAAGTGACCACGCTGGAGAAGTACGCCGGTAATGTGCTGTTGATTGTCAATGTCGCCTCAAAGTGTGGCTTAACGCCGCAATATGAGCAGTTGGAGAATATTCAGAAAGCCTGGGCCGATCGAGGTTTTGTGGTGCTGGGATTCCCGTGCAACCAGTTTCTGGAGCAAGAACCGGGCAGCGATGAAGAGATTAAAACTTACTGCACCACTACATGGGGGGTGACGTTCCCGATGTTCAGTAAGATTGAAGTTAATGGCGAAGGACGCCATCCGCTGTATCAAAAATTGATTGCCGCAGCGCCGACCGCAGTCGCGCCGGAAGAGAGCGGATTCTATGCCCGTATGGTCAGCAAAGGTCGTGCACCGCTGTACCCTGATGATATTTTATGGAATTTTGAGAAATTTTTAGTTGGCAGGGACGGATTGGTCATCCAGCGTTTTTCCCCGGATATGACGCCGGAAGATCCCATTGTGATGGAAAGCATTAAACTGGCGTTGGCGAAATAATGTCTATTGTGATGCAGTTACAGGATGTTGCGGAATCTACCCGCCTTGGGCCGCTTTCTGGCGAGGTTCGGGCTGGGGAGATCCTGCATCTGGTGGGGCCGAATGGCGCGGGTAAGAGTACCTTACTGGCGCGAATGGCCGGAATGACCAGCGGTAAGGGAAGCATTCAGTTCGCGGGGCAACCACTGGAAGCATGGTCCGCAACAAAACTCGCGCTGCATCGCGCCTATCTTTCACAACAGCAGACGCCGCCGTTTGCAATGCTGGTCTGGCACTACCTGACACTGCATCAGCACGATAAAACGCGTACCGAACTACTGAATGATGTCGCAGGGGCGCTGGCTCTTGATGACAAACTCGGACGTAGCACCAATCAACTTTCCGGCGGCGAATGGCAACGCGTACGTCTTGCTGCGGTGGTGCTGCAAATCACACCACAAGCCAATCCCGCAGGCCAATTGCTGCTTCTTGATGAGCCGATGAACAGTCTTGATGTTGCGCAACAAAGTGCATTAGACAAAATTCTGAGCGCGCTGTGTCAGCAAGGACTGGCGATTGTGATGAGCAGTCACGATCTCAACCATACATTGCGTCATGCGCATCGGGCGTGGTTGCTAAAAGGTGGAAAAATGCTGGCCAGTGGACGCAGGGAAGAGGTGCTCACGCCGCCAAATCTGGCGCAGGCCTATGGGATGAATTTTCGCCGTCTGGATATCGAAGGTCACAGAATGCTGATTTCGACCATCTGATTTCATTAGTATCTTGAAAATCGGGTAATTACGACGCTAAATTAATGCAAGAATAAAAAACAGAGGAACCGTACGGAATGCGTTTCTGCCTTATTTTGATCACAGCACTGTTTCTGGCCGGGTGTAGCCACCATAAAGCACCGCCGCCAAATGCCAGACTTTCTGATTCGATTACCGTTATTGCCGGTTTGAACGACCAGCTACAGAGCTGGCATGGCACGCCGTATCGTTATGGTGGCATGACGCGGCGCGGTGTGGACTGTTCGGGGTTTGTGGTTGTGACGATGCGCGATCGTTTCGATTTGCAGCTGCCCCGAGAAACTAAAGAACAAGCCTCTATCGGCACGCAAATTGATAAAGACGAGTTGCTGCCAGGTGACCTGGTCTTTTTCAAAACGGGCTCCGGACAAAATGGTTTGCATGTAGGTATTTACGATACCAACAACCAATTTATCCACGCCTCTACCAGCAAGGGAGTGATGCGTTCCTCACTTGATAATGTCTATTGGCAGAAAAATTTCTGGCAGGCGAGACGAATCTAGTATGTCGAAAAATTGACGGCGATGATACATCGCCGTCAATTTACTCCAGAATACGGTAGTATTTTGCAGACAAAAATTCCGTAAATGGATTATTCGTTTATAATCAGGATAATCTAAAAAAAGGACCCCTGAAAAAGTGGTTAACATGGAACAAATGAAAGTTACTCCTTCTGTAATTGTTATGTCTTATGGCCTCATCCCTTTTAGCCGGATACTGAAAAACATCCTTCGAGAGGGACGGTTACCATGAAGATTTTTTTGGAGAATCTTTATCATTCTGATTGCTATTTCCTGCCGATAAGAGATAACCAGCAAGACCTTGTCGGCGTTGAGTTAATTACCCATTTCTCCAGTGAAGATGGTACGGTTCGTATCCCGACGAGTCGGGTTATAGCGCAACTTACCGCGGAGCAACATTGGCAATTATTTTCAGAGCAGTTGGAATTACTAAAATCATGCCAACACTTTTTTATTCAACATAAACTCTTTGCCTGGCTTAATTTAACGCCACAAGTGGCTACATTATTATTAGACAGGGATAATTACGCGGGCGAACTATTAAAATATCCGTTTATTGAACTGTTGATTAATGAGAATTACCCGCATCTCGATGAAGGAAAAGATAATCGCGATCTTTTGTCCTTATCGCAAATGTATCCCCTTGTGTTAGGTAATTTGGGCGCAGGCAATAGCACAATGAAAGCGGTTTTTGATGGTCTTTTCACCCGCGTCATGCTGGATAAAAGTTTTATTCAGCAACAAATCACGCATCGCTCCTTCGAACCGTTTATTCGTGCGATCCAGGCGCAAATTTCCCCATGTTGCAATTGCATCATCGCGGGGGGCATTGATACGCCAGAAATAATGGCACAGATTACCCCCTTTGATTTCCATGCTCTCCAGGGATGCCTGTGGCCTGCCGTTCCTGTAAATCAGATAACGACGTTGGTTCAGCGATAACCCTCCTGTTTGCTGGTGTTTAAGACGAGAGTAACCGTCTACACTATCAAACAGGAGGATCTATGACCCTGTCTTTTATTACCCGCTGGCGCGATGAATTGCCAGCAACCTATACAACACTTTCCCCTACGCCTTTAAATAATGCCCGGCTGATTTGGCATAATACCGAACTCGCTAACACGCTGAGTATTCCATCGTCGCTGTTTAAAAATGGCGCAGGTGTCTGGGGCGGCGAAACCCTACTGCCTGGTATGTCACCACTGGCGCAGGTTTACAGTGGTCATCAGTTCGGCGTCTGGGCGGGCCAACTGGGTGATGGGCGCGGCATTTTACTCGGCGAACAACTGCTTGCTGATGGCACTACAATGGACTGGCATCTGAAAGGTGCTGGCCTGACGCCTTATTCGCGAATGGGTGATGGACGGGCGGTTTTACGTTCGACGATACGAGAAAGTCTCGCCAGTGAGGCGATGCATTATCTGGGCATTCCGACGACCCGCGCGTTAAGTATCGTCACCAGCGATTCGCCAGTGTATCGGGAAACGGTGGAGCCAGGCGCGATGCTGATGCGTGTGGCACCAAGTCATCTGCGCTTTGGTCATTTCGAACATTTTTACTATCGCCGCGAGCCGGAAAAGGTTCGTCAGTTGGCTGACTTTGCCATTCGTCATTACTGGTCACATCTTGAAGATGATGAGGACAAATACCGTCTCTGGTTTAGCGATGTTGTCGCACGTACCGCATCGCTAATTGCCCAATGGCAGACGGTCGGCTTTGCTCATGGGGTGATGAATACCGACAACATGTCGCTGCTGGGACTGACGCTTGATTACGGGCCTTTTGGTTTTCTTGATGATTACGAACCCGGTTTTATTTGTAATCACTCGGATCATCAAGGGCGTTATAGCTTTGATAATCAACCTGCTGTCGCGTTGTGGAATTTACAGCGTCTGGCGCAGACATTGTCACCATTTGTCGCCGTAGATGCCCTGAATGAGGCCCTGGACAGTTATCAGCAGGTTTTGTTGACGCATTATGGACAACGGATGCGGCAGAAACTGGGCTTCATGACGGAGCAAAAAGAGGATAACGCGCTACTGAATGAATTATTCAGTCTGATGGCGCGAGAGCGCAGCGATTATACCCGCACATTCCGCATGCTGAGTCTGACCGAGCAGCACAGCGCGGCGTCACCGCTACGTGATGAGTTTATTGATCGTGCGGCATTTGATGACTGGTTTGCCCGTTATCGGGTACGTTTGCAACAAGACGAGGTTAGCGATAGTGAGCGTCAGCAGCTGATGCAAAGTGTTAACCCAGCTCTGGTGTTGCGCAACTGGTTGGCGCAACGGGCGATTGAAGCGGCAGAAAAGGGTGATATGACGGAATTGCACCGCCTGCATGAGGCGTTGCGAAATCCTTTCAGCGACAGAGATGATGACTATGTCAGTCGTCCACCTGACTGGGGTAAACGGCTGGAAGTCAGCTGCTCGAGTTAAAGGCTACTTGGTCAACAGCAGCTTGCCAGCCTGAGTTTTACGGAGCAGATATTCTTGCCCGTCATGATCGATAATCAGTTTGCCATCCGGACCTAACAGTGTCTGGCTGGTAATTCGCCGGATGGGCTGCGGGGAAGCGGTCTTGTGATTGGCATCCGTTTCAGGCGTGAGTTTTCTGCTATCCGTATAACGCATAAAAATTAATAATAATTGATATAACAATGATTCTTATTATCAATATTATGGCGAACCAGAGCAAGCAGTAATTTGTTGAGAAGACAACAAGTTGCGCAGAAATGCCCATTCCGTCAGGAATGGGCACGCATTCAGAAGCGGGTATCAACCGCAGAGGCGAGTTTTTCGACCAGGCGTTCGGTATCTTCCCAGCCCAGACACGGGTCGGTAATGGATTGACCGTAAGTGAGCGGCTGACCGCCGACGATTTTTTGCGTTCCTTCGCGCAGGAAACTTTCCGCCATAATTCCAGCAATCGCCGTAGAGCCATTGCGGATTTGCTGACAAATATCCTCACAAACTTCTAACTGGCGACGGTGCTGCTTCTGGCAGTTACCGTGGCTGAAATCCACCACCAGATGTTCAGGCAAATCAAATTCGTGCAGCGTATCGCAGGCTGCGGCGATATCATCGGCATGATAATTCGGTTTTTTGCCGCCACGCATAATAATGTGGCCATACGGGTTGCCACTGGTCTGATAGATGGTCATCTGACCATTTTTGTCTGGCGAGAGGAACATATGGCTGGCGCGGGCTGCGCGGATAGCATCCACAGCAATCCGCGTGTTGCCATCGGTACCATTTTTAAAACCTACCGGACAGGAGAGTGCCGAAGCCATTTCACGGTGGATCTGACTTTCGGTAGTACGTGCGCCAATCGCGCCCCAACTGATTAAATCAGCAATAAACTGACCGGTCACCATATCGAGGAACTCAGTCGCGGTAGGGACGCCCAGCTCATTTACCTGTAAAAGTAATTTGCGCGCCAGCTCCAGACCGTGATTTACCCGATAGCTGCCGTTTAAATCCGGATCGGAGATTAGCCCTTTCCAGCCGACAACAGTCCGTGGTTTTTCAAAATAGGTGCGCATTACGATTTCCAGCCGTGACTGGTACTGGTTGCGCAGCGACTGCAGACGGGTGGCGTACTCCATTGCAGCGGTGAGATCGTGGATCGAGCAGGGGCCAATAATGACCAACAGTCGCTTATCTTCACCATTCAGTATTTTTTCAATTCTGCGGCGGGAGTCGGTGACATGGGTGGCGACGCCAGGCGTTACGGGATACCGTAGCGCGAGTTCGGCGGGCGTTACCAGGCTCTCAATACGCGCAGTACGGAGTTCGTCAGTTCTGTTCATTACAAGTCTCAGAAATTTGTTGCTTCTACGGCAGGACTACCGGGAAGTGATGCGCATCACGATAAACCAATCGCAGCTGATTTCAAGTGCGAGGTGTGTCACACCTCGCCGGGTGGTTAGCATGATAACAAAAAAATAAGCTAATGCACTAGTTCTCTAGTACATTCGGCGGCTAAGGCCCATGATATCGAGGATCTTGGTGGCAATCTCTTCTACCGAATAATTGGTACTGTTAATCCACGGGATCTGATTTTTACGGTACAACGCTTCCACTTCCGCGACTTCCATCCTGCACTGACGAAGCGAGGCATAGCGACTGTTCTCCCGACGTTCCTCGCGAATCGCCGCCAGACGTTCCGGGTCGATAGTCAGGCCGAACAATTTATGCTGAAGCGGTTTGAGCGACGCGGGTAGCACCAGATTATCCATATCGTCGGCAATAAAGGGGTAGTTTGCCGCGCGGATACCAAATTGCATTGCCAGATACAGACTGGTGGGGGTTTTACCACAGCGAGAAACACCGAGCAGGATCACCTGAGCCTGATCCAGATTGCGCAACGAAATGCCGTCATCGTGGGCGAGGGTGTAATCAATCGCCGCAATGCGCGCATCATATTTATTGAGATTATTAGGGTTAAGGCCATGGGTACGATGAGCAATCGGCGTGGGATCCAGTTTCATCTCTTGTTGTAGCGGGGCAACCAGCGCCTGAACGATATCCTGGCAAAAGCCCTCACTTTGCAAGATGATGGCGCGAATCTCCGGCAACACGATGGAGTAGAAGACCAGCGGGCGCACACCTGTCTGGTGATAAATTGCGTCAATCTGATCCTTCACTGCCCGTGCACGGCTCTCATTTTCGACAAACGGCAGCGTAATGCTGCTGATAGTGACGGGAAATTGTGACATTACTGCGTGTCCTAATACCTCCGCAGTTATTGCCGTACCATCAGAAATATAAAAAACGTGGCGATCAACAGCATTATCCATTTTGTTCTTCCCGTGATGCAGACATAATTCTATGAAAGCATAAATTAAAAACGCACAGAAGCGTAGAACGTTATGTCTGGTTTATAAATGAACCTTCAATTTTATTTTTTATGAAAACAGCATTTCATTTTTATGGTTTCGTTTATACCGATGGTTTATGTGGAAATTGTCTAAGAGAGCAGATTTGCGCAACGCTGGGATCAGTCTTAAAAAGTAAAAAAATATATTTGCTTGAACGATTCACCGTTTTTTTCATCCGGTTAAATATGCAAAGATAAATGCGCAGAAATGTGTTTCTCAAACCGTTCATTTATCACAAAAGGATTGTTCGATGTCCAACAATGGCTCGTCACCGCTGGTGCTTTGGTATAACCAACTCGGCATGAATGATGTAGACAGGGTTGGGGGCAAAAATGCCTCCCTGGGTGAAATGATTACTAACCTTTCCGGAATGGGTGTTTCCGTTCCGAATGGTTTCGCCACAACCGCCGACGCGTTTAACCAGTTTCTGGACCAAAGCGGCGTAAACCAGCGCATTTATGAACTGCTGGATAAAACGGATATTGACGATGTTACCCAGCTTGCGAAAGCGGGCGCGCAAATCCGCCAGTGGATTATCGACACTCCCTTCCAGCCTGAGCTGGAAAACGCCATCCGCGAAGCCTATGCACAGCTTTCCGCCGATGACGAAAACGCCTCGTTTGCGGTGCGTTCCTCCGCTACTGCAGAAGATATGCCGGACGCTTCTTTTGCCGGTCAGCAGGAAACTTTCCTCAACGTTCAGGGTTTTGACGCCGTTCTCGTGGCAGTGAAACATGTATTTGCTTCTCTGTTTAACGATCGCGCCATCTCTTATCGTGTGCACCAGGGTTACGATCACCGTGGCGTGGCGCTCTCCGCCGGTGTTCAGCGGATGGTGCGCTCCGACCTCGCATCTTCTGGCGTGATGTTCTCCATTGATACCGAATCCGGCTTTGACCAGGTGGTGTTTATCACTTCCGCATGGGGCCTTGGTGAAATGGTCGTGCAGGGTGCGGTTAACCCGGATGAGTTTTACGTGCACAAACCGACACTGGCGGCGAATCGCCCGGCTATCGTGCGCCGCACCATGGGGTCGAAAAAAATCCGCATGGTTTACGCGCCGACCCAGGAGCACGGCAAGCAGGTTAAAATCGAAGACGTACCGCAGGAACAGCGTGACATCTTCTCGCTGACCAACGAAGAAGTGCAGGAACTGGCAAAACAGGCCGTACAAATTGAGAAACACTACGGTCGCCCAATGGATATTGAGTGGGCGAAAGATGGCCACAGCGGCAAACTGTTCATTGTGCAGGCGCGTCCGGAAACCGTGCGCTCACGCGGTCAGGTCATGGAGCGTTATACGCTGCATTCACAGGGTAAGATTATCGCCGAAGGCCGTGCTATCGGTCATCGCATCGGCGCGGGTCCGGTGAAAGTCATCCATGACATCAGCGAAATGAACCGCATCGAACCTGGCGACGTGCTGGTTACTGACATGACTGACCCGGACTGGGAACCGATCATGAAGAAGGCATCTGCCATCGTCACCAATCGTGGCGGTCGTACCTGTCACGCGGCGATCATCGCTCGTGAACTCGGCATTCCGGCGGTAGTGGGCTGTGGTGATGCAACAGAACGGATGAAAGACGGTGAGAACGTCACTGTTTCTTGTGCCGAAGGTGATACCGGTTATGTCTATGCGGAGTTGCTGGAATTTAGCGTGAAAAGCTCCAGCGTAGAAACGATGCCTGATCTGCCGTTGAAGGTGATGATGAACGTCGGTAACCCGGATCGTGCCTTTGACTTCGCCTGCCTGCCAAATGAAGGCGTAGGTCTGGCGCGCCTGGAATTTATCATCAACCGCATGATTGGCGTCCACCCACGCGCACTGCTTGAGTTTGACGATCAGGAACCGCAGTTGCAAAACGAAATCCGCGAGATGATGAAAGGTTTTGATTCTCCGCGTGAATTTTACGTTGGGCGTTTGACTGAAGGGATCGCGACGCTGGGGGCCGCGTTTTATCCGAAGCGCGTCATTGTCCGTCTCTCTGATTTTAAATCGAACGAATATGCCAACCTGGTCGGTGGTGAGCGTTACGAACCAGATGAAGAGAACCCGATGCTCGGCTTCCGTGGCGCGGGCCGCTATGTTTCCGACAGCTTCCGCGACTGCTTCGCGCTGGAGTGTGAAGCAGTGAAACGTGTGCGCAACGACATGGGGCTGACCAATGTTGAGATCATGATCCCGTTCGTGCGTACCGTAGATCAGGCGAAAGCGGTGGTTGAGGAACTGGCGCGTCAGGGGCTGAAGCGTGGTGAGAACGGGCTGAAAATCATCATGATGTGTGAGATTCCGTCCAACGCCTTGCTGGCAGAGCAGTTCCTCGAATATTTCGACGGCTTCTCAATTGGCTCAAACGACATGACACAGCTGGCGCTCGGTCTGGACCGTGACTCCGGAGTGGTGTCTGAACTGTTCGATGAGCGCAACGATGCGGTGAAAGCACTGCTGTCGATGGCGATTCGTGCCGCGAAGAAACAGGGCAAATATGTCGGGATTTGCGGTCAGGGTCCATCCGACCACGAAGACTTTGCTGCATGGTTGATGGAAGAGGGGATCGATAGCCTGTCTCTGAACCCGGACACCGTGGTGCAAACCTGGTTAAGCCTGGCTGAACTGAAGAAATAAAATAAATACCCGGCGGCGTTTTGTCGCCGGGTTTATGTGATCCCCGAAGATGAAACTTATTCAATCTCTTCACAGACATCCTGAGTTAATCGCCGCATAATATCTTTCCTTAACAAAAACTTTTGTATTTTACCTGAGACAGTGCGCGGTAGTTTTTCGATTACCACGATATGTTCAGGATATTTATATTTCGCGATCCGTTTACGGCTAAAAAAAGCCACCACCTCTTCCAGCGATAATGAATGATGCGGCGCTTTAAGCACGACATAAGCGCATGAGCGTTCACCTAAACGTTCATCGGGCATCGCAACCACACAGGCATCGTGAATTTTAGGATGCTGCAATAAAATATCTTCTACTTCACGGCTGCTAATATTTTCGCCGCCGCGGACAATAATATCTTTCTTGCGCCCGGTTATTTTTATATAGCCAGCCTCATCCATGCGGCAGAGATCGCCGCTGTAATACCAGCCTTCTTCATCCAGCGCACGGGCGGTTAATTCAGGTTCATCAAAATACCCCATAAACACATTGGGGCCACGCGAGGCTTCTTCACCTTCGTAACCTGGCGGTAAGGTCTTGCGTGCGTCATCGACCACTTTAATCTCAACACCTGCGGCAGCGTAACCATCGGTGTGCATAAAGCGCGACAAAGGATCGTCGAGATTCACCACTGCATGCGGCGAACTTTCTGTGGAACCATAAACACTTAATAATTTAATGCCGCGCTGCTGGCATTCACGCGCCACTTTTTTGGGGATTGTGGTCCCGCCGCAAAGAAAGAAGCGCAGCGCTGAAAGGTCTGCGGGTTGTTTCTCCAGTAAATTCAAAAGATCATAGACAAACGGCGTTGCGCCGAGCATACAGGTGCAACGCTGCTGCTCAAGCAGCGCGAGACACGCAGCAGGAGTGAAAATATCTAACAACACGCTGCGAGCGCCAATTAAGAATGGTGCCGTTACGCCATGCAGAAAGCCCGTTGCATGACCAAGTGGCGCAGGCATCATAAAGACATCCTGCCAGGTCAGATTCAACCGCGCGCAATAAGCCCGCTCACTGGCGAGAATATTGTTATGCGTTAGCATCACGCCCTTTGGCAGACCCTCGGTTCCGGAGGTAAACAGCACCGCGGCTAATTCATCGCCGTGGACCGTTATCGCCATGGTCAGAGGAGTATTGTCGGCGATAATCTGACTTAATGAGAGAGCAGAGGTGGCGGGAGCCAGTTTGTCCACGCCGACAATTTGTTGTAGTTGTGGAAGCTGATTTTGCAGCGGCAGGATTAAATCTACCGGACGCGTTTGTTTAAACAACGTCGGAGCAAAGAACATTTTTGCCTGACACTTATTAAGCACCCATACCAGTTCTGCTTCCCGCCAGGAAGGCAACAGCGGTACGGAAACCGCACCGATTTTCAGGCAGGCAAGATAGATAACGGTAAATTCACACCAGCCAGGCAGTTGAAATGCGATGCGATCGCCTGATTCAATACCCTTCGCTAACATCCAGTTTGCCAGACAGCTCGCGGCGTGATCGATCGCGCTATAGGTGTACGATGCTCCATGATTATCGACCACGGCAATTTTGTCTGGCATCGCACGAGCGGTCTGCTGCCAGTAATCGGCCAGCGAAGCATCGCCCCATAGCCCTTGCTGACGATACGCCGCACGACGTTGTTCGTTAAACGTTAATGTCACTTTCATTTTGGACTCTCGAGACAGAACATCAGGCCCGAGATGCGGGCCTGTGGGATGCATGATTAGCCGTAGCGAAAATCAATACCGAAGGTGCCTGCGGGATATTGCCACTGTTCGAGAATAGTGTTACCGCACAGCACCCGACAGGTGCCGCACTCCAGACAACCGGCAGAATCAAAATGAATGTTGCCGGCATCATCCTGCTTATAAAGTCCGGCAGGACAGGCTTTCATTAATTTACGGAATTCATTGATATCGGGATTTGCCGCCAGAATGATATGCGGATGGCCCTCATCAACATGGAATTTATTTACGCCTAATTTGATGTCGACGTTAACCGTAGCGTTCTGGCTCATAGCGCGGTTGCTCCCTTAATGCCATCTTTCAGCAAGTTGATCAGTCCAATTTTCTTCGCGTGTCCCATGATCATTTTGCGTACCGGTTGGTTAGGTTTGCCGTCGATGGTGAACATCTCGTTCATGATGTCGGCTACCATTCGTGGGTATTGGCTAAACAGGCGCGGGTTTTCCATCAGCGCCGGGATCTTGCGAAAATGCTGCATATCACGCATGACGCAGCTTTGTTCCAGCTCACGTTTGTATTGCGCAAGACTGCTGGCGGAGAAATCCGCGCGTTCTTTGGCGGCGATCACCGTTGTGGCGGCAGCCTGAGCCGATGCAATGGCTAAATCCATGCCGCGGACCGTAAAACCCAAATTCAGGCAGAAGCCTGCGGCGTCACCGACGATCATCACGCCATCGTTAACCAGCTGTGGCACCATTGCCAGACCGCCCTCCGGCACCATATGCGCGGAGTATTCAAGCAGTTTGCCGCCGCTAATCAGCGGGCGAATGGCGGGGTGTTGTTTAAAATCTTCCAGCATTTGCGGCACACTTTTTTGCGCATGGGCGATATCACCCAATCCACAAACCAGCCCCAACGATACGGAATCCTTGTTGGTATAGAGGAATCCGCCACCCATCAGGCCGTCCGAAGGGGAACCGGCAAACAGCCAGGCGGCACCTTCCTCGCCCGTAACATTAAAGCGATCGTTGATCTGTTCTGGTGTGAGGCCAATAACCTCTTTAACACCAACAGCGTAATGATGCGGATCGGAAGCGGGAACCATTCCCAGCGAGCGGCCAAGCATCGAGTTAACGCCATCAGCCAGAATCACCACATTCGCTTCGAGAATATCATCCCCGGCCTGCACGCCAGTGACCTTGTTTCCTTCACGAACCAGCGCATCGACACGAACGCCCGGGATAAACTGCGCGCCAGCCTGTTCGGCTTGATCCATCAACCACGGGTCCAGACGATTACGCAATACGGTATAAGACGCGTGTTGCGGAACATCTGGTTGCTCGCGGTGAAAATCGAGGGTAACGGCACTCTCTTCGGTTAAGAAGGAGATTTTCTCGCGTGTGACCTTGCGTTCTACCGGCGCTGATGCTGCAAAGCCTGGAATGATCGCTTCAAGTGTGTGGGCATAAAGACGCCCGCCGGTCATGTTTTTACATCCGGCACTGTCGCCGCGTTCTATCACCAGGACATCCAGCCCGGCTCGCGCCATGACCAGTGCGGCAACGCTACCGGCAACGCCCGCACCGACCACAATGGCATCAAATTTGTCATCCGACATGCGTTATGCTCCCTTCCCGCTGCGTTTACAGCGGGAGATGTGGTTGAAAGGGGAATTAGCGGCTCAACTGGCTAATCAGGGCAGGGACGACTTTGTAAATATCGCCCACCAGACCGTAGTCGGCATAGTTGAAGATTGGCGCATTTTTATCTTTATTGATGGCGACAATCACTTTTGCGCCGTTGCCGCCAACCATATGCTGGATCTGCCCGGAGATCCCCAGCGTCAGGTAGAGATCGGATTTCAGCAACACGCCGGAGACACCGATATAACGTTCACGCTCCATCCAGTTCTCGCCTTCGGCAATTGGACGTGAACAGCCGACTTCAGCATTCAGCACCGCCGCCAGTTCGTGGACCATTTTCAGGTCATCCTGCGCCGCCAGACCACGACCGACGCCAACTACACGTTTTGCTTTGCTCAGGTCCACGCTGCTTGCGGCTTTCGCACGGCGTTCGCGACAGAGAATTTCATGACGCGGAGCAACATAAGGTACCGTTTCTGTCGGGCACTGATGAGAGGTATCACTGGTGCACGGTTCCTGAACACCGGGTGCAAGGGTAATGATCGCCAGCGGGCTGTTGATCTTTTCCTGTGCGAACGCTAACCCGCCATACATCCGGTGTTCGGCGCAAATGTGACCATCGACAATATCCACCGCAGTGGCATCGTTCACCAGCGCCGCATTCAGTTGCACACTTAACCGTGCTGCCAGAGCTTTACCGCGTTTCGTCGCGGCCAGCAGCAACATAGAAGGGTGTTTATCTTTCAGCAGGGCAGCAATGCTTTCGGCGTAATTTTCAGTACGTTGCAGCGCATCATTTTGCTCAAGAACATAAATACATTTTGGACCATAAGGCATAACTGCCTGCGCCTGGTCGGTATTTTGTACAATGGCATACACCTGTTGGCCCCATTGCTGCGCGCCGCTAAACAGTTCAGCATAACGTTCAGGATTATCGCTAAAGACCCAGACGCTGTTTAATTGACTCATCGTTTCTTCTCCGTAGGCTTCAGTTCAGGGCTTTCTTCAGATGTTCCGCCAGCTCGGCAATGGCCTCCGGCGAATCGTTATCGAGAATGATGTGCTTACGTTCTGTTTGCGGCGGTACGCGAATGCCGGTCAGTTCAGCAAGTGGCGTGCTCTGGCTCCAGCCAATATCACTTGCCTGCCACTGATTTACCGGTTTTTTACCCGCGCCGAGAATGGCTTTCATCGAAGGAATGCGTGGCATGTTAATATCGGAGGTGACGCAGAGCACGGCTGGAACAGAGAGCTCAATAACTTCAACATCATCTTCAAGCGTGCGTTCAATCACCAGTGTATTGCCCTGACGCTGAATAGCACTCACTGCATTAATCACCGGAAGTTGTAGAATTTCTCCGACCAGCAAGCCAACCTGCTGGGCATAAAGGTCGCCGGAACCTTCACCAAAGATCAGTAAATCGAAGCCGATCTTTTCAACTGCTGCCGCCAGCGCCTTTGCGGTATCGAGAGGCAGTGCATGTTCAAGTTGCGCATCCTGCACCAAATACAGGCTGTGCGGCCCGCGGGATAGCACGTCTTTGCGCACTTTCGAGTTCTGCAACAATGAGCCGCCAATGGTCAGCGCGGCTATCTCATCGTCATCTGTTGCAAGCTGGCTTGCAGCTTCAATGGCATTGAGATCGAACTGGCTGATTTTGGCGTCGGCATTGTCGAAATTCAGGGTATATTCTGGAGTGACAACAATGTCCTGTTCTTCAGGCACCAGCTTAAAGCAGGTTATTATTTTCATGATTTCTCCTGTGAGTCGCATACGGAACCATCTCCGATGGAAGGTAAAAATGGCCTGAAAATAGTGTGCGATAGCGGTGCGGGGTTTTCGACGGAGCAAGCTGTTTTCCTTGCCAACAATCTTGCAAAAAAAATGCGATCGCTAAAACAAAAGTGCAATTTGCGGCAATATAGTTATTCCATGACCGTACAATCTTGCATTCAGTGTAAATAATCTTGTTTAGCTCTCGCTAAACGCGGTTGTATAACCGCAATACACGCCGTATTTTATCCGGCATATATTGTTTTTGCTTGCTCATGGAATAGGGAGGTTGTCATGTATCAACGCTGTTTTGATAACGCCAGCGAAACGCTGTTTGTCGCCGGTAAAACGCCACGGCTTTCACGTTTTGCATTTAGCGATGATCCAAAATGGGAGTCCGGACATCACGTTCATGACAATGAAACCGAGTTGATTTACGTCAAGAAAGGGGTAGCAAGGTTTACCATCGATTCTTCGTTATATGTCGCGCACGCCGATGACATTGTGGTGATAGAACGTGGCAGGCTGCATGCGGTGGCCTCTGACGTTAACGATCCAGCAACGACGTGTACCTGTGCGCTGTACGGCTTTCAGTTTCAGGGGGCTGAGGAAAATCAGCTACTGCAACCGCATTCTTGCCCGGTAATTGCCGCAGGGCAGGGAAAAGAAGTCATTAAAACCTTATTTAATGAGCTAAGTGTGATTTTGCCGCAAAGTAAAAATAGCCAAACATCTTCGTTATGGGACGCATTTGCCTATACGTTAGCAATTCTTTACTATGAAAACTTTAAAAATGCTTATCGTTCGGAGCAGGGGTATATTAAAAAAGATGTTCTGATAAAAGATATTCTTTTCTATCTGAATAATAATTATCGCGAAAAAATCACTTTAGAGCAGTTATCGAAAAAATTTCGTGCCAGCGTCAGTTATATTTGCCATGAATTTACCAAAGAGTATCGTATTTCCCCTATTAACTATGTTATTCAACGGCGTATGACGGAAGCGAAATGGTCACTCACCAATACTGAATTATCACAGGCAGAGATCTCCTGGCGTGTGGGTTATGAAAATGTCGATCACTTTGCCAAACTGTTTTTGCGCCATGTCGGCTGTTCGCCCAGCGATTACCGCAGGCAATTTAAAAACTGTTTTGCGGAACAAGAAATCTTATCTGAATTTCCTCAACCGGTAAGTCTTGCCGGATAAATCTGGCGGCGCAGTTTGTTAAGAAGCTGCGCCGCCTGCAGATTATTTGTTCTGATAATCTTTCAGGATCTGCCGACCCGCTACGTAAATCATAATTTCGTCTGTACCGCCGCCGATACGTTCACAACGGACATCACGCCAGAAGCGAGAGACGCGCGCCTCATCGGTATAGCCCAGACCGCCCATGATTTGAATCGCATCATCAATAACTTCCATTGCGGTACGTGCGCAGTACAGTTTTGCCAGCGCCGCGCTGGTGCGCAGTGACTGATGCTGATCGGCTTGCCATGCCACTTTCAACACCATGTTGCGCATGTTGTCGATCTTAATCGCCATCAGCGCCAGTTTTTCCTGGATCATCTGGTTATGACCAATGGGCTTACCAAAAGCGATACGCTGGTTGGCATAGCGGGCGGCATCTTCAAAGGCACACTCGGCAAAGCCGGTGCTGCGCGCGGCGTTGATCAGGCGCTCCATCTCAAAGTTATACATCACATTGAGGAAACCCATTCCTTCTTCGCCCACCATGTCGCTCTCTTCAACTTCCACGTTGTCGAGATAGACTTCGCAGGTGCTGAGCATATGCCAGCCGATTTTATGCAGCGGGTTAATCTTAATGCCGGGCTTACTGGAGTCGACCCACCACAGGGTGAAGGCTTTTTTGGGATCTTTCGGTTCTGGATCGCGCGCCAGCACCAGCATATACGGGTACTCTTTCGCGCCGGTAATAAAGGTTTTCTGGCCGTTGATGTAAACCTTGCCATTTTTACGCGTGTAAGTGGTAGTAGCACTGTTATTGTCTGAGCCTGCGCCTGGTTCCGTCAACGCCAGGGCATAGGCGGGATCACCCGTTTCCAGGGTGCTCTCTGCCGTTTTACGTAGCTGCTCAGCAGAACCGAAACGGCGCATGCTGTGAATACATTGACCGTTGGTAATCAAAAATGCCGGAGCACCGCATTTTGACACTTCCATCAGCGCCAGCATCTGGGTGACGTAATCCGCAGGGATGCCACCAAATTCTTCCGGCACGCCAAGCATAGAAATGCCGTTATCCGCCAGCGCCCGCATAAACTCACGCGGGTATGTCCCGTTTTGATCGCAGGTGCGGAAATACTCTTCCGGGAAGTTGGTCGTAATCAACTCGCGAATACTGGCCAGCAGCAGTTCTTGTTCTTCAGTTAAAGAAAAATCCATCATTATACTCCTGTTAATGAGCCGCTTCAGGCAGGACAAAACCCATCGCCGCATCGATAAATAATCTTTCGTCCATCAGTTTGAGTTCTGGCGAAATCACTGGGATGAAATCCATTTTGTCGAGAATATCTTTTTGTAAATCGACGCCAGGAGCGATTTCGATTAAATGCAGGCCGTCTTCTTTTAGCGTGAATACGGCGCGCTCAGTGATATAACGAACATCCAGCCCTCGCTCGAGAGCGATTTTTCCGCTGAAAGTAATTTCCGGTAGTTCCCGAATAAATTTCTTCACCCGTCCTTCCTGGACGATATTTAATTTGCCGTCGGTAATTTCTGTTTTTAAACTGCCCGCAGTTAATGTGCCGCAGAAAACGATTTTCTTCGAAGTTGCACTGATATCAATAAATCCACCGGTGCCCATGATTTTACCATTGAATTTATGCACGCCGACGTTACCGTGCTGGTCGACTTCAGCAAAACTCAAATAACAAACATCCAGACCGCCACCGTGATAAAAATCAAACTGGGACGTCATATCCAGAATGGCACGGGTATTCACGTTCGCGCCAAAGGCGATCCCCTGTGAAGTAATACCGCCAATTGGGCCTGTTTCTACCGTCAGAATAAAGTCATCAGCACAACCTTCTTCCCGGGCGACCAGGCCAATGCCGTCAGCAATACCGACGCCGACATTCCCCACCGCGCCTTTACGCATTTCGAATAATGCGCGCCGCGCAACTAATTTACGTTGGTTTAGGGGCAGGCTAAGTTTGGTGCTGTCATCAAGAGTGAAGTCACCAGAAATAAAGCGGTTAACCGGCGCACCGCCATACAGTTGGGTTTGATCCGGATCGACCACCACAATATCCACCAGATAACCCGGAATACGGACAGATTTAGGATGCAGCGTGGCTTTCTTAACCATTTTCTGCACCTGCATCATCACAATACCGCCGTTATTGTGCACCGCCTGGGCAATAACCAATGCGTCGAGATACATCACCTCATCTTCAAAAGTGGCGTAGCCTTCACTGTCGCAGGTGGTAGCGCGAATGAATGCAATATCTGGCGCTATCGCCTTGTAATAGAGATATTCTTTGTTTTCAAACTCGACCAATTTAATCAGGTCTTCTTTAGTGACTTCATTCAGTTTGCCGCCTTGCTGGCGTGGATCGACAAATGTTCCGATGCCAATATCACTAATAATACCAGGCTGGTGGGCTGCGGCGGCGCGTAAGGTTTGTGTAAGTACACCTTGTGGATAGTTATAAGCAATAATTTTATTTTGTTCTGCGAGATCAGAAATACGCGGCGATTGTCCCCAGTGACCGCATAATGCCCATTTCACCAGACCTTCTTGCGCCAGCGGACTAATACCGCGGTCGGCGCGATCGCCAAGCCCTGTTGGACTAATAATCGATAAATTACGTGGCGTTTGAGTCTGTTTATATTTATCAGCAAGAGCTGTAATTAACGTGGTGGCTTCCAGAATACCGCCGCCAGCGCCTAACACACAAAGTGTTGCTTCGTCGGGAATATAATTCACCGCTTCCTGTGCCGACAGGACCGGCACTCGTCCATTAATACGAGGTGGTTTTACAGGTTTCATTGTTAATTCCTGATTCAGATGTGATTTTCCCTACGCCAGATGGAGAATTAGCGCACAGAGACTCACGAAATATTTTTATTAAATACGGTTAAATATATTTTTTAGTTCGGCGGGGGAGGATATTCCCGCCGAAATATTATTGCTTATGCCTGATGTAAAATAGTTAATACTGTGCGCAAATCATTTACCGAGATTTGCCCTGGTGCAGAGGCTTTTTTTACCGCACCAAAAGTTGCCGCCGAGCCAAATACTTCACCAGCCAGACGAGAAATTACGCCAGTTTTTGCCATTGACATCGTGATGATTGGACGATCGGCATACTGCTCCTGCATCTCCAGGGTCGCGGCAAGCAACGTCAGCACATCGCTGGTACTTTGCGGCATCAGCGCAATCTTAGGAATATCGGCATCGAAGGACTGCATTTTGCGCAGACGGGCAATGATTTCTTCGGCTTCCGGCGTTTTATGGAAGTCATGGTTGGACATGACAACTTTCACATCATGCGCGTGGGCGTAGGCGACGGTTTCTTTAACCTGATCATCGCCGGTAAATAACTCCAGATCGATCATATCAACCAGGCCGCTGTCGATGGCTGCACGATTGAGTGCAATATAAGCCTCGGTGGAAATCGCCTGCTCGCCGCCTTCTTTGGCACTGCGGAAGGTAAACAGCAGCGGTTTTTCTGGCATGGTCTCACGGAGAATTTTTGCTGCCGCCATGACAGACTCCACATTGGAGAGGTCGGCATAGTGGTCCACACGCCATTCCAGAATATCAAAGTCCGCTTCACGATAGGCGAGAGCTTCGGATTTCACGCTGGCGATATCATTCGCCATCAGCGAGACGATGATTTTAGGTGCGCCCGTACCAATGACGAGATCTTTTACAGTTACGGTTTTCATTTTTTACCCTTTCTGCACGCGGTCAGCCTGTCAGGCACCGAACCCCATGACCTGTTTAACATATTCCAGAGGGAAATCTTTGCCAGTCCATAACGTGAACTGTTCAGCCCCTTGCCACAACAACATGCCGTATCCATCAATCGTTTTGCAACCAGCTTGTTGCGCCTGCTGCAATAACTTCGTCATATGCGGGTTATACACGCATTCAGTGACCAGAAGTCCCGGATGTAACAGACTGATATCATTAACCAATGATTCATTCTCAAGGGGTTTCATACCCACTTTTGTGCCATTGGTTAAAATGTCGGCGGAAGCCAGGGCTTCAGCAAAGGCTTGCTGATCGGCGAGATCGGTAACCGTGACGACACAATCGGTGTTTTCGTTAACCCGTTGTGCGAAGGCGAGGGCTTTATCGAAGAACTCATCCCGACGGTTAAAGAGTTTAATTTCTTTTAAACCTTCAATTGCCCCCTGCGCGCCAATCGCCGTTGAGGCACCGCCGGCACCCAGCAGCACCATCGTTTTGCCTTTGATATCAAAACCGCTCTCTTTAATGGCGCGAATATGGCCCGTGCCGTCGGTGTTATAGCCACGCAGATAGCCATCATCATTAACGATGGTGTTGATGGCACCCACCAGTTTGGCAGCTGGCGTTAATTCATCAACATATTCACATGCCAGTTGTTTGTTCGGCATCGACACACCAGTTCCGCGCATTTTGAGGGCTTTTAATCCTTCAATTGCTCCGGGAAAACTATCGTTATCCACTTCAAAGGCCATATAGGTAAATGGCAATCCCGCTTTTTCTAAGGCTTTATTCTGCATTTCAGGCGATAAACTGTGGCGGATGGGATAGGCCATCAGCCCAATCAATTCGTATTTTGCGGTAACATCCATAATTCACTCCTTTAACCTCTATGCTTAATTGTGTTTAACCGGGTGGTAAATTTACGCTCGCCAAACCGCACATCATTTTCAGGAATAATGAAAACGCGGTAATAGCGGATAAAGACAATAATTGCGGTAATCAGGGCCAGCAGCGCGAAAGTAAAATCGAGAGCAATGATATATTGCAGGCCGATGTTCGACAGATAACCGGTAATCAGCGGAATAACAAAGTTAGCCAGTCCACCTATCATCATATAAATACTGGTGACTTTGGCTTTGCTTTTGGGGAAAAACTCTGACATGACCGAAACGCCGAGCTGTAAAATGCCGCCAGCTGCTGAGAAACCGATAACAAAGGCTCCGGCATTACACACCAGTGGAGAAGGGTACAGGTAGATAATGGCTGCTGTTATTGTTGCCAGTGCAGAGTTAAATACATTAGCCCAGATGGGCCGGACCATTTTTTTCAGTAGTGCGGCAAAAATAAAGACACAGACCAACGAGCCCATACTGTAATAAGAGATGGTTTTTAATGCCTCAGCTTCTGACATACCAGCAAAAGCCATCGCATATTTGGGCATCCACACCACAATCACATAAAAGGTCGAGAATGCGGCTACACCGAACAGTACCGATGAAACACCTTCCAGCCAGACTAACGGTTTGCTGTTCATTTGCGGTAATTCATGAGCTACGCTGGCGTCCACCAACTGGCTGGGGAATTTGCTTTTCAACAGCATCAGCGTGATCAGTAAAAATAGGATGCCGGGAATAATCAGCCCATAGCCGTACCAGATGTTATTGATCAACATATAGCTCACCAGCATTGGGTAGAACATTTGTCCGAATGACACCATCGCTTTAACCAGTATGACCGCCGAACCAGAGGCTTTCGGAAAGCATTCCATGAGCGCAGGGTAGCCACCCGTATCCAGCGCTGAGTTAGCGATACCCACGCACACTGCCAGACAGTAGGCGAGAGTTAAATTCGGGCAAGCAGGAATACCAAAGAAGAATAGCAGATACATTATTACTGCCATTAATATCACCGCCCGACGACCAAACTTATCGGAGATCACACCGAAGAATAAAATACTGATCAATCGCCCCAAACCGATACCGGAAATTAAATAGGCAATGCCCGCGTTGTCAGTGGAAAACTTTTCTGCCAAAGATGTCATGTTTTGGGCAAGCGTAATAACACTAATGCCGTGCAGGAAATAGCTGAAGTAAATACAAAGAACAGCCAGGATAAATGGCGTGCTGAAAGCCTTATTTTGAGACATTTTCACAGCTCCTTGCTGAAAGATAATTTCGTTACCGTACGTATTGTTCTCCGACGGTTTACATAATTACTATACTGAAGATGATTTTCCCTGGGTACATGGCATAAAGTTTATGTTTCCAGGAATATTGCATGTCATAGTTTGTTTTTGATCGCGATTTTCCTTAGTTAGCGCAGAAAGAGTTATTTATCCGTAAGATCTTGCATGACCTGAAAAGAATATTGCATTACCCACCCGGAGCGACATTTTCCTTTAGCGAGTGATGCCGCGTTTCTTTGCGGCTGCGTAAGCCGATAAACAGCGCCAGTAAAAAGCCGATGGCAGCGATGGCGGTATCGAACCACATAATATCGGCAATACTTCTTTGCGAAAGATGAGCCGTAATCAACGGAATGGTAAATGTTGCAATGCTGCCCGCACTGTAATAGATCCCTGTAGCTTTACCTTTAGCATAGGGGAAACGTTCAGCCATTAACGTCAGGCCAATTTGCACAACACCTCCAGCAGAGGTAAAACCAATGACAAAAGCAAATATTATCACCACATAAAATGTGGGATGCAGGCAGACAGTAAACAGAGCAATAAATGAGATAAAGGTGTACAGCATCAGTAATGTTGTTGGGCGAACGGTATTACGAATGAGTGGAGCGGTAATAAATACACAAAGCAGCGAACCCACGGTGTAGATACTGAGTAGTTTGATCGACATAGTGTATGACATGCCTGCAACAAATTGTCCGTACTGTGCCAGCCACTGGCTAACCAGATAAAAGGTTGCCATTGAGATATAGCCATATAAGGTATAACTGGCTAAATCGATAATTGAACAGCGATGTTCCGTAGAGCTGGTGGTTTTCTTTATGACAGGTAAGCGACGACCCGGATGGGGTGGGAACGTACAACGGCATAAAAACAGAGCGTTAATAAACATAATGCCTGCAGCAATCATAAAGGACCAACCGAACCACAGTTCAGCCCACACTAACAGGCTGATGATTAGCGGTAATAAAAATTGTCCGCTGGAAACAAATGCTTTAATTAAAATATTGGCTGTCCCCGGTGAGCGTGGAAAAGCTTCCATCAAACTGGGATAGGTGCCTGCATCGAGAAAACTGTTTGCCATTCCCGCCAGAAAGCCCAAACCATAAGCGATAATGATGTTATTGGTGTGCAGGATGCCAAAAAAGAAGGCCATATAGCAGCACATCCCGAGCATGATAAAAGGGCGGCGACCAAAGCGATCGGATAATAATCCTGCAAAAAGCAAGACACTTAATCGACCAATACCCAGCGATGAGATAACTATTGAGACGCCTGCGGCATTAGTCTGCCAAAGCGTCTCCAGCGAGGCCATATTCAGGCTCATCAAAATGACGCCCATACCATGCACCAGGTAATTAAAATACAACCCAAGTGCGGTAGGGAAATAGGGATTTTTCATAGGTTCTACTTAGCAAAGGTGCTTTAAAAAGTGAAGCGATGTTGTATCAGCATCCGTTCATTATTGTTGTAACAACGACAATTCCTTTCTTTGGAAAAATTAACAAAGGCGCTCCAGATCGTGTGCATATAATTCAGCGGCTACCGATTGATAGATCTTCCATTCAATAAAATTGCCATCAGGGTAGACACGTTGAAACGCGGTTAAGTCGGGGAAAAAACGCATGGTGTTGTTGCCGATGCGGTTATTTATTTTCTCTATGATGGCATGAAGATGTTTTTTTCGTTGCTGTCGCATAGCCAACAGTTGCTCGACCACACAATCAGGAATGGCACACTTGCCATTTTCCCATTGACGCCAGCTTTCACTGTCACCGGTCTGGGCAATCCAGGTCGCGCATTCATCAATAGTCATGGCAAAAATATGGCGAAGTGCCTGGAGTTCATAAGCGTTCATCGTGTAATGGCTGCATGAAATAAACAATAAAATATAAATAACATTATCAGCCTGCTGACGGCTTGAAGAGAGTCACAGTATCTTGTGCAACATTATTGGAAAGAGTGAGGGGCGAGGTAGCGAAGCGGAAAAATGTTAAAAAAAAAGCCCATCGTGGGAGATGGGCAAAGACTACACACAGCAATTCGTTGTTTCACTCAGGGGATTTCCATGCTTATAAATCAATATGTTGATTTATAACCGTGAGCTAATAGTAGGCATACGGACTTTTTGCGTCGATCAGATTCGTCTCATTAGTTTAAAAACTGTAAAGAATTTGCGACAGGTACTACCAGCTGAATGGCGGTAAGCAGGAAAATATGGGGAAGAGCAAGCAAATATCAATTAGCGGTGGTTAACAATCAGGCGGCAGAGCCGCCTGATGAGAAATTACTTATTCGGTTTCTCGATTTCGCCAAGTTCTTCGAGAACTTCTTCCGGGTGGTCCGTCGGCGGTGGGACTTCTTCCACCCACGCGGCAAAAAGACGCCAGGAAACGGCTAACAGAACCGGACCAATAAACAGACCGATCATCCCGAAAGCAATCAAACCACCAATAACGCCAGAGAGGATCAGGATCAGCGGTAAATCGGCACCCATGCGAATTAACATTGGGCGGATGACGTTATCCAGCGTGCCAACCACACCGCTCCACACTAACAATACCGTTCCCCAGGTGGTATCGCCGGTCCAGTAGAGCCAGATAATCGCCGGAATCAGTACCGGCAACGGTCCAAGCTGGACAAGGCAGGAGAGGATCATTAACACCGTTAGCAACGTTGCATAAGGTACGCCGGATACGGCGAGGCCGATACCGCCAAGCACTGCCTGTACTAACGCCGTCACCACCACACCCAGCGCCACCGCGCGGATAGCCTGTGCCGCCAGCAGCACGGCGGCATCACCGCGAACGCCTGCCAGACGGGTTGCAAAATGGCGAATGCCTTGCGCCACCTGTTCACCGCGCCAGTACAGCAGGGCACTGAAGAGAAGCATCAGCGCACAATGCACCATAAAGCGCCCGATATGCGCCGCCTGCCCAACGAACCAGGTGGTGGTGGTGCCAATATAAGGACGGACTTTCGCCATGATCGCCGTACCCCCCATATCCAGCAAGTTGTGCCAGCCTGCATATAGCTTCGCGCCAATCACCGGAATGGTATTAAGCCACGCCAGATCGGGTAACGTCATGTCACCGCTGGAAATGGCTTTAATTAGCGGGCCGCTGCCGTCGACGATACTGTTAACCAGCAAGGCAATAGGGATGATAAACACCATCACTAATAACAGCGTCATCACCAGAACGGCGAGAGAGCGGCGACCAAACATGATCTTTTGCAAACGTAACAATACCGGCCAGGTGGCGATAACCACCGTACCAGCCCATGCAAAGCCGAGAATAAAGGGTTGTACAATCCACAGACATGCCACAATCATGATGGCTAAAAAGAGCACCGAAAGCAGAATTTGTGCGACATCCCTGGGCTGACGAACATTTACCATAACTACTTTTCACCTTTTTTGTGCGTCAAATCGTCGACGCGACGTGAACACGCGAAACTCACCTGCATAATGATGAGCAATTTCAGCGGTTTTTAACAGGCCGATTCTGCCCTTAATTCTGATGGGCGTGTTAGAAAAAAATGTGGTACAACAACTCAGGCAACACGCAAACGATTTACTCGTCGTATTTCAAGTTGCATGTGCTGCGGCTACGTTCGTTCACCCCAGTCACTTACTATTGTAAGCTCCTGGAGTTCACTCGCTTGCCGCCTTCCTGCAACACGAAATCCATAGAGTAAATAAACATCACCTTTCAGTGCGCTATTGCAGCCGCCTGAAAGAATAGTGTATCGACCTACATCACAGACCGCAGGAAAGGGTCAATATAATGATTCCACAGATTTCCCAGGCACCCGGCGTCGTTCAACTGGTGCTTAATTTTTTGCAAGAGCTGGAGCAACAAGGTTTTACCGGCGATACGGCGACAAGTTATGCCGATCGTCTGACAATGTCGACCGACAACAGTATTTACCAACTTCTCCCCGATGCGGTGGTATTTCCGCGTTCAACCGCAGATGTGGCGCTGATCGCCCGTCTTGCCGCGCAGGAACGCTATTCATCGCTGATCTTTACCCCCCGCGGCGGCGGCACCGGCACTAACGGTCAGGCGCTCAACCAGGGAATTATTGTTGATATGTCCCGCCATATGAACCGCATCATCGAAATTAACCCTGAAGAGGGCTGGGTGCGCGTTGAGGCCGGGGTGATAAAAGACCAACTCAATCAGTACCTGAAACCGTTCGGCTACTTTTTTGCGCCGGAACTTTCGACCAGCAACCGGGCAACGCTCGGTGGGATGATCAATACCGATGCATCCGGTCAGGGATCGCTGGTCTATGGCAAAACGTCAGATCACGTACTTGGCGTACGCGCGGTGTTGTTGGGGGGCGATATTCTCGATACGCAACCTTTACCCGTCGAGCTGGCGGAAACGCTGGGTAAATCCAATACCACAATCGGGCGAATTTATAACACGGTTTATCAACGTTGCCGTCAGCAACGCCAGTTAATCATCGACAACTTCCCCAAACTTAACCGCTTTCTTACCGGTTACGATCTGCGTCATGTCTTTAACGATGAGATGACCGAGTTCGACCTGACGCGCATTCTGACGGGTTCAGAAGGGACGCTGGCCTTTATTACCGAAGCGCGGCTGGATATTACGCCCTTGCCTAAAGTGCGCCGTCTGGTGAACGTCAAATATGACTCTTTTGACTCTGCGCTGCGTAACGCGCCGTTTATGGTTGAGGCGCGAGCGCTTTCGGTAGAGACGGTTGACTCAAAAGTGCTGAATCTGGCGCGGGAAGATATTGTCTGGCATTCCGTCAGCGAGTTGATTACCGATGTGCCAGACAAAGAGATGCTCGGGCTGAACATTGTGGAATTTGCTGGTGATGATGAGACGCTGATTGATGAGCGAGTAAATGCACTCTGTGCGCGGCTGGATGAACTTATCGCCAGTCAGCAAGCAGGTGTGATCGGCTGGCAGGTATGCAGTGAGCTGGCAGGTGTTGAGCGTATTTATGCGATGCGCAAAAAAGCTGTTGGTCTGCTCGGTAATGCCAAAGGTGCCGCTAAGCCAATTCCGTTTGCTGAGGATACCTGCGTACCGCCGGAACACCTGGCGGATTATATTGCTGAATTTCGCGCGCTGCTCGACAGCCACGGCTTAAGCTACGGTATGTTCGGTCACGTCGACGCAGGTGTCTTGCACGTCCGTCCTGCGCTGGATATGTGCGATCCGCAACAAGAGATTTTGATGAAGCAAATCTCTGATGACGTGGTGGCGCTGACTGCGAAATACGGTGGTTTGTTGTGGGGCGAGCACGGCAAAGGTTTTCGCGCTGAATACAGCCCGGCGTTTTTCGGTGAGGAACTTTTTGCAGAACTGCGCAAAGTGAAAGCGGCATTTGACCCGCATAACCGACTCAACCCAGGGAAGATTTGCCCGCCAGAAGGTCTCGATGCGCCGATGATGAAAGTGGACGCGGTGAAGCGCGGTACATTCGATCGGCAGATCCCCATTGCGGTACGCCAGCAGTGGCGCGGTGCGATGGAGTGTAACGGCAACGGTTTATGCTTCAACTTTGATGCCCGTAGTCCGATGTGTCCGTCGATGAAGATTACCCAGAACCGGATTCATTCACCGAAAGGGCGCGCAACGCTGGTGCGTGAATGGCTGCGCTTGTTGGCGGATCGCGGCGTTGACCCACTCAAACTGGAACAAGAACTGCCTGAATCCGGCGTCAGTTTACGGACGTTAATTGCTCGCACGCGCAATAGCTGGCATGCGAATAAAGGCGAATACGACTTCTCACACGAAGTCAAAGAGGCAATGTCGGGCTGTCTGGCCTGTAAAGCGTGTTCGACCCAGTGCCCCATCAAAATTGATGTGCCGGAGTTTCGCTCTCGTTTTCTGCAGCTCTATCACACCCGTTATTTACGCCCGCTGCGCGACCACCTCGTCGCTACGGTCGAGAGCTACGCGCCGCTGATGGCACGCGCGCCGAAAACCTTTAACTTCTTCATTAACCAGCCGCTGGTGCGCAAACTCTCGGAAAAACATATCGGCATGGTTGATTTGCCACTGCTGTCGGTCCCCTCGCTGCAACAACAAATGGTGGGGCATCGCTCGGCAAACATGACGCTGGAACAGCTTGAAGCTCTCAATGCAGAGCAGAAAGCGCGCACGGTGTTGGTGGTGCAGGACCCCTTTACCAGCTATTACGATGCGCAAGTGGTGGCGGATTTTGTCCGTCTGGTCGAAAGATTAGGTTTCCAGCCTGTGTTACTGCCATTTTCGCCAAATGGCAAAGCCCAGCATATCAAAGGCTTTCTTAATCGTTTTGCGAAGACGGCGAAAAAGACGGCGGATTTCCTCAACCGTATGGCGAAGCTGGGGATGCCAATGGTGGGCGTCGATCCGGCGCTGGTACTTTGTTATCGCGATGAATATAAACTGGCGCTGGGCGAGGAACGCGGCGAGTTTAACGTCTTACTGGCGAATGAATGGCTGGCAAGCGCACTTGAGTCACAGCCAGTGGCTACAGTCAGCGGTGAACCATGGTATTTCTTTGGTCACTGTACCGAAGTTACCGCTTTGCCGGGCGCGCCAGCACAATGGGCCGCGATATTTGCCCGTTTTGGCGCGAAACTGGAAAATGTCAGCGTGGGTTGCTGCGGCATGGCAGGGACTTACGGACATGAAGCGAAAAACCATAAAAATTCGCTCGGGATCTATGAGTTATCCTGGCATCAGGCGATGCAGCGACTGCCGCGTAATCGCTGTCTGGCGACCGGATATTCCTGCCGTAGCCAGGTAAAACGGGTCGAAGGCACGGGGGTACGCCATCCTGTGCAGGCTTTACTGGAGATTATTAAATGATATGGAAACGAAAAATCACCCTGGAAGCACTGAATGCCATGGGTGAAGGAAACATGGTGGGGTTGCTGGATATTCGCTTTGAACATATTGGTGATGACACCCTTGAAGCGACAATGCCAGTAGACTCGCGGACAAAGCAGCCTTTCGGGTTGCTGCATGGAGGGGCATCCGTGGTACTGGCCGAAAGTATCGGTTCCGTTGCCGGTTATTTATGTACCGAAGGTGAGCAAAAGGTGGTTGGTCTGGAAATCAATGCTAACCACGTCCGCTCGGCACGAGAAGGGCGGGTGCGCGGCGTATGCAAACCGTTGCATCTCGGTTCGCGTCACCAGGTCTGGCAGATTGAAATCTTCGATGAGAAAGGGCGTTTGTGCTGTTCGTCACGATTAACGACCGCCATTTTGTGACGTTGTCACCAGAAAAGTGTGACGCATATTGCTTTTGGTCATTATCTGCACAGTAAACGGTGGTATACTGTGCAGGTCTTGTCTAAAAGCGAGGATGCTATGTCTACTCAACTTGATCCCACCCAGCTGGCCATTGAATTTTTACGCCGTGACCAGAGCAATCTTTCACCTGCCCAATATCTCAAACGTCTGAAACAACTAGAACTTGAATTTGCTGACCTGCTTACTCTCTCTTCTGCTGAATTAAAAGAAGAAATCTACTTTGCCTGGCGTCTGGGCGTGCATTGATCCTGACTTAATGCCGTAATTTCGCCAAATCGACCTGGATTAACCTCCGTCCAGGTTCGATGTGCTTATCTACCCGCCTGATATTGTTCAAAAATAATACTAATCGCAGTTTGTGTTAAAACGGCGGGTTAGCTTTATGAGATTATTCTTATCGCCCCTTCAAGAGCTAAGCCACTGAGAGTGCCGGAGATAAGCGCCGGATGGGGTAGAAACCCTTAAGCCTGTGTCGCACAGACTTAGGGTTTTCTTATTTCTGAACGCTGCACTTTTTTACCTATCTCTTAAATAGTCATTTTCAATACAACTTTTTCTTTTTCATCACAGCCTTAATGCTCCTTAGATAATAATCATTATCTAACAATGAGATACCTAATTCTTAGCGTGCCTGTTAACCCACACATCAGGGTCTATGCTTATTAAAAGCAGGAAAAAAGCATGTTTTACGGTAAAGCCCCTGCGTTTGCTGGGTTGAACTGATAATCATTATCACTAACATGCTGTTATACGCTGAAAGCGATAAAGTGAGGGAAATCGATGGACATGCATTCAGGAACCTTTAATCCACAGGATTTCGCCTGGCAGGGCTTAACGCTGACACCCGCAGCCGCTGTCCACATCCGCGAGCTGGTGGCAAAGCAGCCGGGTATGGTCGGCGTGCGCTTAGGCGTGAAGCAAACGGGCTGCGCGGGCTTTGGCTATGTGCTCGACAGTGTTAGCGAGCCGGACAAAGACGATCTGCTGTTTGAACACGATGGCGCGAAGCTGTTTGTCCCGCTGCAAGCGATGCCGTTTATTGATGGCACGGAAGTCGATTTCGTTCGTGAAGGACTTAATCAGATATTCAAATTTCACAACCCTAAAGCCCAGAATGAATGTGGCTGTGGCGAAAGCTTTGGGGTATAGGCGGTACTATGTCTCGTAATACTGAAGCAACTGACGATGTCAAAACCTGGACCGGCGGCCCGCTGAATTATAAAGAAGGATTCTTCACCCAGTTAGCCACCGATGAGCTGGCAAAGGGGATAAACGAAGAGGTGGTGCGCGCAATTTCGGCGAAGCGTAATGAGCCGGAATGGATGCTGGAGTTTCGTCTCAACGCCTATCGCGCATGGCTGGAGATGGAAGAACCGCACTGGTTGAAAGCGCACTACGACAAGCTGAATTATCAGGATTACAGCTACTATTCGGCACCATCGTGCGGTAATTGTGACGACAGCTGCGCCTCTGAACCCGGCGCGGTGCAGCAAACTGGCGCGAACGCCTTTTTAAGTAAAGAGGTGGAGGCGGCGTTTGAGCAGTTGGGCGTTCCCGTGCGGGAAGGCAAAGAGGTGGCGGTGGATGCCATTTTCGACTCTGTTTCGGTTGCCACCACTTATCGCGAAAAACTGGCGGAGCAGGGAATTATTTTCTGTTCCTTTGGCGAGGCGATCCACGATCACCCGGAACTGGTGCGTAAATATCTCGGCACCGTGGTGCCGGGGAATGACAACTTCTTTGCCGCACTTAATGCGGCGGTAGCCTCTGACGGTACGTTTATTTATGTGCCTAAAGGCGTGCGCTGCCCGATGGAACTTTCCACCTATTTTCGTATTAACGCGGAAAAAACCGGGCAGTTTGAGCGCACCATTCTGGTGGCCGACGAAGACAGCTACGTTAGCTACATTGAAGGCTGTTCCGCTCCGGTGCGTGACAGCTATCAGTTACACGCGGCGGTGGTGGAAGTCATCATCCATAAAAACGCCGAGGTGAAATATTCCACGGTACAAAACTGGTTCCCTGGCGATAACAACATCGGCGGTATTCTCAACTTCGTCACCAAGCGTGCTTTGTGCGAAGGCGAAAACAGCAAAATGTCATGGACGCAATCAGAAACCGGGTCAGCGATTACGTGGAAATATCCCAGCTGCATTTTGCGCGGCGATAACTCCATTGGTGAGTTTTACTCAGTGGCACTGACCAGCGGTCATCAGCAAGCGGATACCGGCACCAAGATGATCCACATCGGTAAAAACACCAAATCGACCATTATCTCGAAAGGGATCTCTGCCGGACATAGTCAGAACAGTTATCGCGGCTTAGTGAAAATCATGCCGACGGCAACCAATGCGCGCAATTTCACTCAGTGCGACTCAATGCTGATTGGCGCTAATTGTGGGGCGCATACCTTCCCGTATGTCGAATGTCGCAATAACAGCGCACAACTGGAGCACGAGGCAACGACATCACGTATTGGTGAAGATCAACTGTTTTACTGCCTGCAACGCGGGATCAGCGAAGAAGACGCCATCTCGATGATTGTTAACGGTTTCTGCAAAGACGTGTTCTCAGAACTGCCGCTGGAATTTGCCGTTGAAGCACAAAAACTCCTCGCCATCAGTCTTGAACACAGCGTCGGATAAGGAATAAACATGTTAAGTATTAAAGATTTACACGTCAGCGTGGAAGATAAAGCTATCCTGCGTGGATTAAGCCTCGACGTTCGTCCCGGCGAAGTTCACGCCATTATGGGGCCAAACGGTTCTGGCAAAAGTACCTTATCGGCAACGCTTGCCGGGCGAGAAGATTATGAGGTGACGGGCGGCACGGTTGAGTTCAAAGGCAAAGATTTGCTTGCGCTGTCGCCGGAAGATCGTGCAGGTGAAGGCATCTTTATGGCCTTCCAGTATCCGGTGGAAATTCCCGGCGTCAGTAACCAGTTTTTCCTGCAAACGGCACTTAATGCGGTGCGCAGCTATCGCGGCCAGGAAACGCTCGACCGCTTTGATTTTCAGGATTTGATGGAAGAGAAAATCGCTCTCCTGAAGATGCCGGAGGATTTATTAACCCGTTCGGTAAACGTTGGTTTTTCCGGCGGCGAGAAAAAGCGCAACGATATTTTGCAAATGGCGGTGCTGGAACCGGAGTTATGCATTCTTGATGAGTCGGACTCCGGGCTGGATATTGACGCATTAAAAGTGGTTGCCGATGGCGTGAACTCGCTGCGTGACGGCAAGCGCTCATTCATCATTGTTACGCACTACCAACGCATTCTCGACTACATCAAGCCTGATTACGTCCATGTACTATATCAGGGACGAATTGTGAAATCCGGCGATTTCACGTTGGTCAAACAACTGGAGGAGCAGGGTTATGGCTGGCTTACCGAACAGCAGTAACGCGCTGCAACAGTGGCATCACTTGTTTGAAGCTGAAGGGACAAAACGCTCACCGCAAGCACAGCAGCATTTACAACAATTGCTGCGTACCGGACTGCCGACACGTAAACATGAAAACTGGAAATATACGCCGCTGGAAGGGCTGACCAATAGCCAGTTTGTCTGCATTGCGGGAGAGATATCCCCACAGCAGCGAGATGCCTTAGCGTTAACGTTAGACGCTGTGCGGCTGGTATTTGTCGATGGACGTTACGTGTCAGCACTGAGCGATGCGACTGAAGGCAGCGGGTATGAAGTGAGCATTAACGATGACCGCCAGGGGTTACCCGACGCTATTCAGGCGGAAGTGTTTCTGCATTTGACGGAAAGCCTGGCGCAAAGCGTGACGCATATCGCCGTGAAGCGCGGTCAACGGCCGGCAAAGCCATTGCTGTTAATGCATATTACCCAGGGCGTGGCAGGTGAAGAGGTCAACACTGCCCATTACCGACATCATCTGGATCTGGCGGAAGGTGCCGAAGCAACGGTGATCGAACATTTTGTCAGCCTTAATGATGCTCGTCATTTTACCGGGGCACGGTTCACTATCAATATCGCAGCGAACGCCCACTTGCAGCATATCAAGCTGGCGTTTGAAAACCCGCTCAGTCACCACTTTGCCCATAACGATTTGTTGCTGGCTGACGATGCCACCGCATTTAGCCACAGTTTCCTGCTGGGTGGCGCAGTGTTACGACACAACACCAGTACGCAACTCAATGGCGAAAACAGCACGCTGCGGATCAATAGCCTGGCGATGCCGGTGAAAAACGAGGTGTGTGATACCCGTACATGGCTGGAACACAATAAAGGTTTTTGTAACAGCCGACAGTTGCACAAAACTATCGTCAGCGACAAAGGCCGTGCGGTGTTTAACGGTCTGATCAACGTCGCGCAGCACGCCATCAAAACGGATGGTCAGATGACCAACAATAATCTGCTGATGGGCAAACTGGCGGAGGTGGATACGAAACCGCAGCTGGAGATCTATGCAGATGATGTGAAATGCAGCCACGGCGCGACGGTGGGGCGTATTGATGATGAACAGATGTTCTATCTGCGCTCGCGCGGGATCAATCAGCAGGATGCCCAGCAGATGATCATTTACGCCTTCGCTGCCGAACTGACGGAAGCACTGCGTGATGAGGGTCTTAAACAGCAGGTGCTGGCCCGAATCGGTCAACGACTGCCAGGAGGTGCAAGATGACTTTTTCCGTCGACAAAGTGCGGGCCGACTTTCCGGTGCTTTCTCGTGAGGTAAACGGTTTGCCGCTGGCTTATCTCGACAGCGCCGCCAGTGCGCAGAAACCGAGCCAGGTAATTGACGCCGAGGCCGAGTTTTATCGTCACGGCTACGCCGCGGTGCATCGCGGTATTCATACCTTAAGCGCCCAGGCGACCGAGAAAATGGAGAACGTGCGCAAGCGGGCATCGCTGTTTATTAATGCCCGTTCGGCGGAAGAGCTGGTGTTCGTCCGCGGCACGACGGAAGGGATCAATCTGGTCGCCAATAGCTGGGGTAACAGCAATGTGCGGGCGGGCGATAACATCATCATCAGTCAGATGGAGCACCACGCTAACATTGTCCCCTGGCAGATGCTTTGCGCACGCGTTGGCGCAGAGCTGCGTGTGATCCCGCTCAACCCCGACGGTACGCTGCAACTGGAGATGCTACCTAATCTGTTCGATGAGAAAACTCGCCTGCTGGCAATTACTCATGTCTCCAACGTGCTGGGAACGGAAAATCCGCTGGCGGAAATGATCACGCTTGCGCACCAGCATGGCGCAAAAGTACTGGTGGATGGCGCTCAGGCGGTGATGCATCATCCGGTGGACGTTCAGGCGCTGGATTGCGATTTTTACGTGTTCTCCGGGCATAAACTGTATGGCCCCACTGGGATTGGCATTCTTTATGTCAAAGAAGCCTTGTTGCAGGAGATGCCGCCGTGGGAAGGGGGCGGTTCTATGATCGCCACCGTCAGCCTGAGTGAAGGCACTACCTGGACCAAAGCACCGTGGCGGTTTGAAGCCGGTACACCCAATACCGGGGGCATCATTGGTCTTGGCGCGGCGCTGGAGTATGTGTCGGCGCTGGGGCTTAATAATATAGCCGAGTATGAACAAAATCTGATGCACTACGCGCTATCACAGCTGGAATCTGTACCGGATCTCACACTCTATGGTCCCCAGAACAGACTTGGCGTTATTGCTTTTAATCTTGGTAAACACCACGCCTATGATGTTGGCAGTTTTCTCGATAATTACGGCATTGCTGTGCGTACCGGACATCACTGCGCTATGCCATTAATGGCCTATTACAACGTTCCTGCGATGTGTCGGGCGTCGCTGGCCATGTATAACACCCATGAAGAAGTGGATTGTCTGGTGACCGGCCTGCAACGTATTCACCGTCTGCTGGGATAACAGGGAGGCACTATGGCTTTATTGCCGGATAAAGAAAAATTGCTGCGTAATTTTTTACGCTGCGCCAACTGGGAAGAGAAATATCTCTACATTATTGAGCTGGGCCAGCGTCTGCCAGAATTACGCGCCGAAGACAGAAGCTCACAAAATAGCATTCAGGGCTGCCAGAGTCAGGTGTGGATTGTCATGCGCCAGAATGCGCAGGGAATTATTGAATTGCAGGGCGACAGCGATGCGGCGATTGTGAAAGGGCTTATTGCGGTCGTCTTTATTCTCTACGATCAGATGACGCCGCAGGATATTGTCAATTTCGATGTGCGTCCGTGGTTTGAAAAAATGGCGCTGACCCAACATCTCACCCCATCTCGTTCACAAGGTCTGGAAGCGATGATTCGCGCAATTCGCGCCAAAGCCGCTGCACTTAGCTAAACTAAAGGGACAGCTTTCATCCGGTTGGCTCACATTGCCGGATGGTCAATGTTTACACTGACCTGCACAGGAGTGTTTTGGTTTCAGGTGAACATAAGTACCATCCGACGTTTCAGCGTGAGTCTCCGGCAAATACAGGAGGTTTACAATGAAACGCGCGTCTTTGCTTACACTCACGCTTATCGGCGCTTTTAGCGCCATCCAGGCTGCCTGGGCGGTTGATTATCCGCTACCTCCAACCGGAAGCCGACTGGTTGGGCAAAATCAAACGTATACGGTGCAAGAAGGGGATAAAAACCTTCAGGCTATTGCCCGTCGTTTTGATACTGCGGCAATGTTGATCCTTGAAGCCAATAACACTATCGCCCCGGTGCCAAAACCTGGTACGACGATAACTATTCCTTCGCAACTGTTATTACCTGATGCGCCGCGTCAGGGGATTATCGTTAACCTTGCAGAGCTGCGCCTTTATTATTATCCGCCGGGAGAAAATATCGTGCAGGTCTATCCGATAGGTATTGGTTTGCAGGGGCTGGAAACGCCAGTGATGGAAACGCGTGTGGGGCAGAAAATCCCTAACCCAACCTGGACGCCTACGGCGGGCATTCGTCAGCGTTCGCTGGAGCGTGGCATTAAATTACCGCCAGTCGTTCCTGCCGGGCCAAATAACCCACTAGGACGTTACGCACTGCGCCTCGCGCATGGTAATGGCGAATACCTCATTCATGGCACCAGTGCGCCGGACAGCGTCGGTTTGCGCGTCAGTTCGGGCTGTATTCGCATGAATGCGCCGGATATTAAAGCCTTGTTCTCCAGCGTGCGGACGGGAACGCCGGTGAAAGTGATCAACGAACCGGTGAAATATTCCGTGGAACCGAACGGGATGCGTTATGTTGAAGTACATCGACCACTATCGGCAGAAGAACAGCAGAACGTTCAGACAATGCCATACACACTGCCAGCAGGCTTTACGCAATTTAAAGACAATAAGGGTGTAGATCAGAAATTAGTCGATAAAGCGTTGTATCGTCGGGCAGGGTATCCGGTTTCGGTGAGCAGTGGAGCAACCCCCGCAGCCAGCAATGCGCCTTCAGTAGAGTCAGCGCAGAATGGTGAACCAGAGCAAGGGAATATGTTACGCGCGACTCAGTAGCGGTAAATGGCAGGCAAAAAAAATGGCGCACAATGTGCGCCATTTTTCACTTCACAGGTACTATTACTTGCGGTATTTAGTAGCCATGTTGTCCAGACGCTGGTTAGCACGAGCTGCGTCATCTTTAGCAGCCTGAACGTCGGAACGCATTGCGTTCACGTCGTTGCTCAGCTGGTCAACTTTAGCGTTCAGAGTCTGAACGTCAGAAGACAGCTGATCGATTTTAGCGTTGCTGGAGCAACCTGCCAGCAGAGTAGAACCCAGGATTACCGCGCCCAGTACCAGTTTAGTAGCTTTCATTATTAATACCCTCTAGATTGAGTTAATCTCCATGTAGCGTTACAAGTATTACACAAAGTTTTTTATGTTGAGAATATTTTTTTGATGGGAAGGCACTTATTTTTGATCGTTCGCTCAAAGAAGCATCGAACGCTGGGTTTTAGATAAAAAAATTGAGAGAAAACAGGATGCTTCCATCGGATTCATCTTAGATAAAGTGAGATTATATAGTGAAATCCGATTTGATTTTTTATTGCTTCTGGTTATCGATTAAATAAAAAAAGCGCCCATCAGGGCGCTTCGATATACAAATTAATTCACAAAAGCAATATTACAGGACGTGAACAGATGCGGTGTTAGTAGTGCCGCTCGGTACCAGTGCACCAGAAACCATAACTACGACGTCACCTTTGTGTGCCAGACCGCTCTGCAGAGCCAGTTCTTTACCCAGACGGTAGAAATCATCAGTAGAAGTGATCTCTTTAACCAGCTGCGGCACAACGCCTTTGCTCAGTACCAACTGATGAGCCGTTTTTTCGTTGGTGGTCAGTGCCAGGATGGTGGCATCCGGGAAGTATTTACGTACTGCGCGAGCAGATTTACCGCCCTGGGTAGCAACCACGATCAGCGGAGCATCCAGTTTTTCAGCAGTTTCAACGGCACCACGGCATACCGCTTCGGTAATGCGCAGTTTACGGTTGTCATTGTTGAACTCGAGACGGCTGTTCATCACGCGGTCGGTACGTTCGCAGATGGTCGCCATGATAGAAACCGCTTCCAGCGGGTATTTACCTTTTGCGGATTCACCAGACAGCATCACTGCGTCAGTACCGTCGAGAATGGCGTTTGCAACGTCACCGGCTTCTGCGCGAGTCGGGCGTGGGTTTTTGATCATGGAATCCAGCATCTGGGTCGCAGTGATAACGACTTTACGTGCACGGATACATTTTTCGATCATCATCTTCTGGGCGAAGATAACTTCTTCTACTGGGATTTCTACACCCAGGTCGCCACGCGCAACCATGATGCCGTCAGAGGCTTCGAGGATTTCGTCGAAGTTGTTGAGGCCTTCCTGGTTTTCGATTTTGGAGATGATGTGGATGTTTTCGCCGCCGTGCGCTTTCAGGTGCTCACGGATTTCGATAACGTCAGAACGCTTACGAATAAAGGAAGCAGCAACAAAGTCTACGCCTTGTTCGCAACCAAAGATCAGGTCCTGTTTGTCTTTTTCAGCCAGTGCTGGCAGGGCAATGGAAACGCCAGGCAGGTTCACACCTTTGTTTTCACCCAGGTCGCCGTTGTTCAGTACTTTACAGATAACTTTGTTACCTTCAATGGCGGTAACTTCCATACCGATGAGACCATCGTCAACCAGTACGGTGTTGCCAACAGACAGGTCAGTAGTGAAACCTTCATACGTTACCGCAACCATTTCGCTGTTGCCGATAACAGATTTATCAGTGGTGAAAGTAAAGGTCTGACCCGCTTTCAGAGAAACGTCGTTACCGCCTTCCAGTTTCATGGTGCGGATTTCCGGACCTTTGGTATCAAGCAGGATAGCGGCGGTTTTACCAGTTTTGCTCATCACGTTGCGCAGATTCTGAATGCGCTGACCGTGTTCTGCATAGTCACCATGAGAGAAGTTCAGACGCATAACGTTCATGCCAGCGTCCAGCATTTTAGCTAACATCTCTTCAGATTCGGTTTTCGGTCCGATGGTGCAAACAATTTTGGTCTTTTTCATGACAGTCTTAGTCTTTAAGTTGAGAAGGATGGGAGAAACTTGCTTTCTGGGCGCACTGCCGGAAAGCGAATCCGGTATTACGAAAGTGGTGGTGCCTCGCTCTAAGGATAGGTGACATCGAAAAAGCGTGCAGAGGAATGTGTGCTTGTGTCTCAGCCCAACGTGAGTGCCTGTTTTTGAGTCGTTGAGTTCTACAGTCCAAAGTGCTGAAACCATTCAAGAGTCAATTGGCGCGCATTATACGCTGAAATTAATCCAAAAGGAAAACAAAAACAGCGTTTCAAAAAATATACAACTTGTTAGACAATAAATTGTTATCAAAGATTTAACGTTCCAGGGAAAAGGTTACGCAAAAACTTCGCTGTTTGCGCAACGTCTGGTGCCGGGGTTGTCACTGTGAAGATAAGTGAAAGTTCATCCGGTGTATAAATACATCATCGCTCAATTGCTACAGTTAAAATAATTTATCGCGTTATTTGTCTGATTTTGTTTGATTTTTGTCTAATTGGTTAGATTGATATATGCTGATAGTTGGCATGATAAATAGGTATAAAGAATGGGAAATCGGACAAAAGAGGATGAACTGTACCGAGAAATGTGCAGAGTTGTCGGTAAAGTTGTGTTGGAAATGCGCGATCTGGGGCAGGAACCAAAGCATATTGTTATCGCAGGCGTGTTACGTACAGCATTAGCCAATAAACGCATTCAGCGCAGTGAGCTGGAAAAGCAGGCGATGGAAACCGTCATTAACGCACTGGTAAAATGACCATTCAGGATGAGGCGGTAAGCTTCATCCTGATATTGTTAGTTTAGTTGTGGTCCAGTTAATCATTCTAAATAACAACTGCTGAAATTATACGAATTTCGGTATGTATTTTAATTTATAACGATAATGTTATTTTTATTTTCTGCAATGAACGTCACAAATAATTGTCGTTTAAGTTAAATTTATTTCAAATGATAATAAATATCAGTTCACTTATAATTTCTTGCTTTGTGATTTTAATTGATAACGATCAATGTTAAGAGCTCAGAATAATCACATTATTTTTTCTCCTAACCATAAAGGATTAGTTTATCAGCGTTAAATCTTTTCTCATACACTATCGGGTTAGGGAAAATATCTGGTGTTGGGGACAGAGTCAGCAGCGTATTAGTTGAATGCTTAATATCAGGCTGCTGAATTGTCAGCACTGTGTTTGCGAAGAGGATGCGAAATAAATGAACCCGGTTGATCGTCCACTATTAGATATTGGCTTAACGCGATTAGAATTCTTGCGTATATCAGGAAAAGGCCTCGCTGGTCTAACAATTGCCCCTGCGTTACTGTCACTTTTGGGTTGCAAACAGGAAGATATTGATAGCGGCACAGTAGGGTTGATAAATACACCCAAAGGGGTGCTGGTGACCCAACGTGCGCGATGCACGGGTTGCCACCGCTGTGAAATCTCTTGTACCAACTTCAACGATGGCTCAGTAGGGACATTCTTCTCCCGTATCAAAATCCATCGCAATTATTTCTTTGGCGATAACGGGGTTGGCTCTGGTGGCGGCCTGTATGGCGATCTCAACTATACCGCGGACACCTGCCGTCAATGCAAAGAACCGCAATGCATGAATGTCTGCCCGATTGGTGCGATTACCTGGCAACAGGAAGAAGGCTGTATTACCGTCGATCATAAACGTTGTATTGGCTGTAGCGCCTGTACGACGGCATGCCCGTGGATGATGGCGACCGTAAATACCGAAAGTAAAAAATCCTCGAAATGTGTGTTATGCGGTGAATGCGCAAACGCCTGCCCAACAGGGGCGTTAAAAATTATCGAGTGGAAAGATATTACTGTGTGAATCTTGCAAAGGAAAAAATCATGGCTAACGGTTGGACAGGTAATATATTAAGAGTCAATCTCACGACAGGAAATATTATCCTCGAAGATTCCAGTAAGTTTAAAAGTTTTGTCGGTGGTATGGGCTTCGGCTACAAAATTATGTATGACGAAGTACCGCCAGGCACGAAACCTTTCGATGAAGCGAATAAATTAGTCTTTGCTACCGGCCCATTAACTGGATCTGGTGCCCCCTGTAGTTCTCGCGTAAATATCACCTCACTTTCTACTTTTACCAAAGGAAATTTAGTCGTCGATGCCCATATGGGGGGCTTTTTTGCAGCGCAAATGAAATTCGCTGGATACGACGTCATTATTATCGAAGGGAAAGCGAAATCACCGGTATGGCTGAATATTAAAGATGACAAAGTTAGCCTGGAAAAAGCCGATTTCTTATGGGGAAAAGGGACGCGCGCAACGACGGAAGAAATTTGTCGCTTGACCAGTCCGGAAACCTGTGTGGCGGCTATTGGTCAGGCTGGGGAAAACCTTGTTCCTCTCTCTGGCATGTTGAATAGCCGTAACCACAGCGGTGGTGCGGGAACTGGCGCAATAATGGGTTCGAAAAACCTTAAAGCGATTGCGGTTGAGGGGACGAAAGGGGTCAACATTGCCGATCGTCAGGAGATGAAGCGTCTCAACGATTACATGATGACTGAACTTATCGGCGCGAATAACAACCATGTCGTGCCAAGTACGCCGCAATCGTGGGCAGAGTATTCAGATCCCAAGTCACGTTGGACAGCACGTAAAGGGCTATTTTGGGGCGCGGCTGAAGGTGGTCCGATTGAAACGGGGGAAATTCCGCCAGGCAATCAGAACACGGTCGGCTTTCGTACCTATAAATCCGTTTTTGACTTAGGTCCGGCGGCAGAGAAATACACAGTAAAAATGAGCGGCTGCCACTCTTGCCCGATCCGTTGTATGACCCAAATGAATATTCCTCGGGTGAAAGAGTTTGGCGTGCCCAGCACAGGTGGTAACACTTGTGTAGCAAACTTTGTCCATACCACTATCTTCCCAAACGGGCCGAAAGATTTTGAAGATAAAGACGATGGTCGTGTGATTGGTAACCTGGTTGGTCTGAATCTGTTCGATGACTACGGCCTATGGTGTAACTATGGGCAGCTGCATCGCGACTTTACTTATTGTTACAGCAAAGGGGTGTTCAAGCGTGTTCTACCAGCTGAAGAGTATGCGGAAATTCGCTGGGATCAACTGGAAGCGGGTGACGTTAACTTCATTAAAGATTTTTACTACCGTCTGGCGCATCGTGTGGGTGAGCTGAGTCACCTGGCTGATGGTTCATATGCCATCGCAGAACGCTGGAATTTGGGTGAAGAGTACTGGGGCTACGCGAAAAATAAACTCTGGTCGCCGTTTGGCTATCCGGTTCACCATGCCAATGAAGCGTCAGCGCAGGTCGGTTCCATTGTTAACTGTATGTTCAACCGTGACTGCATGACGCATACCCATATCAACTTTATTGGTTCCGGTTTGCCATTGAAACTGCAACGTGAAGTGGCGAAAGAACTTTTTGGTTCTGAAGATGCTTACGATGAAACCAAAAACTACACGCCAATCAATGACGCAAAAATTAAATATGCTAAGTGGTCGCTGTTGCGGGTCTGTTTGCATAACGCCGTCACCCTGTGCAACTGGGTCTGGCCAATGACCGTTTCGCCGCTGAAAAGCCGTAATTACCGGGGCGATCTGGCGCTTGAAGCCAAATTCTTCAAAGCGATCACTGGCGAAGATATGACTCAGGAAAAATTAGATTTAGCTGCAGAGCGTATCTTTACGTTGCATCGCGCCTACACGATAAAACTGATGCAAACCAAAGATATGCGTAATGAACACGATCTTATCTGTTCCTGGGTATTCGACAAGGATCCGCAGATCCCGGTCTTTACTGAAGGTACTGACAAAATGGATCGTGACGATATGCATGCTTCGCTCACGATGTTCTACAAAGAAATGGGCTGGGACCCACAGCTTGGTTGTCCGACCCGCGAAACATTGCAGCGTCTGGGGCTGGAAGATATTGCCGCCGATCTGGCAGCACACAATCTACTGCCTGCGTAAGGAATGGGTGAGATGAACCATCAGGATGAATTGCCGTTAGCGGAAGTCAGCGAAATTGACGAGGCGAAGCGGCAATGGTTGCAGGGGATGCGCCACCCCGTTGATACGGTAAGTGAAGACATCACAGAACCAGAACCTGCTGAAATCCTGGCAGAGTTCATTCGCCAGCATTCTGCGGCTGGGCAGCTGGTGGCGCGCGCCGTGTTTCTCTCGCCACCCTATTCGGTTGCCGAAGAGGAACTGTCAGTTTTGCTGGAAAACATTAAGCAGAACGGAGACTACGCGGATATCGCGTGTATGACGGGAAGCCAGGATGATTACTATTACTCAACGCAGGCCATGAGTGAAAACTACGCGGCGATGTCTTTGCAAGTTGTGGAGCAGGACATTTGTCGCGCTATTGCACACGCCGTTCGTTTTGAGTGCCAGACGTATCCTCGTCCTTACAAAGTCGCCATGCTGATGCAAGCGCCATATTACTTCCAGGAAGCGCAGATTGAAGCCGCGATCGCCGCGATGGATGTTGCACCTGAATATGCCGATATACGGCAGGTGGAGTCATCGACGGCGGTGTTGTACTTGTTTAGCGAGCGATTTATGACCTATGGCAAGGCGTATGGCTTATGCGAATGGTTCGAGGTAGAGCAGTTTCAGAACCCCTGAAATTTCAGGGAGATGTCATGGATAGGGTGGACAGTAGCAGCCACTGCATTAGGGGATAATCAGATGTCCTTCACTCGACGCAAATTTGTTCTGGGGATGGGAACAGTAATCCTTTTTACTGGTTCTGCGTCTTCTCTGTTAGCGAACACGAGGCAAGAAAAGGAAGTTCGGTATGCCATGATTCATGACGAGTCACGGTGCAATGGCTGTAATATTTGCGCCCGCGCATGCCGTAAAACTAACCACGTCCCCGCTCAGGGAAGCCGTTTATCGATAGCACACATTCCAGTCACCGATAACGACAACGAAACGCAGTATCACTTTTTTCGCCAGTCATGCCAGCACTGTGAAGATGCTCCTTGCATCGACGTTTGCCCGACAGGGGCGTCGTGGCGTGATGAGCAGGGGATCGTGCGGGTAGAAAAATCGCAGTGCATCGGCTGCAGTTATTGCATTGGCGCTTGCCCGTATCAGGTTCGCTACCTTAACCCTGTCACTAAAGTGGCAGATAAATGTGATTTCTGCGCTGAGTCCCGACTGGCAAAAGGCTTTCCGCCCATTTGCGTCAGCGCCTGCCCGGAACACGCCTTGATCTTTGGTCGCGAAGATAGCCCAGAAATTCAGGCGTGGTTGCAGGAAAATAAATACTATCAATATCAGCTACCTGGTGCCGGGAAACCGCATCTGTATCGCCGATTCGGTCAACATTTGATTAAAAAGGAAAATGTATGAACCCGTCGCAACATGCTGAACAGTTTCAGAGCCAGTTGGCGAACTATGTGCCACAGTTCACTCCCGAATTTTGGCCGGTGTGGTTGATCATTGCCGGACTATTGCTGGTTGGGATGTGGTTGGTGCTGGGGCTGCATGCCTTGTTTCGTGCTCGTGGCGTGAAGAAATCAGCCACCGATCATGGTGAGAAGATTTATCTTTACAGCAAAGCGGTCAGATTATGGCACTGGTCGAATGCGTTACTCTTTGTATTGTTGCTGGCAAGTGGGCTGATAAATCACTTTGCGCTGGTGGGCGCAACTGCGGTTAAAAGTCTGGTTGCGTTGCATGAAGTTTGCGGATTTTTGTTACTGGCATGCTGGCTCGGCTTTGTTCTGATCAATGCCGTTGGGGGTAATGGTCACCACTATCGCATTCGTCGTCAGGGTTGGCTGGAGCGAGCGGCAAAACAAACGCGATTTTATTTGTTTGGCATTATGCAGGGGGAAGAACATCCTTTCCCGGCAACAACACAGTCTAAATTTAATCCCTTACAGCAGGTCGCCTATGTTGGTGTCATGTATGGATTGCTGCCGTTGTTACTATTGACGGGGCTGCTGTGTCTCTATCCGCAAGTCGTGGGAGATGTGTTTCCTGGCGTAAGATACTGGTTATTGCAGGCGCATTTTGCTCTGGCATTTATAAGCCTCTTTTTTATCTTCGGTCATCTTTATCTTTGCACCACGGGGCGTACGCCACACGAAACCTTTAAAAGCATGGTCGATGGCTATCACCGGCACTAACGAATGATCATTACACGAGCAGACCTGCGAGAATGGCGTATCGGAGCGGTGATGTATCGCTGGTTCCTGCGCCATTTCCCACGCGGCGGTAGTTATGCCGATATTCATCATGCACTGATTGAGGAAGGATATACGGACTGGGCGGAGAGTCTGGTTGAGTATGCGTGGAAAAAATGGCTGGCGGATGAAAACTTCGCGCATCAGGAAGTTTCCTCTATGCAAAAACTGGCCACAGATCCCGGAGAGAGACCATTTTGCAGTCAGTTTGCCCGCAGCGACGATCATGCTCGCATCGGCTGTTGTGAGGATAATGCCAGAATCGCAACCGCTGGGTATGCCGCGCAAATTGCCAGTATGGGTTATAGCGTGCGGATTGGAAGTGTCGGCTTTAACAGTCACATTGGCAGCTCCGGTGAACGCGCACGGGTTGCTGTAACCGGTAATTCTTCGCGGATAAGCAGCGCTGGAGATAGTAGTCGGATTGCAAATACCGGAATGCGAGTACGCGTTTGTACATTGGGTGAACGGTGTCATGTCGCCAGTAATGGTGACCTGGTGCAAATCGCCAGCTTTGGCGCAAACGCCAGAATTGCCAATAGCGGCGACAATGTACACATCATTGCCAGCGGTGAAGATTCGACAATAGTGAGCACGGGCGTGGTCGACTCAATTATTCTCGGGCCAGGGGGAAGCGCCGCACTGGCATATCATGACGGCGAAAGAGTTCGCTTCGCCGTCGCCATTGAAGGTGAAAACAATATTCGAGCCGGAGTCCGCTATCGCCTTAATGAACAGCATCAGTTTGTTGAGTGCTGATAGCTTTACATTTGATCAAACGAAAGACGCCGACGAGCACGGGATGCAGGCTTTACGACCGCCTGAGCCATCGCCTCACCAATTTCTGCACATGCCGTAAGTCCCTGTACGAATGGCTGGTCGTGCATCAACCAGGGCAACGCGCCGAACGCTACGCGCCCACGAATTTCTTCGGGTTGCTGTAGCGTATAATCTTCGCCAACATCAGGGATTTCATCCCCTGTTTTCTGTAATTGTTCGCGTAGTCCAGGGAAAGGAATATCTTTCACTTTAAGCGGACGCTGCCCGCGGGCATCAATAAAAACGTCAAACGAGTAGCTATTGTCTTCCGTTTTCAGGACGGTGCGCGACTCATTAATTTCCATTTCGTAGTCTTCACCGAGGGCGAGAATATGAATGATTCCCGCTTCACGTAAGGCCAGTAGTCGACGAATAGACTCTGAAGGGATTGCCGCATAATTATCGATGAAAACCCGGGCAAAGCCTTTACTGAACCGTTTATGGTCGTGTTCATTCAGATGAGGAACAATTTCCTGTACTGCTTCATGCAGGCGCAGAATGACATAACGCCAGGGAACAGTATGTTTTTCTCGTTTATTGCGTTCGACTTCCTGGAGATTTTTTTCTGCCCAGTCAAATGGGGCGCGTTGTTTGCGCTCGGCAAACCAGGCTTGAGCAAAGGAATCGACATTCAGGCTTTCTAAGGCTATGCGTTGGCTCCAGTCTGGATCAGCAAACTTGATTTCCTCTACTATCAATCTAAATACCCGATCCAAAAGGCCCTCTTCGCCTTTTTGAATCTCAGCATTTAATGCTTGATCAGTGACGATGTGTAAGGGCTCGTAGGGAATAGGGCAATAGAAATCGGCTTCGGGTAAAATACCTGTGCGCGACATTAACGTAATATTTAGCTTTTCACTTGCGTTATCGCGGTGAAAAATGACGTGTTGTTTATCATCTTCAATGAACGAACCATGCTGAATAGCCACTGCCATTGCCGCATCCAGTCCGCTCAAGGATGTTCCCATAATACCCACGTTACACGCATCGACCTTTGCTTCCATCAGGCCTGACCACGGGCTGGGAAAATACGTTCTGGTTGCTTCTTCTTCATCAGGCCAGACGTGACCCGTGGCAATCACCGCTAAATCAAACGTCTCGCTGGGTAAATCCTGATTTGTAGCGAGCATGACGCCAGCATTTGTAATTTGCAGATCGGTAACCTGGCATGATTCATAAACAGCCACTGCAAATTTTTGCTGTCGTGCCTGGTCTACTAATCGTAAAAATTGATCGCGGAAATATTCGCCCAGCAGAATTCGCGGTAAAAACTGACGATCGTGCAAGGTTTCTTTTTTAACGCCATAACGCTGGAGATGGCTGGCTTCTTGCTTTTGTAGCCATTCGAGATACGTACAATAAATCGGCGGTATTTCAATACTGGCAATATTTGCCAGCATCATTTTTGAGTTTTCCTCATCACTGTATGGCATCCCGACACCGGCTTCATCAGCCTGCTCGAAGATAGAAATAGAAAGTGGAGTTTGTTGCTGTAGAAGCGAGAATAAGGTGTAGATCCCCGTAGGCCCGGCACCCACAATAGCAATTTTTTTCATTGTTACTTACCTGTACGCATTCTTTCGAATTTAGTGTTATCAGATAAGTTTGGTTGAGATTTTTAGAATTTGAGAAATTTCAGACAGGGATGAAAAGGGCGCTAACCGCCCTTGATTAAATTCTGTCAGGCGAGTTTTGCCTGATTGATTTGACTAAGTGGCTCATTGACATCGAAAACTTTGGCGACAACTTCCTCAACGCCGAGATTTTTCAGTCGGGCAGTATGTTTTTCCAGATAGGCAAGGGCGCTTTTTTCATCAGTAAAAAGGTAGATCCCACCGGCTTCGTGGTTCTTTTCACTTTCTGTCCATACCTTCCACAGAAAACCAGGTTCCTGATTAATCGACTCAGCAAGCGGTTCAAGCTGCTCAACCATTGCGTCGCCAAATGGGCCATTAAAAGCAAAATGAAGTTGTAACAAAGTTGCCATAGCGATTCTCCTTCTGATAACGCATACGAAGACAGTGTAAATCTTTTAACGTATTGGATACAGAGAAGAAACAGAGGGAAAAAGGAGAAGACCAGATTAAGAAAATCTGGTGCGTCCGAGTGGACTCGAACCACCGACCCCCACCATGTCAAGGTGGTGCTCTAACCAACTGAGCTACGGACGCAGGATGGTGCGTTCAATTGGACTCGAACCAACGACCCCCACCATGTCAAGGTGGTGCTCTAACCAACTGAGCTATGAACGCAACGTTGTAGGTGACAACGGGGACGAATATTAGCGGCAGAGTGGGAAGGTGGCAAGAGGCAAAACGTAATTTTCTGCGCTATTTCGACCGTTTGCAGAGCTTTTAAGCAAATTGGCTATATTTTGTTGATTTGCAAGGGCGATTTTTATTCAGGATCGCATTTACATCTGACACAACCCAATAATCTGTGTATCAGAGTTTAAACAGAGTTGTTTGCCACCATCTCAAAATCTGTCGTGGATAAATCCTCCGTAGCCTTTACACTTAGGTAGCAATAAAGGCACACAGATGCAGCAAAGGAATAAATCATGGGATCTGATGCGAAAAACTTGATGAGCGACGGGAACGTGCAAATTGTTAAGACCGGCGAGGTCATTGGCGTGACGCAACTTACTGAAGGTGAGTTAATTGTTGAAGCTGGCGGAAGAGCCGAAAATACCGTGGTCACGGGGGCTGGCTGGTTGAAAGTGGCAACCGGTGGGATCGCCAAATGCACACAGTACGGCAACAATGGCACGCTATCGGTCAGCGACGGTGCCATTGCCACAGATATTGTTCAGTCCGAGGGAGGCGCAATTAGTCTCTCTACGCTCGCTACGGTTAATGGCCGCCATCCCGAAGGTGAATTCAGCGTTGATAAAGGTTATGCCTGCGGTTTGTTGCTGGAAAATGGCGGTAACCTGCGTGTACTGGAAGGCCATCGCGCGGAAAAAATCATTCTCGATCAAGAGGGCGGCCTGTTGGTCAATGGGACAACCTCAGCGGTCGTGGTAGATGAAGGTGGTGAATTGTTGGTGTATCCAGGTGGGGAAGCCAGCAATTGTGAGATTAATCAGGGCGGCGTTTTTATGCTGGCGGGGAAAGCCAATGATACGTTGCTTGCTGGTGGCACCATGAATAATCTTGGTGGTGAAGACTCTGACACTATTGTTGAGAATGGATCCACTTATCGTCTGGGGACGGATGGTCTTCAGCTCTACAGTTCCGGTAAGACGCAAAACTTGTCCGTTAATGTAGGTGGTCGGGCTGAAGTGCATGCTGGTACGCTGGAAAACGCGGTAATACAAGGTGGGACAGTGATCTTGTTGTCACCCACCAGCGCGGACGAAAATTTTGTCGTAGAGGAAGATCGCGCACCGGTTGAACTGACCGGGAGTGTTGCATTACTGGACGGCGCTTCAATGATTATTGGCTATGGCGCAGATCTGCAACAATCAACGATTACTGTACAGCAGGGCGGTGTATTGATTCTCGACGGCAGTACGGTAAAAGGTGACAGTGTCACTTTCAGTGTTGGTAACATCAATCTAAATGGCGGAAAACTGTGGCTAATCACTGGTGCGGCAACGCATGTGCAACTGAAAGTGAAACGCCTGCGCGGAGAGGGAGCGATTTGCCTGCAAACCAGTGCGAAAGAAATTTCACCTGACTTCATCAATGTGAAAGGGGAAGTTACTGGTGATATACACGTTGAGATAACAGATGCCAGTCGGCAAACTCTGTGTAACGCACTGAAACTACAGCCAGACGAAGACGGGATTGGCGCAACGCTCCAGCCTGCGTAAAAACACAGGCGCAACCCGTGAAGGTTGCGCCTTGTCTTTACTAGCGAGCTGCTCGTTGCAGAATGATGGCTGACGGCAGACGTTGCAGGAACCGCATACGCAGCATCATCATAATGGCTGCCGACGTCAGGCCAATAATAAAGCCTATCCAGAAGCCTGCTGGCCCCATAGGTTCAACGACCAGATCGGTCAGTGCCAGAATATAGCCGCTTGGCAAGCCCAGCACCCAGTAAGCCGTAAAGGTGATATAGAAAATGGAACGCGTATCTTTATAACCACGCAAAATCCCACTGCCAATCACCTGGATAGAGTCAGAAATCTGATATACCGCCGCCAGCAACATCAAATGCGCAGCCAGCGTTACAACCTCGGGATTGTCGTTGTACAACAGGGCGATTTGCTCCCGCAGTGAAACCGTGAAAATGGCCGTCAGGGTTGCCATACAGACACCCACCATAAGCCCGGTCCGCGCAGCGGTTTGCGCATCCAGCGTTGAGCCCTGACCCAGACGATAACCTACGCGGATAGTTACCGCTGCCGCCAGCGACATTGGAAGCACAAACATCAGTGAACTAAAGTTCAGGGCAATCTGGTGTCCTGCGACATCAACAATACCGAGCGGAGACACTAACAGAGCCACGACGGCAAACAGCGTTACTTCAAAGAACAGCGCCAGCGCAATTGGCAAACCGAGTTGAATCAGTCGTTTCATAACCGCAGGATCGGGCTTCGCAGTGCCTTTTTCGTTACGAATATCGCGCATCGAGCGGGCGCGTTTAATGTAAGAAACCATGGCAAGGAACATGACCCAATACACCGCCGCAGTAGCCACGCCACAACCAACGCCACCGAGCTCAGGCATACCGAAATGACCATAAATAAAGATATAGTTCACCGGAATGTTCACCAGCAGGCCGATAAAGCCCATTACCATACCCGGCTTGGTTTTTGCCAGACCTTCACATTGGTTACGGGCAACCTGGAAGAACAGATAGCCCGGCGCGCCCCATAGCAACGCACGCAGATAACCCACGGCTTTGTCCGCCAGAGCCGGATCGATGTTTTCCATGGAGCGGATAATGTAACCTGCATTCCACAGCACCAGCATAATGAGAACGGAAACAAAACCCGCCAGCCAGAAACCCTGTCGCACCTGATGCGCAATGCGCTCACGTCGACCGGAACCATTTAATTGCGCGATAACCGGCGTTAATGCCAGCAGCAGTCCGTGACCAAAGAGGATCGCCGGAAGCCAGATAGAAGTACCGATAGCGACCGCCGCCATGTCGGTGGCACTATAGCCGCCCGCCATCACGGTATCGACAAAACCCATCGCAGTTTGGGCGATTTGCGCGAGAATCACCGGGATTGCTAATGCTAATAACAGACGCGCTTCACTGATATACTTCTGCACGTGAACACCTTTTATTTGTAGTTATATGAGAGACTAAAAAGCCGCCTGAATGGGCAGCAAAAAGAAGAAGCAGGGGAAATTCAGTCTATTGTAGCGAGGATTTATTAATTCTCCAGTGAAAAAATAGCCATTCTTGCCCCTTCACTGGTAAGGGCGTTTTCCACCTGCTATTGTGCTGAACAGAATGTCTTAACTGATTTCAGGAGTTGTAAGTATGTTTACGGGGATTGTACAGGGCACCGCAAAACTGGTGTCGATTGACGAGAAACCAAATTTTCGCACGCATGTGGTGGAGTTACCCGACCACATGCTGGACGGCCTGGAAACCGGTGCGTCCGTGGCGCATAACGGTTGCTGCCTGACCGTAACGGAAATTAACGGCAACCATGTCAGTTTTGACCTCATGAAAGAAACGTTACGCATTACCAATCTTGGCGATTTAAAAGTGGGGGATTGGGTAAACGTTGAGCGTGCGGCGAAATTCAGCGATGAAATTGGCGGACACTTAATGTCAGGTCATATTATGACCACCGCTGAAGTCGCGAAAATATTAACCTCGGAAAATAATCGCCAGATCTGGTTTAAAGTCCAGGATAGTCAGTTGATGAAATATATCCTGTACAAAGGATTTATTGGCATCGACGGTATTAGCCTGACCGTCGGCGAAGTCACGCCAACGCGTTTTTGCGTCCATTTAATTCCGGAAACACTGGAACGCACGACTCTTGGGAAGAAAAAACTCGGCGCACGCGTCAACATTGAAATCGATCCACAAACTCAGGCAGTGGTAGATACGGTAGAACGAGTGCTGGCGGCACGAGAAAATGCCATGAATCAACCAGGTACAGAAGCCTGATCTGAAATCGCCCCCGGAGAGGGGGCGATAGAATAGCCTTTAGCGAGCCACTCGAAGGCCGTTTTCAACACCGCGTGAGAACACCACCTGCCAGAGCTGAATATCACGGGCGCGGAAAGCACCTGCACAGGCATTCAGATAATAGGTAAACATCCGTTTAAAGCGTTCACTGTAGTTATCCGCAATTTCTGGCCATGCGGCGAGGAATCGTTCATACCACGCCATCAACGTAGTATCGTAATCAGCACCGAAGTTATGCCAGTCTTCCATCACAAAGTGGGGTTCGCTGGACTGAGCAATCTGGCGTACAGAGGGCAGGCAACCGTTCGGAAAAATATATTTATTAATCCAGGGATCAACATTCAGATCGGTTTTTTTCGAACCGATAGTATGGAGCAGGAATATGCCTTCCGGTTTCAAATTACGATCCACCACCGCAAAATAGGTATCGTAATTTTTCGGTCCGACGTGCTCGAACATCCCCACAGAAACAATACGATCAAACTGGTCGTTCAGGTCACGATAATCTTGCAGCAAAATGGTGACATCCAGGCCTTCACAGCGTTCCTGAGCCATTTTTTGCTGTTCGGCAGAAATGGTGACGCCAACCACGCTTACGTCATAATTAGATGCCATGTAGTGCGCCAGTCCGCCCCAGCCGCAGCCAATATCCAGTACGCGCATCCCTGGTTTTAACTGCAATTTTTCACAAATCATTTTGAGCTTCGCCTGCTGGGCAGATTCCAGATTATCGGCATCTTTCCAGTAAGCGCAGGAATATTGCATGAAGGGATCAAGCATGCGGCTGAACAAGTCATTACCCAAATCGTAATGCTCTTTGCCGACTATCCAGGCACGTTTTTTACTCTGCAGATTGAAGAGACGAGCGCCGGCAATACGCAGCGTGTCTTTGAAATGATGGGGGAGTTGGTTCTCGAGACCTGCGCGTAAGACTTTGCTAAAAAACATATCCAGTCGGTCACATTCCCACCAGCCATCCATATAACTTTCGCCTAACCCCAAAGAGCCTTCCTGCAGAACGCGTTTAAAAAAATCGGGGTTTTTCACACGAATATCCGCCGGGGCAGAACCGTTAATGGCTATACCGGCACGGCTAAGTAATTCGTTGGCGATACGGTACCAGTTGTCATCCGGTACACTGACTTCTTCTATACACGATGAACTCATAGTTTCTCCATCACTGGTCGGTGATCAGAACCTTAAAACAGCGTAGACGCTTTTTGGGCTTTGTGAGAAATCTCGCAGAAAAAACCGCGAGTCTATAATCCGACGTAGAACAGAGGGAAAGGAGGAACCCTTGCCGAAATGACCATCCATAGTGAGTCGGGAACGATCCTGTCCCCGTAAAAACATAATATTTATCGTAGCTTTAACAACTCGAAATTAGTATAGGCCGCTAATTTCAATCATACAACAAAATTTTGTTAGCAGCCTAAGTATAAGTATATCGATATAGATCAGTGTGATTCGCTATGAGCGACTTCGGCATTGCCATGATTCTGACAGTCTACTTCTTCACAACGTTGCATCATGTAACCCAGAGCGACCAGCACTACTGTTGATAACATCACGCTGGTGGTGGTGAGCAATGGCGTGCTGATACTGATCAGCCAGGAAACTACCAGACTTGCGAGGAAGCACAGACCCAGTTGTAGAGTGTTCTGCAACGCTGCGGCGCGACCAGTTGCATGTGGGAAGGGACGCAGCGCCTGGGCGACAACAATCGGGTAGATCGCGCCATTGGCAATCGCCATCACACAGAATGGGATCAGGATTTCGACTAGCGACACATGGCTAATGAAGCCCACAGCCCAGGTCGCAATGACGCTGACAGCAAACAGTACCAGCAACCACGGTAATAACTGCTTGCCTTGCCATTTCTGCAGTGCGGCGCGACAGCCATAACCACCAATCAGAAACGCGATAGTTTGCGGGACATAACTTAAACCAATAACTGCCGGGCTGTAGCCCATTTCACTAAGGATGAACGGTGAGCCGGTCAGCCATGCAAAAAAACTGGCTGAACAGGCCGCATATATCAGCACGTTGCCGCGATAGATCTTAGAACGTAGCAGGTCGGTAAAGGTCAGACCATCCTGACTATTGTTACGGGCCTTCGTCGTGGGTTTGAGCCAGAAAATAGGCAGAATCAGCACCACGGTAATGGCAAACAGGGTGGCGAAAATCGCCTGCCAGGAAAAATGGACCAGCAGCCAGCTTCCTAACAGAGGAGCCAGTGCCGGAGATAGACCCACCAGCGGCATGATGGTCGCAAAAATACGGTTAACTTTCTGCGAAGGATAATAATCCGTCACTAACGCTTGCCAGATAACCGCCGCGGCGCAGACACCCACAGCCTGTACAAAACGCAATACCAGCAGCGTGGCGGCGTTTTCAACCCACAGCATCCCCAGACTACCTAACGCAAAAATTGTCAGGCCGATTAATAACACCGGTTTACGACCATAACGGTCGGAGAGCGGCCCCCACAGAAGCTGGGCTGCGGCAAAACCGGCAAGGAACAGACTAAGGCTGGCACTGACAGCAGACGCAGGCGTTTGCAGGTCGGCCTGTATGGCGGCGAAAGCAGGCAGATACATATCGGTTGCCAGAAAACCGAGTACGCTCAAACCCGCCAGCCAGACTAAAAATCTTTTCCCAGGTTGCATGTATATTCTCTAAATCTCTCAATTAAACACCGCCGCAAAGTGTAGGGAGTGAAATTAGTGTTGTGAAACGGTAATATTTGATGACTGGTTTCAAAAATTTTGCAGGCAGACTATGTGGTCAGAATATTCACTCGAAGTTGTTGATGCGGTAGCGCGTAATGGTAGTTTTAGCGCTGCGGCACAGGAGTTGCATCGCGTTCCTTCTGCGGTCAGCTATACCGTGCGTCAGCTGGAAGAGTGGCTGGCGGTGCCGCTGTTTGAACGACGTCACCGTGATGTGGAACTGACCGCTGCCGGGGCGTGGTTTCTCAAAGAAGGGCGCTCTGTTGTCAAAAAAATGCAGATCACCCGGCAGCAATGTCAGCAGATAGCGAACGGCTGGCGCGGTCAGTTAGCTATCGCAGTGGATAATATTGTCAGGCCAGAACGTACACGGCAGATGATCGTTGATTTTTATCGCCATTTTGATGATGTCGAACTTCTTGTCTTTCAGGAAGTGTTCAACGGTGTCTGGGATGCGCTTTCCGACGGGCGCGTGGAACTGGCGATTGGCGCAACACGCGCGATTCCGGTAGGCGGTCGTTATGCCTTCCGGGATATGGGGATGCTAAGCTGGAGTTGCGTTGTTGCCAGCCATCACCCGCTGGCGTTGATGGATGGCCCGTTCAGCGATGATACGTTGCGCAACTGGCCGTCATTGGTGCGCGAAGACACCTCGCGAACGCTACCTAAACGTATTACCTGGTTGCTGGATAACCAAAAAAGACTTGTCGTGCCTGACTGGGAATCATCGGCAACCTGTATCTCTGCAGGATTATGCATAGGGATGGTGCCAACACATTTCGCCAAACCGTGGCTTAATGAGGGGAAGTGGGTAGCATTAGAACTGGAAAACCCCTTTCCGGATTCGGCATGTTGTCTGACATGGCAGCAAAATGATATGTCGCCTGCGTTAACCTGGTTGCTTGAGTATCTCGGCGATAGTGAGACGCTGAATAAGGAGTGGCTGCGGGAGCCGGAAGAGACTCCCGCAACAGGTGATTAACGGCGATAGTCGCGGAACGGGCCGTCAGCCACGGAGCGGCGTTCAATCAACCGCGGATGCACTTCAATGGATTGCGGTTCTTCGCGTTTATTGACGATACGATCCAACAGCATGTTAAACGCCGTTTCGCCCAGCGAATCTTTTGGCTGATGGATCGTGGTCAGCGCCGGCGTAAAATAGCGGGCGTTGCGCACGTTATCATAACCGATCAGCGAAACATCCTGGGGCACGCGCAGACCCATTTCATCAGCAGCACAAAGTGCGCCCATTGCCATGATATCGCCACCACAGAAGACGGCAGTAGGGCGATGCGGCTGCGACAGGATTTGCTGCATGGCGCGATAACCGGATTCAGGTTCAAAATCACCCTGTACAATCCAGCTTTCCGGCACCTTGATCATCGCTTCTTCCATCGCCTTCATAAAACCGGCAAGGCGGCCTGCGCCAGTGTTACGTTCCAGCGGGCCGGGGATAACGCCGATTTCGCGGTGACCGCGTTCTATCAGATAACGCCCGGCCATGTAACCGCCTTCGAACGCGTTATCAATGACCGCATCGGTGAAGTCAGCTTTTGCTTCACCCCAGTCCATCACCACCATTGGGATATGGCGATACTCTTCCAGCATCGCCAGCAACGGCTCTGGGTACTCAGAACACATCACCAGCAGACCATCGACGCGTTTTTGCGCCATCATCGACAGATAAGCCCGCTGTTTCTCAAGATTGTTCCACGCATTGCCCAGAATCAGGGTGTAACCTTTCTGGAAGCAATTTTTTTCAACCGCTTCAATGATCTCGGCAAAATAGGCCGCTTCGCTGCTGGTCGCCAGCAAACCGATAGACTTGGTGTGGTTAACCTTCAGGCTACGCGCCACCGCGCTAGGGGAGTAGTGTAATTCTTTGATCGCTGCCCACACGGCGTTGCGCGTTTCTTCAGCGACGAAACGTGTTTTGTTGATCACGTGTGACACAGTTGTAGTGGAAACGTTTGCTCGTTTCGCTACATCTTTTATTGTTGCCATTCCATTTCACTCCAGACCCTAACTTCAGCTCCTGCAAAATCGCAAGGTAAACGTTTGCCTTTACACACCTTACGCACAACAAAAGTGTTGCGGTACGCCGGAAAAACGACACGGAGCGTCAGGAAGGGGTCAATGGCCAGTACGCAAATAGTGTAAGCGTGGAATTTTGGCCGATCTTGACGAAAAGGGGAAGTGGTAAAAACACTTATCATTATAAATGACGGGAGATTTTTTCATCACAGTGTGTAAAAATGCGTAATATCACTTTTTGTGTGGTAATAAAAAAGGAGAAAACTTGATGAGCACCGACCTTAAATTTTCACTGGTAACAACGATTATCGTCCTCGGTTTGATCGTGGCCGTGGGTTTGACAGCCGCGCTGCACTGATTTCCTCTCGAGGGAGCGCGTTCTCCCTCGCATCTCCTTCCTTTTTGTTAGCAAAATGGCAAAAGTGTTTTCTCTTTTTGTTATTTTCATTTTTTTGTGATTGCTGTCATGCTTTCGCCACTTTAATGAATATCGCGTAATGACGCGAAGAGGTGGAGATAAGGCATGAAAATTAACTATCCGTTGCTGGCGCTGGCGATTGGCGCGTTTGGTATCGGGACAACGGAGTTCTCGCCAATGGGCTTGTTGCCCGTCATTGCGCGCGGTGTGGATGTCTCGATTCCCGCTGCCGGAATGTTAATCAGTGCCTATGCAGTTGGCGTAATGGTGGGCGCGCCGCTGATGACGCTTCTACTTTCTCATCGTGCCCGCCGCAGTGCGTTGATTTTCCTGATGGCGATTTTCACGCTCGGCAACGTACTTTCCGCCATCGCGCCGGATTATATGACCCTGATGCTTTCACGCATTTTGACCAGCCTGAATCACGGAGCATTTTTTGGTTTGGGTTCAGTCGTGGCCGCAAGCGTGGTGCCAAAACATAAACAGGCCAGCGCAGTTGCCACTATGTTTATGGGGTTAACCCTGGCAAATATCGGTGGCGTTCCGGCAGCGACCTGGTTGGGCGAAACCATCGGCTGGCGGATGTCATTTCTGGCAACTGCGGGGCTGGGCGTGATTTCAATGGTAAGTCTGTTCTTCTCATTACCTAAAGGTGGCGCAGGGGCGCGACCTGAAGTGAAAAAAGAGCTGGCGGTATTAATGCGTCCGCAGGTGCTGTCTGCATTGCTGACGACGGTACTGGGAGCTGGTGCAATGTTTACCCTCTACACCTATATCTCTCCGGTACTGCAAAGTATTACCCACGCAACGCCGGTGTTCGTTACGGCAATGCTGGTGCTGATTGGTGTCGGATTCTCTATTGGTAACTATCTCGGCGGCAAACTGGCAGATCGTTCAGTTAACGGCACGTTGAAAGGCTTTTTGTTGCTGCTGATGGTGATTATGCTGGCAATCCCGTTCCTGGCCCGCAATGAGTTCGGCGCAGCTATTAGCATGGTGGTGTGGGGCGCTGCAACCTTTGCGGTCGTACCGCCGTTACAGATGCGCGTGATGCGTGTCGCCAGTGAAGCGCCAGGTCTGTCTTCATCAGTCAATATTGGTGCCTTTAATCTTGGAAATGCGCTGGGAGCAGCTGCTGGTGGTGCGGTAATTTCCGCTGGGCTGGGATACAGCTTTGTGCCGGTGATGGGGGCGATTGTCGCAGGACTGGCATTATTGCTGGTGTTTATGTCAGCCAGAAAACAACCTGAGGCAGTTTGCGTTGCCAACAGCTAATTAAACAAAAACGCAGAAGGATAACCTTCTGCGTTACAGTTGCTGGCAACGTGCGATTTATCTTGCCGGATGCGGTGTTAACGCTTCATCCGAGTTGGCATGGTAAGCGAAGCGCATCAGGCAATGTTGCATTTGCCATCAGTTATTATGCAGCGAGATTTTTCGCTACGAATTCCCAGTTCACCAGCGCCCAGAAGTGCTCCAGATAGCCAGGACGTGCATTGCGATAGTCGATGTAATAAGCGTGTTCCCAGACATCAACGGTCAGCAGCGGAGTTGCATCGGTGGTCAGTGGAGTACCCGCGTTAGAGGTTGAAACGATAGCCAGCTTGCCATCGCTGTTTTTCACCAGCCAGGTCCAGCCAGAACCAAAGTTTTTGATCGCTGCGTCAGTAAACTGAGCTTTGAAATCGGCAAAGCTGCCAAAAGATGCGGCGATAGCTTCAGCGACTTTTCCAGTCGGTTCGCCACCCGCGTTCGGTGCCAGGCAGTTCCAGTAGAAAGTATGGTTCCAGACCTGAGCTGCGTTGTTGAATACGCCACCTTCAGAGCTGCGAATAATCTCTTCCAGTGATTTACCTTCAAACGCGGTACCTTTAATCAGGTTGTTCAGGTTAGTCACATAAGTCTGATGATGCTTGCCGTAGTGATACTCGATGGTTTCCGCAGAAATGTGCGGTGCCAGAGCATCTTTAGCATATGGTAGTGCAGGTAATTCGAATGACATTGCTACTCTCCTTTATTATTAATTTGCATACGTACAATAGCCTTATTGTGCGTATGGATAGGGTAGCAAATTAAAAGGTGAGACAAAAGATGAACTTACCCTGTTGCCGTAACAACAGGGTAAAGTTTTAGCGAAGTGTTTTTGGGGTCATTACCCGGCGAGCGCCAACATAGTGGCGCTGCCAGTAGTCTTCACTGAGAGAAGTGATTTGAATTTCCTGACCCGTACGCGGTGACTGAATAAATTTGCCGTTGCCGACATATACGCCGACATGATCGGCTGTACCGCGTCCCTGAGTACGGAAAAAGACCAGGTCGCCGTTTTTCAGTTCACTACGTTCGATTGGCGCTGCATCTCGCAGGTGATACATTTCATTCGCCGTACGCGGAATACGAATTTTCACCAAATCTTTATAAGCGTAATAAACCAGGCCGCTGCAATCAAAACCGGTACGCGGTGAGCTGCCGCCCCAACGATATGGCTTACCAATTTGCTGCATCAGTTTATTCATTGCCACTTTCGTAGCTTTTTGCACCTTCGCTTTGTGCGCGTCGGCAAGAGTTCCTGAAGCGGCATTTTTGACTTTCACACAATGCGATTTATAGCCCTTACGTTTGGTACACTTTTCGGTAAAGCTGGCTGAGGCCGTTTTATTGACGGCGTGTTTGCTGCGAGTTTTGGCGTTTTTAGAAGCGGTAATGGAAGATTTTTTAACGGAAGAAGCGGTTTTGCTTTTGGTCGTACTTTTACTGGCGGCTTTTTTCGCTGTTTTCTGGCTGACTTTCTGGGGCTTTTTGGTGGTTGCCGTGCTTTTCTTTTTATCTGCTTTTTTGGTGATATGAGTGGTAGCAGAACTCTCCCTGGCTTGCTTTGAAGCATGGGCCATAGGCGTTAAAGGCAGGGTGGTAAAAAGTAAAGCACAGAGCGTGATCGAAATACGGTTTATCCGCGCCACTGAGCGTCCCTCTGTTAAGGCAGGTCTATCATGCCTGCGTCTGATTTACAAAACTTGATGATTCTAATGCATAGAAGAAGAGAAAGTTAATAGCTTTTATTGTTAAAAAATACGTTTCGTTGGCGAGCGCAAAAAAATGCAGCAGTGAAAGCTAAAAATGGTTATAAATACGCCAGTTTGCCGTGCGTCAGGGAAGAAACGAATATTTGAAATGCAACAAATAGAGCAAAGGGATAAAATAGCAAAAGCGTGATGAAAATGTTATTTTCCGATGCCGCACTGACCCGCTACAATGTCAGATTACTGCCGTAAAGAAGTTTGAGGAAGCAAGACAATGAGCACCACTATCGAAAAAATCCAACGCCAGATTGCTGAAAACCCGATCCTGCTGTACATGAAAGGTTCACCGAAACTGCCGAGCTGCGGTTTCTCTGCCCAGGCAGTCCAGGCGCTTGCCGCATGTGGCGAACGTTTTGCCTATGTTGATATCTTGCAGAATCCGGACATTCGTGCGGAACTGCCGAAATATGCTAACTGGCCGACCTTCCCGCAACTGTGGGTTGACGGCGAGCTGGTCGGCGGTTGTGATATCGTGATCGAAATGTATCAGCGTGGCGAACTGCAGCAGCTGATCAAAGAAACTGCCGCTAAATACAAGTCTGAAGAGCCGGACGCGGAATAATCCGTCCAGCAATACTGACGGATGCGAACGGGCATCCGTCAGTCCTTTCTCTATCCCCAATCCAGTCCTTGTGGCGAACTTGAAAATCCCGCCTCACGCAGCAGCGTAAACATCGGCGTTTGCCGGACCGGTAGGTCATTCACTTCTGTTAGCGTAAAGCGCAGCCGTGGTTCGCGACGCAGTGCGGTAGTCAGCGCGTGGAAAACCTCTGGGGCGAGTAATTCCTCTTTTTCCTGCCAGACCAGCATTTTTTTGCCACCTTGCGCCAGATAGAGTAACAATTTTCCGCCAGAAACGACCACCAGCGCACCCGCCCGACGCGTTGGTATCAGCGTTGCCGGATGTGCAGGCCAGGGCAGAAGATTTCCCCACACATTAGCCGGATCGTTGGCAGAGAGCGCCACTGGTGTATAGTGGCGCGTTTGCGTGGTTTGTGTCGCCAGATCGCGCAATCGGTCAATAGTCAGACGTTCAGCGAATTGCGCGCCACCCAGACCTTCTACAAAACGACCTCGCATAATTCGCCCGGAGTCTTCCATACTTCGACAAAGCGTTTGCATCGATGGAAACCCGCCAGGGATATTTTCGGCTATCACCGCCTGACGACTGATGATGCCGTAGCGGTCGAGCATATTTTCCGCCAGCGCCAGCATCCTTTCGGTATCGTTTAGTGGCTCCACCTGCAATAACGACCAGCGTCCAGCAAGCTTTGGTGTGTTGTAAGATAGCAGCGGCGAGACGGGTTGCGCATAGACAGGACGTCCACGACGAGCCCGGTGACTGCGGCGAGTTGAGGTGCGTGTGTTGGTACTGCTGCGGGTGAGGGCGCGTAACGGTGCCCAAATGTCGCTGGTGATGACGCCTTGCCAGACCAGCGCCCATAACGCCTCTTGCATGGCTGAGGGATCAACCGATTCGCCGATTTTATCGCGTATCCGTTGGCTGATTTGTTGTGCAAACCAGGCTCCTCCGTCAGCCAGAACCGTGACTATCGCTTGCTGCAGTGCCGAACGATTCGCCTGATTCGCTTCGGCGGAAGTTAACGATTCTGCGGCATATTCCTGTAGATGCAGTGCCACCAGACCGTCATCTTCACCCAGCTTTTTTTGCCCCGACCAGATAACCGCACCGGTTGCCAGTAATTCATCGAGCATTTCTGGCGAATAGTCGCGTACGCGGGCAGGCAGGATCTGGCTTTCCCAGAGTGAGGCGGGTAAACCGACTCCGGCAAGCTGTTCGATCACCCGCATGACGCCATCCACGCCCTCATAAACGCCTGGCGGTGTTGAGGCAAAGAGTGCCGGGCTACCATCGGTGGCGGGTAATACGCCCTGACGTTCCAGCAGCAATCGCGCATAGGTCGTGGCCGCAACGGGACGCGTCGCTTCTCTGGCGGCTTGCAGCGAGCGCAAACGCAGACGACGAAATACTTCATCGCTCACCCAGATGTCTTGTTGCAGATTCATCACCAGCCCCTGTTCGCGCAGTTGCTGAAGTTGCTCTTCGACAATGGCAATACCGAGACTAAACTCATGAGCCAGTTGTTCAGACGTGACCAGAGCATGAGCCCGGAGATAGCGCAGAAAGAGGTCGCGAAGCGGGTAACTGACTCGGTGCAAATAAATCTCTGGCAGTGACTCTGGTAGTCGTACGCCGAGAGCATCGCGCAGCCTGGCGGCATCATCCATACAGGCAAGACGCTCCTGCCCGCTAATCATGGTCGGGAAGATTCGTTTTACTGCAAGAAGATTTTCCAGATACGACGCAATCTCTTCACTGCTGCCTGTATGCCGTTGCGCCAGGTCTTCAACGGTCATTGGCCCCAGTTCGCGCAGCAGGTCGAACAATCCTTCTTCACCTTTCGCTCTTCTGCCAGGAGCCAGTCGTTGCAACTCTTCTTCCACCTGGCGAATGACCTGCGGGTCGAGTAATTCCCCCGGATCGACCTGTCCGAGTAGATTGCGCAGTAACTCGCTGTCCAGCGACAGTACGGATGCCCGGCGCTCTGCCAGCGGGGCGTCGCTCTGGTACATAAATTCCGCGACATAGCCGAACAATAAACTGGCGGCGAAAGGCGAGGGCGTTGTGGTCGTTACATCGGATATTTGAATTTCGCCACCGTTCAGGCGACGCATCAAACGTTCCAGCGCGGGAAGATCATAAACATCTTGCAGACATTCGCGTAGGGTTTCGAGAATGACCGGAAAATCCGGATATCCCTGAGCGATTTCCAGCAACTGACTGGCGCGCAGCCGTTGTTGCCAGAGCGGGGTGCGATGGCCCGGCGTGCGGCCCGGCATTAATAATGCCCGCGCGGCGCATTCGCGAAAACGGGCGGCGAAAAGTGCCGAACTGCCTACCGCCTCGCGGACAATTTGTAGCAACTTTTCTGGTTCAAACAAAAAAATCGCGGCGTCGGGCAATTTACCATCAGTGTCAGGAATGCGCGCAACAATGCCGTCATCACTGGCGACCACAGACGCGTCAGCGCCCCATAGTGCATGTATTCGCCCGGCAATCGCCAGCGCCCAGGGTTCATGCACCCGTCTTCCATAGGGAGAGTGCAAAATAATACGCCAGTCGCCAATTTCATCACGGCACCGTTCGAGGACCAGATGACGACTCCCCGGAACGATGCCCGTCGCGTTGCGCTGCTCGTCAATCAACCCCTGAATATTGGCGATCGTATTTTCTTCTGCCAACCACGGGGGAATAGTCCCGGAAAAGAACGCGCCATCCGCCAGTAAATGGAGAAAATCGCCGATCATCTCGCCTAATTCTGCCGGACGTCCGTTACCTTCACCACGCCAGAAGGGGAGCCGGGCAGAACGACCCGGAGCAGGAGTCACAATCACCTGATCGCGGGTGATTTGCTGGATCCGCCATGAGGTAGCGCCGAGAGTGATAATGTCGTTCACCCGCGACTCATATACCATCTCCTCATCCAGTTCACCCACCCGCCGCGAACCGGCCTGTTCTTCACCTTCGGGTAATAACACGCTATACATGCCACGATCCGGAATGGTGCCACCACTGGTAACCGCCAACAGCTGAGCGCCAGGTCGGGCGGTCAATATCCCGGTCTCCCTGTTCCAGACCAGTTTTGGTCGAAAAGCAGAAAAATCGCCAGAGGGATAGCGCCCGGAAAGCATATCCAGCGTGGCGTCAAAAACACGTCTTGGCAGATCTTTCCACGGTGCGGCACGGCGTACGCGGGAGTACCATTCGTCTGCCTGTAATGCATCCATCGCCGCGGCGGCAACGGTTTGCTGCGCAAGGACGTCGAGTGGATTATGCGGTGGTGTCAGGTTTTCCAGCCTGCCTGCGAACATACACTCAACAATGACTGCGGAATCGACTAAGTCACGCCTGGTTCGGGGGAAAAAAAGCCCTTTGGAGATACCACCTACCTGGTGTCCGGCACGTCCAATGCGTTGTAACCCACTGGCAACAGAAAGCGGCGTTGCCACCTGAATCACCAGATCCACCGCGCCCATATCAATCCCCAGTTCGAGACTGGAGGTTGCGACCACGCAGCGTAATTCACCCGATTTCAGCGCCTGTTCGGTGATTGCTCGTTGTTCTTTAGACACGGAGCCGTGGTGTGATCGAGCAATAAAAACGTCGCTACTTTGTACACGGTTAGAGGTTGCGCTAGAGGTCGACTCGAAATGGGCCGCATCAACGGCGATAGACGGGGAACGCTGTAAGCGTGCGGCGTAAAGCTCATTCAATCGTGCCGTCAGTTTTTCCGCCAGCCCGCGTGAATTAGTAAAGACAATGGTCGAGCGATGGCGCAAAACTTCATCAAGGATACCCGTTTCAATATATGGCCAGATGGAGCCTTCCCGGCCGGCATGGCTGTCTTCGCCGGTGCCGCTGGCGACCGATGAGACATCATCCATATTGGCGACCGGTACGACAATCCGTATCTGCGGATGGCGCATTGCGGGCGGGTTGACTACCGTAACCGGGCGATCGCCACCAAGAAATGCTGCCACATCGCTGGCTGAGCGTACAGTGGCAGAAAGGCCAATTCGCTGTGCTGAGGCGTGGAGCAGCGCATCGAGCCGCTCCAGACTTAACGCCAGATGCGCACCACGTTTACTGCCCGCTACCGCGTGGACTTCATCAATAATTACCGTTTCGACGCCGCGTAGCGTTTCGCGCGCGCGGGAGGTCAGCATCAGATAGAGTGATTCGGGTGTGGTGATCAGAATATCCGGCGGATTACGGGTGAGTTTGCTGCGTTCCTGTGCAGGCGTATCGCCAGTACGGATCCCCACGCGAAGATTGACTTCCGTTTCGCCGCGCCGCCGCCGTTCATCGGCAATACCCTGTAACGGGATCTGCAAGTTGCGCTGAACGTCGGTGCCCAGAGCTTTTATCGGTGAAATATAGAGAATGCGTGAGGTTTTACGCTTATGCGCCTCGCGGGTATCTTCGCCGCCTTCGCGGAAGAGCTGATCGAGGGCGTAGAGAAATGCTGCCAGCGTTTTCCCGGAGCCAGTCGGTGCAATCACCAGCGCATGTTCGCCTCGCGCCGCCACATGCCAGGTTTGCGACTGGACAGCGGTCGGCTGTTTAAAGGCGCGAAGAAACCAGTCGCGGGTTGCCGGTGAAAACACGTCCGGCAGGGGCGATGAAAGGTTTGGATTATCTGCCATTAACGCTATTCCCCGTGAATATCATGCATGATGCGTGGAATAGCCTCACTATAGATGCCTGAATCATTGCATGTCATCAGGCATCGACTCGATTACACCTCTTCGGCGGCAGGTAGCGGCCAACCTCCCAGACGTTTCCAGCGGTTGACGATTTCACAAAACAGCACAGCAGTGCGTTCGGTGTCGTACAGCGCGGAGTGCGCCTGGGTGCTGTCGAAGTCCATGCCAGCGGTCTGGCAAGCCTTTGACAATACGGTTTGTCCGAGTGCCAGCCCGGCCAGTGCAGCAGTGTCAAAAGTGGCGAAAGGGTGGAACGGGTTACGTTTCAGTGAGGCGCGTTCTGCGGCGGCCATCATAAAGCTGTGATCGAAATTGGCGTTGTGCGCCACCATAATGGCGCGGTTACAACCGCTCGCTTTAATACCTTTACGCACAACTTTAAAAATTTCGTGCAGCGCCTCGTATTCGCTGACCGCGCCGCGATCGGGATCGTTCGGGTCAATGCCGTTGAAGGCGAGGGCCTCTGGCTGCAAATTTGCGCCGACAAATGGTTCGACGTGGAAATGTAATGTGGTGTCCGGCATCAGCCAGCCTTGTTCATCCATTTTCAGGGTGATGGCGGCAATCTCAAGCAGCGCATCGGTTTTGGCGTTAAATCCGGCTGTTTCAACATCGATCACAACAGGATAAAAACCACGAAAACGATCGCACAGACCGGTAAGTTGAGCGTTATCGGACATCTGATTCTCTTAATACGGATAAATTGCAGCGCGCATTATGACAAATATTACTTGTCGATGCAGTAAAGATGCGGGCGCGATGAGTTCACGCCCGGCAGGAGATTAGTTGCCCAGACCGCGACCGGCGTCTTTCTCTTCGATTAATTCAATTTTGTAACCGTCCGGATCTTCCACAAACGCGATAACCGTAGTACCGCCTTTTACCGGACCCGCTTCACGGGTGACGTTACCCCCGTTTTGACGGATTTTTTCGCACGCTTCAGCGGCGTTATCAACGCTAAGCGCGATGTGACCATAAGCAGTGCCGAGTTCGTATTTATCCACGCCCCAGTTGTAGGTCAGTTCAATCACCGCTTCTTCGGTTTCCGGGCCGTAGCCAACAAACGCCAGTGAGTATTTGTATTCCGGGTTTTCGCTGGTACGCAGCAGTTTCATGCCCAGTACTTTGGTATAAAAATCGATGGAGCGTTGCAGATCGCCAACGCGCAGCATGGTATGAAGAAGACGCATCTTTATATCCTCAAAATGGCTAACAGATTCAAAATGTTGTTTTAGTATAGCGGCGGCTTTGCGCCGCTCGCAATGTTGGATTATAGCGTCGGGTAATCAGTGTAGCCTTCCGCGCCGCCTCCGTAAAAACTTTCGGCACGCTGTGGGTTAAGCTCAGCTTTGCGCTGCAAGCGGGCGACCAGATCCGGGTTCGCAATCCAGTCACGACCAAATGCCACCGCATCAATTAACCCTTTGCCGATCAGCGTTTCAGCTTTTTCTACTGTGTATGCACCTGCGCCGATAATCGGACCGTGGAAACGGGCGCGTACTTTTTCGCGGAACGCATCAGTATACGGTTCACCTCCCGCCCAATCCGGTTCTGACATATGCAGATAAGCAATGCCGCGTTTACCCAGTTGTTCAATCAGATACAGTGCATCGGCTTCTTCATTCGGGCCGTTATCTGTGTTCTGGAAAGTACCGATTGGCGAAACGCGAATGCCAATGCGATCGGCACCCCATTCTTCAATCCCTGCATCGACCACTTCCAGCACCAGACGTGCGCGATTTTCCACGCTGCCGCCGTACTGCTCGGTACGATGGTTTGAAGAAGGAGAAAGGAACTGATGCAGCAAATAACCATGAGCAGAGTGAAGCTCTACCAGATCAAATCCAGCTTCACGCGCGTTAGCAATGGCCTGACGGAAATCATTGACGATACCCGGAATCTCTTCCAGTTCAAGCGCACGCGGCATGGATGTTTCAACACGGATCGCCTGACCATTTTCATCGCGCAGAGAAGTACGAGTTCCCGCGCTAAGTGCTGAAGGCGCTACCGGTGCCTGACCGCCAGGTTGCAGGCTGGCGTGAGAAATGCGTCCGGTGTGCCACAGCTGTACGGCCATATGACCATTTTCAGCATGAACGCCAGCGGTAATTTTTTTCCATGCGGCAATTTGTTCCGGACTATGGATGCCAGGTGCACCAGCATACCCTTTTGCCTGGGCAGAAATTTGCGTGGCTTCGCTAATAATCAAACCGGCACTGGCACGTTGGCGATAGTATTCCGCCATCAACGGGGTAGGGATGTCACCCGGTTCAATACTGCGCAGACGCGTCAGCGGTGCCATAAAAATACGGTTTGCCGCAGTTATTGCGCCCACTTTCAGTGGGGAATACAGTTTTTCAGATGACATAAAGGCTCCCGGTGGTCTGGTGATAAAAAATGCCTGCTAAACGGCAGGCGTCGCAATAATGGTTTTTACATGTGCCAGCGCGTTTTCCAGTGGCTCGGAATTGCGCGAAATTTTGGCCTGCAGATTCGCACCCAGCCATAGTGCGTAAAGCACTTGTGCCTGTTGCAGCGGTTCGCCACAAAAGGCTAAACAATGGCTATCACGGCCATTTTCCAGCGCCTGCGAGAGCAGGGCGATCACGCCGCGAGCACCTTTATCCATCGCGCTGCGCATATCTTCTGACAGATCGCACACTTCGGCAGAGAGTTTTACTGTCAGGCAACCGCTGATGGTTCCATGTTGGCAAAACTGGTTCAGTGTTTGCTGATAATAAGCCAGTATGCGGTCGCGGTAGTTACCTTCGCCGGATTGCAGCAACTCAGTCAGTCGTTGGTGATATGTGGCGTAATGGCGCTCAAGCATGGCAACGCCAAACGCTTCTTTAGAGCGAAAGTAGTGATAGAAGGACCCTTTCGGCACTTCAGCGGTTTTTAGTAATTCGCTTAGCCCCATCCCGGTGAATCCACGTTGCAGGCAAAGTTGCTCGCCCGTCGCCAGGAGATGTTCGCGAGTATCATGTTCGGTGTGTTTGTTCATGCGTTGGAGTGTAGTAGACCAGTCGGTCTAGTGCAAGCAAAGTTGCTACTTTGGGCATTAACAGCTTCAATAATGGTAATAATCTTATCTGAGGAGGGCGAAGTGGCGGAGCAATTAGAGTTCTTTCCCGTCCAGAGCCCGTGCCGGGGAATTTGCCAGTCTGACGAACGCGGGTTTTGTCGCGGCTGTTTTCGTAGTCGGGATGAGCGTTTTAACTGGAATAAAATGAGCGATGGCGAAAAACAAGAGGTGCTACGCCTTTGTCGGCAGCGATTAATGCGCAAATTACGCGCAAATAAGCCAGCGTCATCAGACGAACCGGAGCAACCATCACTCTTTTGAGCCTAATCTTGCGTATACTCCTCTCATATCTGATAAGAGGAAGCGATTATGGTTCAGCGTATTACTATTGCGCCGCAAGGCCCGGAGTTTTCCCGTTTTGTGATGGGCTACTGGCGATTGATGGACTGGAATATGTCCGCCCGCCAGCTGGTCAGTTTTATTGAAGAGCATCTGGATCTCGGCGTGACCACCGTGGACCATGCTGATATTTATGGTGGCTATCAGTGCGAAGCGGCGTTTGGCGAGGCGCTGAAACTGGCTCCTCACCTGCGTGAACGGATGGAAATCGTCAGTAAATGCGGTATCGCGACGACCGCGCGTGAAGAAAACGTCATTGGTCATTACATTACTGACCGCGATCACATCATTAAGAGCGCCGAACAGTCGCTAATTAATCTCGCGACCGATCATCTGGATCTGCTGTTAATCCACCGACCAGACCCGTTAATGGATGCCGATGAAGTGGCGGACGCGTTTAAACATCTGCATCAGAGCGGCAAAGTGCGCCATTTTGGCGTATCCAACTTTACGCCTGCGCAATTTGCGCTTTTGCAATCACGCCTGCCGTTTACCCTTGCCACTAATCAGGTGGAAATATCCCCGATACATCAGCCGTTACTGCTGGATGGTACGCTCGACCAACTGCAACAACTGCGTGTTCGTCCGATGGCGTGGTCCTGCCTTGGTGGTGGTCGTCTGTTTAATGATGATTATTTCCAGCCGCTGCGTGATGAACTGGCTGTGGTGGCGGAGGAGTTAAACGCGGGCTCGATTGAACAGGTGGTTTACGCCTGGGTATTACGTTTACCGTCGCAGCCGCTGCCAATTATCGGCTCAGGTAAAATTGAGCGCGTACGGGCAGCTGTCGAAGCTGAAACACTGAAAATGACCCGTCAACAATGGTTCCGTATCCGTAAAGCGGCATTGGGTTACGACGTACCGTAAGCACTTTTAGGAATAGCCGTCGTTCAAAAATGTGTCACTGGTTTACACTTATTCAGGAATGCACAATGAACGGAGGTCCTATGAAACGTTTTAGTCTGGCCATTCTGGCGCTGGTTGTTGCGACCGGCGCACAAGCTGCCAGTGAAAAAGTCGAGATGAACCTCGTCACGTCGCAAGGGGTTGGGCAGTCAATTGGTAGCGTCACCATTACTGAAACCGATAAAGGTCTGGAGTTTTCGCCCGACCTGAAAGCATTACCCCCCGGTGAACATGGCTTCCATATTCATGCCAAAGGAAGCTGCCAGCCAGCCACCAAAGATGGCAAAGCCAGCGCCGCGGAATCCGCAGGCGGGCATCTTGATCCACAAAATACCGGTAAACATGAAGGCCCAGAAGGTGCCGGGCATTTAGGCGATCTGCCTGCACTGGTCGTCAATAATGACGGCAAAGCCACCGATGCCGTCATCGCGCCTCGTCTGAAATCACTGGATGAAATCAAAGACAAGGCGTTGATGGTCCACGTTGGCGGCGATAATATGTCCGATCAACCTAAACCGCTGGGCGGTGGCGGTGAACGCTATGCCTGTGGTGTAATTAAGTAATTAAGAGGCCAGCGTACCTTGCGGTGGTGCTTGCTCAAGTTGCGAAAGCGAGCAGTACAGCCGCCAGACAATTGCCGCCAGCTCACGGGCGGCAGGTTGATGATGGCGGGCAAGGCTGTCGCAAATCCGCTGTAATTCTTCAAGTGTGGCCGCCAGTGATTTTTGCTGAACGCCACGCTCACTCATCACTCCGCGCAACAGTGAAATACAGTTATCCCGTACTCGTGATAACGGATCGGAACGCGATTCCCAGTCGCGTAATTGCCAGACAACATGAGAACAGTTCAGCAGCACTACACCCCAGCGTAATAACCAACGGCGAGCCAGCGCATCCTGGCTGTTACTCAACTGACTGACGTGATGATAAGTGAGCGATTCAAATTCGCTTTCACTCAGTGTTGGATGGCGGCTTAGTTGATCGACAAAATCCCGGCGCAGCGCGCGAATATGACGACGGCTTTTACGAGCATCCGACCCTGGACGCAAAATGGCGAACGCTAACCACGCCAACGCGACGCCAACGATTTTTGCCAAATTATCGTTAAGAAAATCAGCAAAATCATACACCGGGGGATTAGTGACAGCGATAAACGAACCCATAAAAACAATCAGTTGCCCCCACAGTGCGGCAAATTTGGGCATCTGCAATTTAAGAAGCTGCATCGTCGCCAGCAGTGGAAAGAGAAACAGTAAAAATTGCCACAGATCGCTAATCTGGACCATCAGGCCAAATTTGACCACAAAGCTGAATAGCGAAAGTAACACCAGCGTGCGCATCAGCAGTGACAACGACTTAAACGGTGCTGCGACGGCGGAGTAGAGTACGCAGCTAATTGCTGCCAGCGTTAATGCATTGGAACCGGCATCCCATTGCGAAGCAATACTCCATACGCCAATCATCATCAACGTACAAAATGTACGCAGTCCGCTCCACATAGCTTCGGCGTTATCAGTATGACGAGCCAGGCCGGATGTCCATGGGAGTCTGGCATGATCATCTACACCGCTTTGCAGACGATGTAATTCCTGACTACTTTGCAGATATAGGCGGCAAAAATAACGTAGTCGCTGCCAGAAGGCGACGTGCCGGTAGTCGGCGACGTTGGTCGGGCGTAGCGGGGAGATAATACGTGCGACGGTGTAAACATCTGTTTGCGAACTGGCGAGCGCCGTCAGCAACTGTTCGAGAATTTCTCGTGTGGCACCTGGCGGTGAGGGCCAGTTGAGCAACATACGTCGCAGGCTGGAGATGACACTGGTCATACGTAATTGCTGGTGGAGCAGCGCATTAAGGCGTGCGTTTTGCTGGCGAAAACGATAGTGGCTCCAGAAAGCCTGGATACGGAGCAAATTCATGGTCAGTATCTGTCCAATCACCCCCTCATGTGCTGCACGAATGGCATCGGTTGTTTCAGGCTGCCAGAGTAAACTGGCATGTTCCAGTAATCGGGCGTGCATGTTTTTCAATGCGGTTAAAAGGGCAGTAGCATCGGAACTGCTCGGCAGGATCATCATCATCATGCCGCCGCACAAAATACCGACTATCACCTCGCAAACGCGTGCCTGAGCGATATCCCATAGCTGGCTGGCCTCAGTAATATTAACCATCGGAAAGGCGATGATGGCAGCCGTGTAGCCCGCCAGTTGAAATGCATACGCGACGTTATTCGTGAAGTGCGCGCAGGCCCAGGTACAAAAGCCAAGCCACGCCGACATGCTCAAAAGAAAAAACCACGGTTCGTTGAGCGTATGTCCGGCAAGAATCAGTGCTGCAATGGCTCCCAGCAAACTGCCAGCGATGCGTCCGAGGCTTTTGCTGATGACACCGCCAACGGTGGGAAAGCTAACCACTGCAGCCGAGGTCATCGCCCAATAGGGCTCATCCAGATTTAAATAATAGGCAACCGTCAGCGCCAGACACATGGCAATGGTATTGCGTAACGCATAACGCCATTGCGCCAGCGTGGCCCTGAACCAGGGCAAATTGCGCAAGGACCATGACGATGCGTTCATTATTGACCTACGGCAATGCTACAGGTGGTGCCCGACACCAGCGTGACATCGCCTGGGACTTTATCCAGCGCAAAGCGGACGGGAACGCGTTGGGCGAGGCGAACCCAGGGGACGTTAGGTTTCACATCCGGAATAAGGCTTGAGTCACTTTCAACGCTCTGATCATAAATCGCCCGACCGATACTGGAAACGTGACCCTGTAACGTTTTGTTATCACTATAGAGGGTAATTTGTGCTGGTGCACCTTCGCGGATATGGCGCAACTTGGTTTCTTCAAAATAACCAATGACGTAAAACGAGTGGCTGTCGACAAGGGCAAACAGCGGTTTCCCGGTGTCAGCGTAATCGCCGATGCGGGTAGTGAGGTTAGTCACCCATCCACTCACCGGGGCGCGAATTTCCGTTTGCGCCAGTTGCCATTGTGCCTGTTTCAGCGTCGCCTGTGCGGCATCAACACTGGCCTGCATCGCTTTAACATTGAGGTTAGCGGTATCGAGTTCTTCGGCAGAAATAAAATTTTGTGAGAGATGACGACGACGATTCGCTTCGTTATTGGCTTTTGCGAGGTCAGATTGCGCTTTCGCCAGCTGAGCCTGTGCGTTCAGCTCGGCGATCTGAAAGGGCGTTTTATCGATCGTGAGCAGAAGATCCCCCGCGTTAACCAGTTGGTTGTCTTTTATATTCAGCTCAACAATACGTCCCGACACCTGAGGGGTGATAGAAACCTGTTCTGCGCGTATTTTCCCGTCGCGTGTCCACGGAGATTGCATGTAATAATTCCACAGCCACCATCCGGCAAGAACCGCAACTACCGCTACAATGATTGTTGAGAAATACTTAATTGTTTTAATTGACATAGTTACCACGCAATCAGTATTGCCAGGGCAAGGCAAACGCAAATCGCAAACAGCGATAAATCCATTAACAAGGGATGCCAGATGTCACCGGCGTAGATCCAGCCACGAAGCAGGCGGTGTACGACAAGCCAGATGACGAATCCAAACGCGAAGGCTTTGAAAAACGGAGGAAAGTAGACGGACGCACCGAACACCAGATCTTGTAAGGGCAATCCTGTTGCATTGAGCATAAACTTCACAAAGTAGATTCCTTTACGACCGAATATATTGCGTTAGATTAATAAATATTCTTTAAGTGCGAAAAATTTACGCGCAATTTCTGAAAAATATGTCTGACGGTAACCAAATGCAGCAATACATTTGTTTTAGCAATACAATTGCTGCACACTATTCTAAAAGCCGCATTATATCTTAGCAAGCTAATTATAAGGAGATGAAATTGGAATCGCCACTAGGTTCTGATCTGGCACGGTTGGTGCGCATATGGCGTGCTCTGATAGACCATCGCCTGAAACCGCTGGAGTTAACACAAACCCATTGGGTTACGTTACACAATATCCATCAGTTACCTCCAGACCAGTCGCAAATTCAACTGGCAAAAGCGATTGGCATCGAGCAGCCATCACTGGTCCGTACTCTGGACCAACTGGAAGAAAAAGGGTTAATTTCGCGTCAAACTTGTGCCAGCGATCGTCGGGCTAAACGTATTAAACTGACGGAAAAGGCAGAGCCGCTGATCAGCGAAATGGAAGCTGTTATTAACAAAACCCGCGCGGAAATTTTATATGGCATCTCCGCAGAGGAACTGGAACAACTGATTAAGCTCATCGCAAAACTTGAGCATAATATCATTGAGTTACAGGCCAAAGGGTGAAATGAAGGGGACGTGTGGTCAGTAACCTGACCACACGCAAACTTATTTAGCGCGGGGAAACGGTCACCTGACTGCCATTGCTGGCCAGTACGACACGTTGGCCCGGAGAGAAACGAGTGTTGCCTTGTTTCTGTACCACCATGATGGTATTACCATCGTCTTTACGAATTTCCAGCTCGACACCCTGCGTTTTGTTCATTGCACTCTGTACGCCCTGACCGGCTACGCCACCTGCAACAGCGCCTGCTGCAGTAGCCAGAGAACGCCCGGTTCCGCCACCAACAGTATTCCCCAGGAAACCACCAAGAACAGCACCGCCAATTGCGCCGATAACGTTGGAATCATCACCGCCCTGAATCTGTACCGGACGTACGTTAACGATGGTGCCATAGCTGACATTCTGTACTTGTTTCGCTTCAGAAGCGGTATAAACATCCCCTGACAGGGTGTCGTTATTAACACAACCGACAAGAGACAGACCTACCATTGAAACAACCAATACGCGTTTAATCATTGAAAAATCTCCTGTTCACCATGAAACGCCACGCAAGCATCCCTCATGGTCAAAGTATATGGCATATGTGAATCCATGGTTACATGTTCTACCAAATATGAGCAAATCATAATGAAAGTAGGATCAACCAATTATAAACAAAACATTCATGATGATTATTGATTTGAAGATAATGTTTTACTACCAACGGTAAAAATCGGTCATTCCGCATGGTATTCACGAAAAGTTTATGTTTGAGTGGTGCGCAAACGTCAGATTGAAAAAGGATGAACTATGAAATCGGGCCGCTTTATTGGCGTTATGTCAGGCACCAGCCTTGATGGTGTTGATGTTGTGTTGGCGACAATTGATGAACACCGGGTCGCACAGCTGGCAAGTTTGAGCTGGCCGATCCCGGTGTCTCTGAAACAGGCTGTACTGGATATTTGCCAGGGCCAGCAGCTTACACTTTCTCAGTTTGGACAGCTTGATACTCAACTCGGGCGACTTTTTGCTGATGCGGTCAATGCCTTGCTTAAGGAACAAAACCTGCAGGCGAGAGATATCGTTGCGATCGGCTGTCACGGTCAAACCGTCTGGCATGAACCGACGGGCGTGGCACCACACACTTTACAGATTGGCGATAACAATCAAATTGTGGCACGCACCGGAATTACGGTTGTCGGTGATTTTCGTCGTCGCGATATTGCCTTGGGAGGACAAGGCGCACCGCTGGTACCTGCGTTCCATCATGCGCTGCTGGCTCACCCAACCGAGCGACGAATGGTGCTCAATATTGGCGGCATCGCCAATCTGTCACTGCTCATTCCTGGGCAGCCGGTAGGGGGCTACGATACCGGCCCAGGTAACATGCTGATGGATGCCTGGATCTGGCGTCAGGCAGGTAAACCTTACGATAAAGATGCCGAGTGGGCACGGGCGGGTAAAGTCATTCTCCCACTGCTGCAAAATATGCTTAGCGACCCGTATTTCTCGCAACCTGCACCGAAAAGCACCGGACGCGAATACTTTAACTACGGTTGGCTGGAGCGCCATTTGCGCCATTTTCCGGGTGTTGATCCCCGAGATGTACAGGCGACACTGGCAGAACTCACCGCCGTGACCATTTCTGAACAAGTTTTGTTGAGCGGTGGCTGCGAACGATTGATGGTATGTGGTGGAGGAAGTCGTAATCCGCTACTCATGGCGCGTCTGGCGGCATTACTGCCAGGCACAGAAGTCACCACCACCGATGCCGTTGGCATTAGTGGCGATGACATGGAAGCATTGGCTTTCGCCTGGCTTGCCTGGCGTACGCTGGCGGGATTACCAGGAAATCTGCCTTCCGTCACTGGCGCAAGCCAGGAGACGGTACTGGGGGCTATTTTCCCTGCTAACCCGTGATATCAGAGTTAACTGAATTTTTCTTACCGCGTCTGCCGTTACACTTGGAACGTTAGGGAGGGCGTATTGCCCTCCAGACCAGGAAAGTCTTCGGGAAATGTCTATGAAAAAACTGTTACTGATCTGTTTGCCGGTGCTTCTCACCGGCTGTAGCGCGTTCAATCAACTGGTTGAGCGCATGCAAACCGATACGCTGGAATACCAGTGTGATGAAAAACCGTTGACGGTCAAACTGAATAATCCGCGCCAGGAAGTCAGTTTTGTTTACGATAATCAACTACTGCATCTCAAACAGGGCATTTCTGCGTCTGGTGCACGTTACACCGACGGGATCTATGTTTTCTGGTCGAAAGGCGAGGAAGCGACTGTCTATAAACGCGACCGCATCGTCTTGAATAACTGTCAGTTACAAAATCCACAGCGTTGAGATTTTTCCAGGGGCGGCGCACAATAGCGTCACCCACTGACAATCCGTAAAGAAAACCATGTCTGATAACGACGAATTGCAGCAAATCGCGCATCTGCGCCGTGAATACACCAAAGGCGGATTACGCCGCCGCGATCTTCCCGCCGATCCATTAACCCTTTTTGAACGCTGGCTCTCTCAGGCGTGTGAAGCCAAACTGGCGGACCCTACCGCGATGGTGGTCGCTACCGTGGATGAACATGGTCAGCCTTATCAGCGCATCGTTTTGCTCAAACATTACGACGAAAAAGGCATGGTGTTTTACACCAACCTCGGCAGCCGTAAAGCACATCAAATCGAAAATAATCCGCGCGTTAGCCTGCTGTTCCCGTGGCATACCCTTGAGCGCCAGGTGATGGTGATCGGTAAAGCTGAACGACTTTCGACTCTCGAAGTGATGAAATATTTTCATAGTCGCCCCCGTGATAGCCAGATTGGTGCATGGGTTTCGAAGCAGTCCAGTCGCATTTCTGCCCGCGGTATCCTTGAAAGTAAATTCCTGGAGCTGAAGCAGAAGTTTCAACAGGGCGAAGTGCCATTGCCGAGTTTTTGGGGCGGTTTTCGCGTCAGCCTTGAACAGATTGAGTTCTGGCAGGGCGGTGAGCATCGCCTGCATGACCGCTTTTTGTACCAGCGTGAAAATGATGCGTGGAAGATTGATCGTCTTGCCCCCTGAAAAGATGCAAAAATCTTGCTTTAATCGCTGGTACTCCTGATTCTGGCACTTTATTCTATGTCTCTTTCGCATCTGGCGAAAAGTCGTGTACCGGCAAAGGTGCAGTCGTTATATACATGGAGATTTTGATGGCAAGCAGTAACTTGATTAAACAATTGCAAGAGCGGGGGCTGGTAGCCCAGGTGACGGACGAGGAAGCGTTAGCAGAGCGACTGGCGCAAGGCCCGATCGCGCTCTATTGCGGCTTCGATCCTACCGCTGACAGCTTGCATTTGGGGCATCTTGTTCCATTGTTATGCCTGAAACGCTTCCAGCAGGCGGGCCACAAGCCGGTTGCGCTGGTAGGCGGCGCGACGGGTCTGATTGGCGACCCGAGCTTCAAAGCTGCTGAGCGTAAGCTGAACACCGAAGAAACTGTTCAGGAGTGGGTGGACAAAATCCGCAAGCAGGTTGCCCCGTTCCTCGATTTCGACTGTGGAGAAAACTCTGCTATCGCGGCGAACAACTATGACTGGTTCGGCAATATGAATGTGCTGACCTTCCTGCGCGATATTGGCAAACACTTCTCCGTTAACCAGATGATCAACAAAGAAGCGGTTAAGCAGCGTCTCAACCGTGAAGATCAGGGGATTTCGTTCACTGAGTTTTCCTACAACCTGTTGCAGGGTTATGACTTCGCCTGTCTGAACAAACAGTACGGTGTGGTGCTGCAAATTGGTGGTTCTGACCAGTGGGGTAACATCACTTCTGGTATCGACCTGACCCGTCGTCTGCATCAGAATCAGGTGTTTGGCCTGACCGTTCCGCTGATCACCAAAGCAGACGGCACCAAATTTGGTAAAACTGAAAGCGGCGCAGTCTGGTTGGATCCGAAGAAAACCAGCCCGTACAAATTCTACCAGTTCTGGATCAACACTGCGGATGCCGACGTTTACCGCTTCCTGAAGTTCTTCACCTTTATGAGCATTGAAGAGATCAACGCCCTGGAAGAAGAAGATAAAAACAGCGGTAAAGCACCGCGCGCCCAGTATGTACTGGCGGAGCAGGTGACTCGTCTGGTTCACGGTGAAGAAGGTTTACAGGCGGCAAAACGTATTACCGAATGCCTGTTCAGCGGTTCCTTGAGTGCGCTGAGTGAAGCGGACTTCGAACAGCTGGCGCAGGACGGCGTACCGATGGTTGAGATGGAAAAGGGCGCAGACCTGATGCAGGCGCTGGTCGATTCTGAACTGCAACCTTCTCGTGGTCAGGCGCGTAAAACTATCGCTTCCAATGCCATCACCATTAACGGTGAAAAACAGTCCGATCCTGAATACTTCTTTAAAGAAGAAGATCGTCTGTTTGGTCGTTTTACCTTACTGCGTCGCGGCAAAAAGAATTACTGTCTGATTTGCTGGAAATAATGCATTAAGTGGAAAGGGGGAGTGAGAAATCACTCCCCCTGGTTTTTATACAGGGAACATGATGAAAAATATTCTCGCTATCCAGTCTCACGTTGTTTATGGTCATGCGGGTAACAGTGCGGCAGAGTTTCCGATGCGCCGCCTGGGCGCGAACGTCTGGCCGCTGAACACCGTTCAATTTTCTAATCACACTCAATACGGCAAATGGACTGGCTGCGTGATGCCGCCCAGCCATTTAACCGAAATTGTGCAAGGCATTGCCGCCATTGATAAATTACACACCTGTGATGCCGTATTAAGTGGCTATCTGGGTTCGGCGGAGCAGGGGGAACATATCCTCGGTATCGTTCGTCAGGTGAAAGCAGCGAATCCGCAGGCGAAATATTTTTGCGATCCGGTAATGGGTCATCCGGAAAAAGGCTGTATCGTTGCACCGGGTGTCGCAGAGTTTCATGTGCGGCACGGTTTGCCTGCCAGCGATATCATTGCGCCGAATCTGGTTGAGCTGGAAATACTCTGTGAGCATCCGGTAAATAACGTCGAAGAAGCGGTTCTGGCAGCGCGTGAACTCATTGCGCAAGGGCCACAAATTGTGTTGGTTAAACACCTGGCGCGAGCTGGCTACAGCCGTGACCGTTTTGAAATGCTGCTGGTTACCGCCGATGAAGCCTGGCATATCAGCCGTCCGCTGGTGGATTTTGGTATGCGCCAGCCGGTAGGTGTTGGTGATGTGACGAGCGGTTTACTGCTGGTGAAACTGCTTCAGGGGGCAACGCTGCAGGAGGCCCTGGAACATGTGACCGCTGCAGTATACGAAATCATGGTGACCACCAAAGCAATGCAGGAATATGAGCTGCAAGTGGTTGCTGCTCAGGATCGTATTGCCAAACCAGAACATTATTTCAGCGCAACAAAGCTCTGAAATATCTCATTTCGGCCCACAACGACCTGTGGGCCGATGGCTATTACTTTAAGCCTTCCGCTGACAGCGCGTCTTGTACTTCCGGACGTTCAGCCATACGTTGCATAAATGCCGCAATGTGCTCTAACCCTTCCAGATTCAGTTTCACCGCGTATGCCCAGCGCAGAACCGTAAACAGATAGGCATCAGCAATTGTGAATCGTTGCCCGCAGATCCAGTGCTCATCCTTCAGTGCCTCGTTCACATATTGCAGCTTCTTCTCCAGCTGCGCGCGAACTGTCGGTTTGTACTCTTCCGGTGTATCAGGGCGAAACAGAGGTGTGAAACCTTTATGCAGCTCGGTGGCGATATAATTCAGCCATTCGATGGTTTTATAGCGGGAAATACTGTTTACCGGTGCCAGCAACTGGCGGTCGGGGACGCTGTCGGCAAGATACTGCATAATCGCTACGCCTTCCGTCAGCAAAGTACCATCGTCCAGCAGCAATGCAGGTACCTGTCCCTTAGGGTTAACGGCAAAGTAATCGTCACCGTTTTCGAGACGTTTTTTCATTAAATCCACACTGACGAGCGTAAAATCCTTTCCGCTCTCACGCAGGGTGATATGGGAAGCGAGAGAGCAGGCGCCCGGTTTGTAGAACAATTTCATCGGTAACTCCTTTTGTCTGTGGTTTAAAGTATGGTAGTGCGTTGCTGAACAAAAAAAAAGCCGCTAACGAAAAGTTAGCGGCTTGTAAAAGAGTTTCCCTGAATTTTACGCTACAGCAGCTTTCGCCGCTTTGTCTGCAGCGTCATCCTGCGTCATGCGGTGCAGTTTCGGCGCGGTCAGCAGCATCAGTACTGCAATAACGGCAGTAGCGACACCAATCTGCAAGAATACGCGACCATAGACTTCCAGTGACATCAGTGGATCGGTAACGTTATCCGGCACAGCCATCATACCCGCAACATAACCACCAATCAGGTTTGCACCGGCAGTGGTCAGGAACCAGCTACCCATAATGAAGCCCATCAGACGCTGCGGAACGAGTTGAGCAACCATTGCCAGACCCAGACCAGAGATCATAAGTTCCCCGATACTCTGCAGGCCATAGCTTGCGACCAGCCAGCTTACAGACACGATACCTGCGTCAGACGCGAATTTTGCACCCAGCGGCAGAATCAGGAACGCACCAGAACACATCACCATACCGATTGCAAACTTAGTTGGCATCGGCAGGGTATCGCCCATCTTGTTATAGATAGCGGCCAGAATCGGGCTACCAATGATGATCCAGAACGGGTTCAGTGCCTGATACTGCTCAGGTTCTACGGCCAGGCCCAGAATGGTGTGTTCAACGTTACGAATCGCAAAGAAGTTCAGTGACGTTGGCATCTGGCTGTACAGCACGAAGAAGATAATGGCTTCGAGCATCAGGATGAAGGCAACGATCATTTTACGACGCGCAGCACCTTTCATCGCGAAGGCTTCTTTACCGAAGATAACCACGATACCAAAGGCAACAACGCCCAGCGCCATACGCGCAACTTCCTGATTGTGCAGCAGCCAGGTGGCGATAGCGATCAGTGCCACAACACCAATAATGGTCAGCAGCAGGTTACGGTAGTTGATAGGCTCGAAGTCTGGTTTTGAACCGTACTGCTTAACCCAGCGTTGGCAGAAGGCGAAGTTAACGATAGTGATCAGCAGGCCTACAACGCTCAACGCAAACGCAACACTCCAGCCGTATTTCGCGGCCAGCCACGGGGTGGCGATCATAGAGAAGAAAGAGCCGATGTTGACGGACATGTAGTACATGGTGAATGCACCGTCCAGACGCGGGTCGTTTTTCTCATAGCATGTAGAAAGCAGAGAAGACGGGTTAGCTTTAAACAGGCCGTTACCGACCGCAATAGCCGCCATACCCATATAAACGATACCGGCGTCGTGACCAGACCAGGCAACCAGAGCATAACCAATCGCCAGCACAATAGCGCCAAGCATAATTACGCGTTTAGTACCCAGTACCTTGTCACCTAACCAGCCGCCGATAGCGACCAGACCATAAACCAGGGCACTAAAGGAAGAGAAAAGGGTGATTGAATCCGCTTCAGACATACCCAGTTGTTTAACCAGGTAAACAGCCATAATTCCTTGTAGGCCGTAATAACCAAAACGTTCCCATAACTCAATCGAGAAGATGAGATAGAACGCCTTCGGTTGTTTGAAAGCGTTCAAACTGACGCTTTCAGTTGGTTTTTGGTTTGCAGTGGACACTTTTACCTCTTTTTTTACATCCCATATTAACGGGGGTGCTTTCTCGCGTTATGCCTAAAAAACATACGCGCAATTGTTATAGTGGGAGGGGAAACGGCAGGTAATGTTCACTATCTTGCACTTTCAGACAAGTCCTTTGTAATAATCTGTTACATATAACTGAGGCGGGGAATTCAACCATTCCGGGAAATGTTATCCAGCGTTAAATTTTTCAAAAAACGTAACGGCAGATTTTTTCACTACCCTGAGAGGGGGATGATGGCTTAACGGCGATATGTTCTGCTATTTAGCGTTTTTCCTAGTGAGATAGTCCAGTTTCTGAAAAATAGCCAGTGTAATGTTTTGTAGGTCAATATTTGTTGCGTGTGTAAATTTAAATGATTTTAACCTAGTTCTTGCAATGTTTTTACATTGCCACAGCATCGTGATCTTGATCACGAATGAATAGAAAATTTCGCTATTAAAAAAACAATTAACCTGCATTTTTGGTTATCCGCAAACGGATTACCTGATGATAACGCTAAGCAATGGCATCATTGACGTTAAAAAGATGTTTTAAAAGAGGATAAAGAAAGGTTATGAATGGGATAATCGGTGTTACCCCTTTTCTTCAGATGTCAACTTTCTCTTTGTATTCACAAAGATCTTCAATAATACAAGAGCCACAGCGAGGCTTGCGGGCAATACAGGTATAACGCCCGTGCAGGATCAACCAATGGTGGCAGTCGACTTTAAACTCTGCCGGAACCACTTTCAGTAGCTTTTCTTCTACCTGTTCGACGTTTTTCCCCGGCGCAAATTGAGTACGATTACAAACGCGGAAAATGTGCGTGTCGACAGCAATAGTCGGCCAGCCGAATGCAGTGTTTAATACGACGTTGGCTGTTTTACGACCTACACCAGGCAGGGCTTCAAGCGCAGCACGATCTTCCGGAACCTCGCCATTATGCTGTTCCAGTAAGATACGGCAGGTTTTGATGATATTTTCTGCTTTGCTGTTATAAAGACCAATGGTTTTGATATAGGTTTTCACCCCTTCGACGCCCAGTTCAAGCATCGCTGCAGGTGTATTAGCCACCGGGTAGAGTTTCGCCGTCGCCTTATTAACACTGACATCGGTCGCCTGAGCGGAAAGCAGTACGGCAATCAGCAATTCAAAAGGCGAACTGAAATTAAGCTCGGTGGTGGGATGAGGATTGTTCTCACGCAGGCGAGTGAGGATCTCCAGGCGTTTTGCTTTGTTCATCAGACATTCCCTGTTTCACCGTTTGGCAATGCACGTTCGGCAGCTGCTTCAGTACGGCGCTTTTTCATTCTTTCATCAATCAGGTATTTTCCTGCCAGCATCAGTCCCAGGCCAATAAATGCACCTGGTGGCAGCATCGCCAGCAGGAAAGGGGAGTCGGTGTGGAAAATTTCCACGCGTAATACTTTTGCCCAGCTACCTAACAGCGCATCTGCACCGTCAAACAACGTGCCATTGCCGATTATTTCGCGTAGTGAACCCAGCACGAACATGGCGCAGGTTGCGCCCATACCAATTGAAAAGCCGTCCAGTGCCGAAAGCGCCGGACCTTTTTTGGCGGCGAAGGCTTCAGCGCGGCCCACAACGATACAGTTAGTGACAATCAGCGGAATAAAAATCCCTAATGATTGATACAGGCCAAAGGCGTAGGCGTTGATCAGCATCTGTACAGCGCTGACCACCGAGGCGATGATCATCACGTAAATGGGAATGCGGATCTCGGCTGGCGTCCAGTGACGCAGCGTCGAAATGGTCAGGTTGGTCAGCGTCAGTACCAGCGTAGTCGCAAGTCCTAAACCCAGGGCGTTGGTGGCAGTGGACGTGACCGCCAGCAGCGGACAAAGGCCGAGCAACTGGACCAGCGCAGAGTTGTTTTTCCACAACCCCTGAACAATAACGTCTTTAATTTCGCTCACGCTTTATTCTCCACAGGCAGGAAGTTGAGAAAGTTGTGCCGGTAACGTCTGAGCGTACAATCCGGCGCGTTTTACCGCATTTACCACCGCGCGCGGAGTAATCGTCGCGCCGGTGAACTGGTCGAAATTACCACCATCTTTCTTCACCGCCCAGTGCGCATCATCCGCACCACTGATTTTTTTACCCGCAAAATGGGTGATCCAGTCAGAAAGGCGCAGTTCGATTTTATCGCCAAGCCCTGGCGTTTCGTGGTGCTCTGTCACGCGCGTGCCTAGTACCGTGCCGTTAAAATCGGCTCCCACCAGCAGCTGAATCGCACCAGAATAGCCATCTGGCGCGGTTGCTTCCAGAACGGCGGCTACCGGTTTGTCATCCTGTTTGGCGATGTAAACCCGATGCTCACCTTTACCTAACTCTGGCGCAGTTACCAGATAGCAACTCTGTGCCAGCGCATTGTTATAGCGTTCGGCTGGCAGCACCTGATCAAATAACGCCTTTTGTTGCAGACTGGCCTGTTCAGCAATTGTCGTTTTGGTCATCTGGTTGATGGCCGCAGTTAACCCTGTTGAACCCGCTGCAAATAGCGCCAACGTAATGCCGTGTTTTCGGATAGTTTTCAGCATGGTTTACCCTTTGCGATGGCCGTAGACGCGCGGACGCGTGTAGTAATCGATCAGAGGAACCGTGATGTTCGCCAGCAGGACGGCAAAAGCCACGCCGTCAGGATAGCCGCCGAAACTGCGGATCAACCAGACTAATAAACCCGCCAGCGCGCCGAAAATAAGACGACCACGATTGGTCGTAGAAGCAGTAACCGGGTCAGTCAAAATAAAGAATGCGCCGAGCATAGTCGCACCAGACAGCAGATGAATTTGCGGTGCTGCCAGTGTTTCTGGTGAGAACAACCAGCCCAACGTTGCGCATAACGCCAGCGTTACTAAGAAGCTGAGGGGAATATGCCAGCGAATCGCTTTCTGCCATAGCAACCACACGCCGCCAGCCAGCCAGGCGAGATTTACCCATTGCCAACCAGCGCCCGCCAGAATACCGCTGTAGATCGGATATTGCATAATCTGTTCAACCGAATGACCTGCGCGGACAGAGGTTTTAAATGTATCCAGCGGTGTCGCCTGACTAATGCCATCAATACCTAAGCGTAGCGTGTTCATATCACCACCACTGGCGGTATGACCGCTGAAAATAACCTGTATGGCGTCGATAAAACCAGGAATGTTGACCGCAATGTCATGCGGCGGTAACCAGCTGGTCATCTGCACCGGGAAGGAGATCAGTAAGACCACATAACCAATCATTGCCGGATTAAACGGGTTTTGCCCCAGACCGCCATACAACTGTTTAGCGATGATCACCGCAAACACCGTACCCAGTACGACCATCCACCATGGCGCGAGAGGGGGAATACTTACCGCCAGCAATAAACCTGTCAGCAATGCTGAGTTATCTCTCAACGTTGCGGCTACTGACTGCTTGCGTAGTTTGAGTACGAGAGCTTCGGCTAACAGAGCACTGACCGACGCCAACAGGATCTGAACGAGAGTACCCCAACCAAAAAACCACAGTTGCGCTGCGATTCCTGGCACGGCTGCGAGCAACACCAACAGCATAATGCGCGATGTTTGGCGCTGGTTATGGGTATAAGGGGAGCTAGCTATTCTGAATACCATTTAGTCCTCGTTTACAACCTTTTGCTGGGCGGCTTTTTTGGCCTGAACGCGGGCAATAGCCGCGGCAACTGCCGCTTTGCGCGGATCGACAGGTTCTTGTGCCTCCGCATTAGCCTGCTGCTGTTCCAGCTTGCGTGCTTTGGCACGGGCAATAGCGGCTTCGACGGCGGCTTTGCGCGGGTCAACCTGTTCTTCTGGCTCGGCATTAGCCTGTTGCTGCTCCAGCTTGCGTGCTTTGGCACGGGCAATAGCGGCTTCGACGGCGGCTTTGCGCGGATCGACCGTTTCGTCTGGTTCCGCATTAGCCTGTTGCTGTTCCAGCTTGCGTGCTTTGGCTCGGGCAATAGCGGCTTCGACGGCGGCTTTGCGCGGGTCAACCTGTTCTTCTGGTTCCGCATTAGCCTGTTGCTGTTCCAGCTTGCGCGCTTTGGCGCGGGCAATAGCGGCTTCGACGGCGGCTTTGCGCGGATCGACCTGTTGTTCTGGCTCGGCATTAGCCTGTTGCTGTTCCAGCTTGCGTGCTTTGGCACGGGCGATAGCTGCTTCAACGGCAGTTTTACGTGGATCAGCAACGGTTGCTGCGTCGTTAGTTTGCTGCAGTTCTGCCTGTTTCGCTCTGGCTTGCGCTTTACGGGCTTCCCGTGCTGCAATAATTGCACTGTTATCCGGGCGTTCGCCCGCTTTAATCACAATAGGCTGTGTAGCCTGGGCCTGTTTCTCTTTCACCCGCGCCAGAGCGGCAGCAATCGCATCTTTATCTTTGGCTGCAGGTTGAACGGCTGCGCTCTTATGTCGTTCAAGGCGAGCCGCTTTTTCGCGCTCCAGACGAGCCTGGCGCGCTTCGAAACGCGCTTTGGCTTCTGCGGCGCGCTTTTCTTCCTGACGAATAGCCGCAATTTCAGCTTTTTCCTGACGGAAATATTGCACCAGGGGAATATTGCTCGGGCAAACCCACGCGCAAGCCCCACATTCAATGCAGTCGGCAATGTTATGCGTGGTGGCTTTATCGTGTTGCTGACCTTTGCTGAACCAGTACAACTGTTGCGGCAAAAGATCCGCAGGGCAGGCGTCAGCACAGGCACTACAACGGATGCAATTTTGTTCTTCCTGTGGTTCGCCAAGCTCATTGGCAGAGGGAGCCAACAGACAGTTGGTAATCTTTACGACCGGGACATCCAGCCATGGCAAGGTAAAGCCCATTAACGGGCCGCCCATAATCACCATTTGATCGGCAGAGGGGCAGAATCCGGCGTCATTCAATAAATGACGCACGGGCGTCCCCAGCCGTGCCCAGACGTTGCCCGGGCGAGCGATTGCTTCGCCAGTCAGGGTTACGACACGCTCGGTAATCGGCTCGCCATCAATAACGGCACGTTTCACTGCATAAGCAGTGCCGACGTTTTGCATTAATACGCCGATATCGGATGAACGCCCGCCATGTGGAACCTGCTTCCCGGTCAGAATGTAGGTTAATTGTTTAGCACCGCCAGAAGGATATTTGGTTGGAATCACCCGCAGAGAAATATCGTGAGAGTCCGCCAGCACCGCGCGCAGCATGGAAATCGCCTGCGGTTTGTTATCTTCAATGCCGACAAGAATTTCGCGTGGCTGCAGAATATGCGCAAGAATGCGAATACCCTCTACGACCTGAGCCGCGCAATCCTGCATCAAACGGTCATCGGCGGTAATGTACGGCTCGCACTCAGCAGCGTTGATAATCAACGTTTCAATCTTATCTGCACCACCCTGTAATTTAACGCCTGTCGGGAATCCGGCACCGCCCAGCCCGGCAACACCAAACTGATGAATGCGCTCGATTAACTCTTCGCGACTGCGAGAGCGATAATCGTCCCAGCCGTCGCGCGGGATCCAGCAGTCTTCGCCATCGGCATCAATAATCACGCTTAATTCAGCTAAAGCTGAAGGATGAGCCGTAGAGTGGGGCGCAATAGCCGTAACGGTACCCGAGGTGGGCGCGTGAACTGGCAGCATTTTGCCGCGTCCACGGGTAAGCGGCTGGCCGCGCAGTACTTTATCGCCGACGCTAACGCACAACTCACCTTCAGCGCCAATATGTTGTTTCAGTGGTATGACAAAACGCTGCGCCAGGGGTACCTGGCGCAGGGGCGTACCGTTGGACTGGGTTTTCATCTCCGGTGGATGGATGCCGCCGTTGAAATCCCAGATTTTATTTTTTCTGAATGCAGAGAATAACTTAAGCATGGTGTTCCACGGGAATGATACGCACGGGAATCGTGTTCAGATCCCATTTCCAGGAGTCAGGTGTTTCTGCAACCGGTTGCAACGAGATGCAGTGCGTCGGGCACGGATCAACACATAAATTGCAGCCCGTACAGAGATCACTCATTACCGTATGCATGGCGCGGGTAGCGCCAACGATGGCGTCTACCGGACACGCCTGAATACATTTAGTGCAGCCAATACAGTTATTTTCATCAATAACCGCCACCATCCGCGCAGGCGTTAGCTCTTGCGCTTCGCCATCCAGCGGCTGTGGCTCGACATTAAGCAACTCAGCAATTTTTAGCATCACAGCTTCGCCACCTGGGGCGCAGCGGTTAATTTTTTCACCGTTACAGCTGATGGCTTCCGCGTAGGGGCGACAGCCGGGATAACCGCACTGACCACACTGGCTCTGCGGTAAGATTTCGTCAATTTTCTCAACGACCGGATCGTCTTCCACCGCAAAACGGCGGGAGGCATAACCCAGAATGGCGCCAAACGCCAGGCCCAGCAGGCTCACGGCGGCAACGGCAATCCAGATAGCATTCATTACAACTTCACCAAACCACTAAAGCCCATAAAGGCCAGAGACATAAGACCTGCGGTAATTAACGCAATGGCATTACCGCGAAAAGGTGCCGGGACATCAGCCACAGCAAGGCGTTCGCGGATGGCGGCGAAGAGCACCATCACCAGCGAGAAACCGACAGCGGCGGAAAAACCGTACAGCGCCGACTGCAAGAAATTGTGCCCGAGATTGATATTCAGCAACGCCACGCCGAGCACTGCACAGTTGGTGGTGATAAGCGGCAAAAAAATCCCCAGCAGACGGTAAAGCACCGGGCTGGTTTTGCGTACCACCATCTCGGTGAACTGCACAACCACAGCAATCACCAGAATAAACGCCAGGGTGCGCAGGTAAATCAGATTAAGCGGGATCAAAATCCACGTATCGATAAGCCAGGCGCAAATAGACGCCAGCGTCATCACAAACGTTGTAGCCAGCCCCATGCCCATCGCGGTTTCCAGCTTTTTGGAAACCCCCATAAACGGACAGAGACCGAGAAACTTGACCAGTACAAAGTTATTGACCAGTACAGTTCCGACAAACAGTAACAGGTAGTCAGTCATTTTTCGGCCTGAAATAAAAAAGCCGCCTATTATCCGTTAATCCAGAGCAGGCGACAACAGGTTAACTGTAAGGTTATTACGGATTCACAAACGTCGCTTTCACCCGCGACGAGCGTTTAAAATAGGGGACGATCAATGCGGTTGCCAACAAAGTAAACAGTAACTGGCGAACGGCTATGCCATCTTCCACGGGTGAAAAAGCGAACGCTTTTACTGCCAGCAATACGGAAATAAGCAGCCAGATAATATAGTGTTTAGGAACACAACGCCGACGTTTAAAGAAAGCGATGGTCAACCACAGTGTGTAATACCACATGGCGATAGCGGTAATAAAAGAAACGCCCCATAAGATTTGTGTCGTCAGTGCTTGTTCGCCGAGCGTTTGAAATGTTTGCGGAGAAGATAACGCAGCGGTATACAGCAACAACGCCAGCGTCGTACTTAACAGAGCGACTAAAAGCCAGGCCAATGGGCCAAGCAACCAGCCTCCAATACGTTGTGGCGTTGTGGTGGTCATAGGTTCTCCAGAATAGCGACGCAAACAGGCAAATCTAATTTTAGGGGCGTTATTATAAGGCTTTTATAACCGATCGCTACTTTCTTTATTGGACATAGTGCCAGACGGACTTCGGTACCTGGCCGAGGTCAAACAAACGCCCGCCAGAAACCAGCTCTGCGCGACGGTGATCGGCAGCACGATACATATTGATCAGTTCCTGATCGTCCGTCAGGGTGTAATTAAGATGGTCGTAAAGTTTTTCCAGACTTTCGAGTGAACTGATTTTGCGAAATTTTAATAAGTAGTCCTGAACAGTCATAAAAGATCCATAAAATAATTAATACCAAAGGGGTAGGTATTATTAGTGATGATAAAATTTCACCAAAAGTGAACGTTTGTATTATTACAATAATAAGAATGCGCTGATGGCAAATATTCAGGGATGAAAAACTGCTCTGAAAAGAGTAACGCGATTTACTATCCCTGACAATCACCAACAACATCGAACAAGATAATAAATTCCTGGTTTAATATCCGACAAGTGAAAACATGCACCCGGACGGGCAGCATGTCGCTCTACAAGCGCAGAGCTTACTTGTGTTGTACCGTAGTACTCTGTTCAGGTGGCTGATAGTTGTCAATGTGACTCGCCACGCCAAGAAGAATGACTGAAACGACAAGAACGATCCAACCTGTTAATTCAATAAGACGATTCATTACAGCCCACATCTCTGTTGATTGATCCATTAACTTCAGGGGGTAAATGTTACTTAGCAATAATAGCTCCAGCAAGATTTTTACTGAGGTTTTTGCGATATTTAGCTTTTGTCGTTGGAAAATTCGCTATTTTTTTGACTTAAGTTAAACAACATCCCTTATTGCTGGCAGGTTATTAAACTGTTGAGCGAGGGTAAAGGATAGTGTCAAATAGCCATCATACTTCAATGAGAGGCAATGACATGAGCGACAACATCCGTGTTGGGTTGATTGGGTATGGTTATGCGAGCAAAACCTTCCATGCGCCCCTGATTGCGGGCACGCCCGGGCTGGAACTGGCGGTAATATCCAGCAGCGATGAAACAAAAGTAAAAGCCGACTGGCCAACGGTTACGGTTGTCTCTGAGCCGAAGCATCTGTTTAACGATCCCAACATAGACCTGATTGTCATCCCTACACCCAACGATACCCATTTCCCGTTAGCCAAAGCGGCGTTTGAGGCGGGTAAACATGTGGTCGTTGATAAACCCTTTACCGTGACACTGTCACAAGCGCGAGAGCTGGAAGCGCTGGCAAAAAGCCTGGGGCGTGTGCTGTCTGTATTCCATAACCGTCGCTGGGATAGCGATTTCCTGACGCTAAAAGGTTTGCTCGCGGAAGGCGTACTGGGTGAAGTTGCTTACTTTGAGTCTCATTTTGACCGCTTCCGTCCGCAGGTGCGCGATCGTTGGCGTGAACAGGGCGGCCCTGGCAGCGGTATCTGGTACGATTTAGCACCGCATCTTCTTGATCAGGCCATTACGCTATTTGGTTTACCGGTTAGCATGACGGTAGATTTGGCACAGTTACGGCCCGGAGCGCAGTCGACTGATTATTTCCACGCCATCTTGTCCTATCCGCAGCGGCGAGTCATTTTACACGGCACCATGCTGGCAGCCGCTGAGTCAGCACGTTATATCGTGCATGGATCCCGAGGCAGTTATGTGAAATATGGCCTCGATCCACAGGAAGAACGTCTGAAAAATGGCGAGCGTCTGCCGCAGGAAGACTGGGGCTACGATATGCGTGATGGCGTACTTACCCGCGTGGAAGGTGAGGAACGTGTCGAAGAAACGCTGTTGACAGTGCCGGGGAATTATCCGGCTTACTATGCGGCTATTCGTGATGCGTTAAATGGCGATGGTGAAAATCCGGTTCCGGCAAGTCAGGCAATTCAGGTAATGGAGTTGATTGAGCTGGGCATCGAATCCGCCAAACATCGCGCGACGCTGTGCCTTGCGTGAAAAGAGGATGGTGCAATTAGCACCATCCATTTTTGTTACTTCGCGGCGACTTTTTCTCGCAGTGCGCGTTTTTCCTCTGCGCTGAGGAAAGCCATTTCCAGACCATTAATCTGCGCCTGGCGGATTTGCTCGCGGGATAACCCAGCAGCCGGCGCGGCAACGGTATATTCGTGAATGATATCCACTCCCTGTACGCCGGGATCGTCAGTGTTAATGCTGGCACGAATGCCATGCTCAAGGAACGTTTTCAGCGGATGTGCAGCCAGCTCTGCTACGGTGCTGGTCTGAATATTGGAGGTCAGACAGGATTCAATACCAATTTGTTGCTCGGCGAGAAAATCCATCAGCGCCCGATCTTCAATGGCTTTTACGCCATGTCCAATACGCTCCGCACCCAGTTCACGAATCGCCTGCCAGATGCTTTCCGGCCCGGCAGCTTCGCCTGCATGGACGGTAATATGCCAGCCCGCATCACGCGCAAGGTTGAAGTGAGAAAGGAACAGACTTCCCGGGAAACCAAGTTCATCACCGGCTAAATCAAGTGCGGTAATCTGGTCACGGTGGGCTAAAAAGGCCTCCAGCTCTTGCTGACAGGCGGCTTCGCCGAAGGTTCGGCTCATAATGCCGATAAGCTTCGCCTGCACACCAAAGGTGCGGCAACCTTCACGTACGCCATCGATCACCGCTTCGACAACACCCGCTACAGGCAGCTTATGTGCCATTGCCATGTAGCCTGGTGAAAAACGCAGCTCGACATAGTGCAGGCCGTTACGGGCTGCATCTTCAATGTTTTCAAATGCTACGCGGCGGCAGGCATCAAGAGAGGCGAGAACTTTAACACCCCAGTCAAGTTTGGTCAGAAAGCTCACAAGATCGGGTTCGTTGGCAATGACCTGAACGTGGGGAATCAGTGTTTCCAGGGATTGTGCAGGAAGCGAGATATTATACTGGCGGCCAAGTTCAAGAATGGTCTGGGGACGAATGTTGCCATCAAGGTGGCGATGGATATCAGTTAATGGCAGGGTGGTATCAATCATGGTCGCACTCTTTTTCTGGATATAAAAGTGCGGACCATTATAAAAACAAAGCAGGGTAAAAATCCACGATTGCGCAACGATTTTTTACGTTGCGCAATTGGGGTTAACGAACAGCGCGGATGGCGTTAATTAATCCAGCAACACCTTTTTCCAGTTTCGAACGCGGGCACCCGGCATTGAGACGGACAAAACCACGACCTTCTTCACCGTAGGTATACCCCGGCATGATCGCGACCTTCTCTTGCTCGATAAGCGCTTTTTGCAACGCGTTGTCGTCAATATTCAACGGACGTAAATCAAGCCAGGCCAGATAAGTGGATTGCGGGATCTGCCAGTTGAGTTCAGGAAACGCGGCGTTCATTTTATCTGCGATATACGTCAGGTTATCTTTCAGATAGACGCGTAAGGCATCCAGCCACGGTGCACCTTGCTGATAGGCGGCGATATGGGCAGTTAACGCCAGTACCGAAGGGGAAGAAAGGCCATCACGTCCTTTCAGTGCCGATAAATAGGCATCACGGCTGCTGCTATTTTCTATAATCCCATAAGCACCGGTCAGCGCGGGAATATTGAAACTTTTCGATCCCGACGTCAGCAACGCCCAGTCTCCGCGCGCCACATTACTCCAGGGAATATGCGGCTGCTCGCCCCAAACCATATCCATATGGATTTCATCGGAAATAACCCGCACACCATGACGCTCGCACAGGTCAGCCATGATCTCCAGTTCATCGCACGTCCACACTTTCCCGGTAGGATTCTGTGGGCTACACAGGAGCATAATTTTACATTCTGGTTTCGCCAACACGGCTTCCAGCTTGCCCATATCGCAAAACCAGCCGTCAGCCCGCTTCTCTAAAGCGACGGGCATTACTGTGCGCTGGTTACCTTCAATGGCCTTGTAAAATGCGTCATAGGCGGGTGTGTGGATCACCACGCCTTCACCTTTTTCAGACCACTGACGAATCAGTTCCGAGACAATGTAGATAACAGAAGGGCCATACACCACCGACTGCGTATCAATGGCGGTGTAATGCTGGGTGAAAAACCAGTGGGCAATAGCCGCGAGAAACTCATCGTTTTTCCAGCGGCTGTAGCCAAACACGCCGTGCATCAGGCGCTGATTCAGCGCCTCGATAATGCAGGGGGCAGTGGCAAAATCCATGTCTGAAATCGTGAACGGTAACAGGTCAGCAGTGCCGAAACGGTCAGCGACATAATCCCACTGCGTACACCATGTGCCATGACGATCCACGACCTTTGAAAAATCGAACATATCTTATCCTTATGCCTGGACAGTATGCATCAGACCGGCCATTTCATCTTTTACTGACTGAACTTGTGGCCCGATAACAACCTGCAGGTTATGTTGATTAAGTTGTACTACGCCAATTGCCCGATTGTCCTTCAGTGCCTGCACATTAACAAGCGACATATCTTTCACAGACAAACGCAGACGGGTAATGCAGTTATCGAGGCTGACAATATTGTCGGCACCGCCTAAGGCTTCGAGGATTGCCAGAACGTTGTAACCTGATTTACCCGGCGCACCGGCAACGGCTTTTTCGATTGAGCTGGCAACTTCGCTATCGCGCCCCGGGGTTTTCAGATTGAAGCGGGTGATAGCGAAACGGAAGATGACGTAGTAAACGACAAACCAGATTGCCGCTACCACTGGCACCATGTACCACTTGGTTGACAGACCATGCAAAATACCGAACACCACGAAGTCGATGATATTGCCGTCGGTATTACCGATGGTGACGCCGAGCACAGACATGACGGTGAAGCCGAGGCCGGTTAACAGCGCGTGGATGACATACAGAACTGGCGCTACGAACAGGAACAGGAATTCCAGCGGTTCGGTAGTGCCGCCAACGACGCAGGCGATCAGGCCAGAAATCAGCAGACCTTTAATTTTATGGCGATTTTCCGGGCGCGCGCAGTGATACATAGCTAACGCTGCACCTGGCAGACCGCCGAGAAACGCAGGCATTTTACCTTGCGAAAGGAAACGCGTGGCGCTTTCAGAAAAACCGTGAGTGGTCGGGCAACTCAATTGCGCCTGGAAGATGGTCAGTGCGCCGCTGACGGTTTGACCGCAGACTTCCTGCGTGCCGCCTGCGTCGGTAAAGCGAATTAATGCCACCAGAATGTGATGCAGACCAAACGGCAACAGCAGACGTTCACCGGTACCAAACAGCATCGGTCCGAAATCACCCGCGCTGTTGATCATATGGCCTAAGCCGCTAATACCCATGGCGAAAATCGGCCAGACTAATGGAATCACCAGACCGACAAGGCCCATCACCAGCGATGAGATGATTGGTACGAAGCGCGTACCGCCGAAGAATGCCAGCGCATCCGGCAGGCGGATATTATGGAATCGCTCATGCAGCATCCAGACGATAATACCGGCGATCACCGCACCGAGGATCCCGGTATCGATCGACTGGATCCCAAGAATGCTCTGTATGTTATTGGCTTTCAGAACGGCGGCGTCAGTGGTTGGCAGAATGCCTTTGTTGGTCAACCAGAAGTTTACCGCGAGGTTCATTACCGCATAACCGACGAAGCCAGCGAATGCCGCTACGCCTTTGTTTTCGCGTGCCAGGCCCAGCGGGATGGCGATACAGAACATGACTGGCAGGAAACTAAAAGCAAACGAGCCAATCTTACTCATCCAGGTAAAGATAGCCTGCAACACGGGGTTGCCCAGGACCGGGATTAGGGTGATGACATCATGGCTGCTAAGAGAACTACCAATGCCGAGCATAATGCCGCAGAACGACAATAATGCCACGGGTAACATGAAGGTTTTGCCTAGCTGCTGGAAGAACTCCCACAGCGTGACTTTCGGTGCTGTTTTCGCCGTCATAAAACGACTCCTCGTAGAGAACAATCTGGATTCAGTAAATTGCGCGAGAAGATAAAACGTTTTATCAAATTTTAGTGAGGCATAAATCACATTACGCAACGATAATAGCGGGTATAAGATAAATAAAAGGTAAAACGTTTTATCTGTCACATAATCAGGGAGTAGGTCATCTGCATGGCTACCGCCAAAAAAATAACCATTCATGATGTTGCGCTGGCTGCGGGCGTGTCGGTAAGTACCGTTTCGCTGGTGCTAAGTGGCAAAGGGCGAATCTCTACCGCCACAGGAGAACGCGTTAACGCCGCCATTGAAGAGCTGGGATTTGTGCGCAATCGTCAGGCGTCGGCGCTGCGCGGCGGGCAAAGCGGCGTCATTGGTTTGATCGTCCGTGATTTATCTGCGCCGTTTTACGCCGAATTAACGGCCGGATTGACGGAAGCTCTGGAAGCGCAGGGACGGATGGTTTTTTTGCTTCACGGCGGTAAAGACGGCGAGCAGTTGGCACAGCGGTTTTCACTGTTACTGAATCAGGGGGTCGATGGTGTGGTAATTGCCGGGGCTGCAGGAAGCAGCGATGACCTGCGACGGATGGCAGAAGAAAAAGCTATCCCGGTGATTTTCGCTTCCCGTGCCAGTTATCTTGATGATGTTGATACGGTTCGCCCGGATAACATGCAGGCTGCACAGTTGTTGACGGAGCATCTCATTCGCAATGGGCATCAGCGTATCGCCTGGCTGGGAGGGCAAAGTTCCTCATTAACCCGGGCAGAACGGGTGGGGGGCTATTGTGCAACTCTACTAAAATTTGGCCTGCCGTTTCACAGTGATTGGGTGCTGGAGTGCACTTCCAGCCAGAAGCAAGCCGCGGAAGCTATCACGGCGCTTTTACGTCATAACCCGACCATCAGTGCCGTGGTTTGCTATAACGAAACTATTGCGATGGGGGCATGGTTTGGTTTGCTGAAAGCAGGGCGGCAAAGCGGGGAAAGCGGAGTCGATCGTTACTTTGAGCAACAGGTTTCGCTGGCGGCATTTACCGATGCGACACCAACCACACTTGATGATATACCTGTTACCTGGGCCAGCACGCCAGCGCGGGAACTTGGTACCACACTTGCGGATCGCATGATGCAAAAAATCACCCATGAAGAGATGCATTCACGTAATCTTATTATTCCCGCCCGGCTCATTGCGGCGAAATAATCCTCTCTTTATCTGCTATACCTGGTAGTGTCCTTTCCTCAAGGTTAATGATAAAAAATGTGGCACACAGGCGGTGCCTTTTATTTTTACTGAAGTTCACAGGAGGTTTATGTGTTTAATTCTGACAACCTGAGACTCGACGGAAAATGTGCCATCATCACAGGTGCCGGTGCAGGTATTGGTAAAGAAATTGCCATTACATTCGCGACAGCTGGCGCATCTGTGGTGGTCAGTGATATTAACGCCGACGCAGCTAACCATGTTGTAGATGAAATTCAACAACTGGGTGGTCAGGCATTTGCCTGCCGTTGTGATATTACTTCCGAACAGGAACTCTCTGCACTGGCAGACTTTGCCGTCAGTAAGCTGGGTAAAGTTGATATTCTGGTTAACAACGCCGGTGGCGGTGGTCCTAAACCGTTTGATATGCCAATGGCGGATTTTCGCCGTGCTTATGAACTGAATGTGTTTTCTTTTTTCCATCTGTCACAACTTGTTGCGCCAGAAATGGAAAAAAATGGCGGTGGCGTTATTCTGACCATCACTTCTATGGCGGCAGAAAATAAAAATATAAACATGACTTCTTATGCATCATCTAAAGCTGCGGCCAGTCATCTGGTCAGAAATATGGCGTTTGACCTGGGTGAAAAAAATATTCGGGTGAATGGCATTGCGCCGGGGGCAATATTAACCGATGCCCTGAAATCCGTTATTACACCAGAAATTGAACAAAAAATGTTACAGCACACGCCGATCAGACGTCTGGGCCAACCGCAAGATATTGCTAACGCGGCGCTGTTCCTTTGCTCGCCTGCAGCCAGCTGGGTAAGCGGACAAATTCTCACCGTCTCCGGTGGTGGGGTACAGGAGCTCAATTAATACACTAACGAATCGGTAAACAGCCGTATGTGTTGTTTACCGGGATAGCGTGTGTAATTCATCAACGTCTCTGCGAAACAACTGGCAGCCAAATCACGGCTATTGGTTAACCAATAGCTGGGTGAAAAGTATACGAATAGAGTGTGCCTTCGCACTATTCAACAGCAATGATAGGCGCTCACCTGACAACGCGGTAAACTAGTTATTCACGCTAACTATAATGGTTTAATGATGGATAACATGCAGACTGAAGCACAACCGACACGGACCCGGATCCTCAATGCTGCCAGAGAGATTTTTTCAGAAAATGGATTTCACAGTGCCTCGATGAAAGCCATCTGTAAATCTTGCGCCATTAGTCCCGGGACACTCTATCACCATTTCATCTCCAAAGAAGCCTTGATTCAGGCGATTATCTTACAAGACCAGGAGAGGGCGCTGGCCCGTTTCCGGGAACCGATTGAAGGGATTCATTTCGTTGACTATATGGTCGAGTCTATTGTCTCTCTCACCCATGAAGCCTTTGGACAACGGGCGCTGGTGGTCGAAATTATGGCGGAAGGGATGCGTAACCCACAGGTCGCCGCCATGCTTAAAAATAAACATATGACGATCACGGAATTTGTTGCCCAGCGGATGCGTGATGCCCAGCAAAAAGGCGAGATAAGCCCAGACATCAACACGGCAATGACTTCACGTTTACTGCTGGATCTGACCTACGGTGTACTGGCCGATATCGAAGCGGAAGATCTGGCGCGTGAAGCGTCGTTTGCTCAGGGATTACGCGCGATGATTGGCGGTATCTTAACCGCATCCTGATCCTCTCTCTCTTTCCGCGGGCTGGTGACAACTGAGCCCGCGTTTCATATCGTAATTTCTCTGTGCAAAAAATATCCTTCCTGGGTTCGGAGAATTCCCCCCTAAATATTCACCGTAGCCATATGTCATGAGAGTTTATCGTTCTCAATATGCTCGAACGAACGTTCGGTTGCTTATTTTGTGGCTTATGTCAACGCTGTTTTAAAGATTAATGCGATCTATATCACGCTGTGGGTATTGCAGTTTTTGGTTTTTTGATCGCGGTGTCAGTTCTTTTTATTTCCATTTCTCTTCCATGGGTTTCTCACAGATAACTGTGTGCAACACAGAATTGGTTAACTAATCAGATTAAAGGTTGACCAGTATTTTTATCTTAATGAGGAGTCCCTTATGTTACGTCCTGTAGAAACCCCAACCCGTGAAATCAAAAAACTCGACGGCCTGTGGGCATTCAGTCTGGATCGCGAAAACTGTGGAATTGATCAGCGTTGGTGGGAAAGCGCGTTACAAGAAAGCCGGGCAATTGCTGTGCCGGGCAGTTTTAACGATCAGTTCGCCGATGCAGATATTCGTAATTATGTGGGCAACGTCTGGTATCAGCGCGAAGTCTTTATACCGAAAGGTTGGGCAGGCCAGCGTATCGTGCTGCGTTTCGATGCGGTCACTCATTACGGCAAAGTGTGGGTAAATAATCAGGAAGTGATGGAGCATCAGGGCGGCTATACGCCATTTGAAGCCGATGTCACGCCGTATGTTATTGCCGGGAAAAGTGTACGTATCACCGTTTGTGTGAACAATGAACTGAACTGGCAGACTATCCCGCCGGGAATGGTGATTACCGATGAAAACGGCAAGAAAAAGCAGTCTTACTTCCATGATTTCTTTAACTATGCCGGGATCCATCGCAGCGTAATGCTCTACACCACGCCGAACACCTGGGTGGACGATATCACCGTGGTGACGCATGTCGCGCAAGACTGTAACCACGCGTCTGTTGACTGGCAGGTGGTAGCAAATGGTGATGTCAGCGTTGAACTGCGTGATGCGGATCAGCAGGTGGTTGCAACTGGACAAGGTACCAGCGGGACTTTGCAAGTGGTGAATCCGCACCTCTGGCAACCGGGTGAAGGTTATCTCTATGAACTATGCGTCACAGCCAAAAGCCAGACAGAGTGTGATTTCTACCCGCTGCGCGTCGGCATCCGGTCAGTAGCAGTGAAGGGCGAACAGTTCCTGATCAACCACAAACCGTTCTACTTTACTGGCTTTGGTCGTCATGAAGATGCGGATTTGCGCGGCAAAGGATTCGATAACGTGTTGATGGTGCACGATCACGCATTAATGGACTGGATTGGGGCCAACTCCTACCGTACCTCGCATTACCCTTACGCTGAAGAGATGCTCGACTGGGCAGATGAACATGGCATCGTGGTGATTGATGAAACTGCAGCTGTCGGCTTTAACCTCTCTTTAGGCATTGGTTTCGAAGCGGGCAACAAGCCGAAAGAACTGTACAGCGAAGAGGCAGTCAACGGAGAAACCCAGCAGGCGCACTTACAGGCGATTAAAGAGCTGATTGCGCGTGACAAAAACCACCCAAGCGTGGTGATGTGGAGTATTGCCAACGAACCGGATACCCGTCCGCAAGGTGCACGGGAATATTTCGCGCCACTGGCGGAAGCAACGCGTAAACTCGACCCGACGCGTCCGATCACCTGTGTCAATGTAATGTTCTGCGACGCTCACACCGATACCATCAGCGATCTCTTTGATGCGCTGTGCCTGAACCGTTATTACGGTTGGTATGTCCAAAGCGGCGATTTGGAAACGGCAGAGAAGGTACTGGAAAAAGAACTGCTGGCCTGGCAGGAGAAACTGCATCAGCCGATTATCATCACCGAATACGGCGTGGATACGTTAGCCGGGCTGCACTCAATGTACACCGACATGTGGAGTGAAGAGTATCAGTGTGCATGGCTGGATATGTATCACCGCGTCTTTGATCGCGTCAGCGCCGTCGTCGGTGAACAGGTATGGAATTTCGCCGATTTTGCGACCTCGCAAGGCATATTGCGCGTTGGCGGTAACAAGAAGGGGATCTTCACCCGCGACCGCAAACCGAAGTCGGCGGCTTTTCTGCTGCAAAAACGCTGGACTGGCATGAACTTCGGTGAAAAACCGCAGCAGGGAGGCAAACAATGAATCAACAACTCTCCTGGCGCACCATCGTTGGCTACAGCCTCGGTGACGTCGCCAATAACTTCGCCTTCGCAATGGGGGCGCTCTTCCTGTTGAGTTACTACACCGACGTCGCTGGCGTCGGTGCCGCTGCGGCGGGCACCATGCTGTTACTGGTGCGGGTATTCGATGCCTTCGCCGACGTCTTTGCCGGACGAGTGGTGGACAGTGTGAATACCCGCTGGGGAAAATTCCGCCCGTTTTTACTCTTTGGTACTGCGCCGTTAATGATCTTCAGCGTGCTGGTATTCTGGGTACCGACCGACTGGAGCCATAGCAGCAAAGTAGTGTATGCATATTTGACCTACATGGGCCTCGGGCTTTGCTACAGCCTGGTGAATATTCCTTATGGTTCACTTGCTACCGCGATGACCCAACAACCACAATCCCGCGCCCGTCTGGGCGCGGCTCGCGGGATTGCCGCTTCATTGACCTTTGTCTGTCTGGCATTTCTGATAGGACCGAGCATTAAGAACTCCAGTCCGGAAGAGATGGTGTCGGTATACCATTTCTGGACGATTGTGCTGGCGATTGCCGGAATGGTGCTTTACTTCATCTGCTTCAAATCGACGCGTGAGAATGTGGTACGTATCGTGGCGCAGCCGTCATTGAAGATCAGTCTGCAAACCCTGAAACGGAATCGCCCGCTGTTTATGTTGTGCATCGGTGCGCTGTGTGTGCTGATTTCGACCTTCGCGGTCAGCGCCTCGTCGTTGTTCTACGTGCGCTATGTGTTAAATGATACCGGGCTGTTCACTGTGCTGGTACTGGTGCAAAACCTGGTCGGTACTGTGGCATCGGCACCGCTGGTGCCGGGGATGGTCGCGAGGATCGGTAAAAAGAATACCTTCCTGATTGGCGCTTTGCTGGGAACCTGCGGTTATCTGCTGTTCTTTTGGGTTTCGGTCTGGTCACTGCCGGTGGCGTTGGTTGCGTTGGCCATCGCTTCAATTGGTCAGGGCGTTACCATGACCGTGATGTGGGCACTGGAAGCTGATACTGTAGAATACGGTGAATACCTGACCGGCGTGCGAATAGAAGGGCTCACCTATTCACTATTCTCATTTACCCGTAAATGCGGTCAGGCAATCGGAGGTTCAATTCCTGCCTTTATTTTGGGATTAAGCGGATATATTGCCAATCAGGTGCAAACGCCGGAAGTTATTATGGGCATCCGCACATCAATTGCCTTAGTACCTTGCGGATTTATGCTACTGGCATTCGTCATTATCTGGTTTTATCCGCTCACGGATAAAAAATTCAAAGAAATTGTGGTTGAAATTGATAATCGTAAAAAAATGCAGCAGCAATTAATCAGCGATATCACTAATTAATATTCAATAAAAATAATCAGAACATCAAAGGTGCAACTATGAGAAAAATAGTGGCCATGGCCGTTATTTGCCTGACGGCTGCCTCTGGCCTTACCTCTGCTTACGCGGCGCAACTGGCTGACGATGAAGCGGGACTACGCATCAGACTGAAAAACGAATTGCGCAGGGCTGATAAGCCCAGTGCTGGCGCGGGAAGAGATATTTACGCATGGGTACAGGGAGGATTGCTCGATTTCAATAGTGGTTATTATTCCAATATTATTGGTGTTGAAGGCGGGGCGTATTATGTTTATAAATTAGGTGCTCGTGCTGATATGAGTACCCGGTGGTATCTTGATGGTGATAAAAGTTTTGGCTTTGCCCTAGGGGCAGTAAAAATAAAACCCAGTGAAAGTAGTCTGCTTAAATTAGGTCGCTTCGGGACGGATTATAGTTATGGTAGCTTACCTTATCGTATTCCGTTAATGGCTGGCAGTTCGCAACGAACATTACCGACAGTTTCTGAAGGAGCATTAGGTTATTGGGCTTTAACGCCAAATATTGATCTGTGGGGAATGTGGCGTTCACGAGTATTTTTATGGACCGATTCAACAACCGGTATTCGTGATGAAGGGGTGTATAACAGCCAGACGGGAAAATACGATAAACATCGCGCACGTTCTTTTTTAGCCGCCAGTTGGCATGATGATACCAGTCGCTATTCTCTGGGGGCATCGGTACAGAAAGATGTTTCCAATCAGATACAAAGTATTCTCGAGAAAAGCATACCGCTCGACCCGAATTATACGTTGAAAGGGGAGTTGCTCGGCTTTTACGCGCAACTCGAAGGTTTAAGTCGTAATACCAGCCAGCCCAATGAAACGGCGTTGGTTAGTGGACAATTGACCTGGAATGCGCTGTGGGGAAGCGTATTTGGCAGTGGTGGTTATTTGCGCCATGCAATGAATGGTGCCGTGGTGGATACCGACATTGGCTATCCCTTTTCATTAAGTCTTGATCGTAACCGTGAAGGAATGCAGTCCTGGCAATTGGGCGTCAACTATCGTTTAACGCCGCAATTTACACTGACATTTGCACCGATTGTGACTCGCGGCTATGAATCCAGTAAACGAGATGTGCGGATTGAAGGCGCGGGTATCTTAGGTGGTATGAACTATCGGGTCAGCGAAGGGCCGTTACAAGGGATGAATTTCTTTCTTGCTGCCGATAAAGGGCGGGAAAAGCGAGATGGCAGTACACTGGGCGATCACCTGAATTACTGGGATGTGAAAATGAGTATTCAGTATGACTTTATGCTGAAGTAAGAAAAAAATGCCGGAGAGAAAAATCTCCGGCGTTTTGGCTGTGAATTACTGCTGCGGAATAGCGGGTACAGCCGGAACGTTTAATGCCGGCATCGCAAACATCCCAACAAAATCTTCCAGTGGCATTTTCTGCCCGTTTAACGTGATCTGACCGTTAGCATATTGCAGGCTGGTGGTGATGGTATTGTCCTGCAAGGTGGTCAGACGGAACATCTGCCCCATTGCTGACGCACCTTCAACTTGCTGTTTCGCCAGTTTTTTCGCTTGATCTTCCTGATAACCTTCCAGCTTCGCTACCTGAGTCATCAACTCAGTTGCCATATCCACCGGAATGGTCAGTTTCGCATCCAGAGATTTAACCGAACGGTCTACTTCCTGCGCCAGCGTTTGCGGCGCTTCTTTAGTCGTTGCCGGATCTTTCAGGAACAGCGACAGATTCAGCGCACTTTCACCCTGACTGTTTTTCCAGCTTAGTGGCGCGATAGTAATCACCGGATCGCCTTTCAGCAGCAGCGGCAGGGCGCTAAAGAAGGCTTCCGTCACTTTCTCCTGATAAAGTTCGGGATTGTTGGCAATTTCTGGCTGTGCCAGCAGCGCCTGAGTTTGCGCGTTATATTGCTGGCTAAACTGATGCCAGGCTTCGCCATCAATTTGGCCGACTTTTAGAGTCAGCTTGCCACTGCCCAGATCCTGATTCTGTACCTTCAGGCTGTTTAGCGAGTAATCCAGTTGGCTATTGATCGTTTTACCGTCATTGACCAGATCCGATTTACCGCTGATCTCCATGCCTTCCAGCAGTGCCAGTTCTTTGCCTTCCACTGAAATGGTCATTTTTTCCAGTGACAGTTTTTGGTTTCCTACGCGCTCACCAAAACTTGCCAGCGTGCTGGAACCGTCGGTTTTCAGATTATTAAAGGTCAACTGCACTTTCTGGTTGTATTCGTTAACTGCGTCTATCCGACCACTTTGCGCCTCCCCGGAAAGGGAGATAGCTTTGCCGTCTCTGTCCGCATTTAACTGGAACTCGCCGCCGCTAAAGGCGACTTTTTCATCCTTTTGCTCGTAATTCAGCGGCTTGAGCGAAATATCGGAACTGGAATCTCCGCTGTAACCAATGCGGGAGTTAATCTCAAAAGGCGTTTCACCTTTTGCCATATCAAACAGTGGCTTGCTAACTTCGTTATTAACCAGCGTGGTTTGAATTGATGCCATCGACGGGATCAGGTTCAGTTTTTTTAGCTGGGCAAGGGGGAAGGGACCATGATCAACCGATTCGTTGAAGATGACGCTCTGACCGCTTTTAATCCACGGATTTTCTTTCCCGGCAATGGGTTTCACCAACAGTTGTAACTGGCTGCTGAATACGCCGCGATGATAGTTTTGATAACTGACTTCCAGGTTGGATTCAGGAGCGGTCAGTTTGAGTTGCGCGTTCGCCTGCGCGACCATGTCTTCGAGATGGGTTTCAATCTTCTTGCCTGTATACCATGCGCCGCCTGTCCAGACTACGCCTAGCGCAACAATGACGCCTACCGCTACCAGCGATTTATTCATAATGATTATCCATAAAATGAAATCAGGCGGACTGGCCGCCTGAAGGTGTTATAAGCCTTTAATAAGCTTAGCAAGAGATGTTAATTTTTTCAGTAAGCTCTTACAGCTTGTTGTAAACACGCGCTAAACGGCCGTGGCCTTTGACAGTCACCGGTGATTCGTTGGCGGCAATAAACGCTGATTCACCCGGTTTAAGCTGTAACTGCTGAGAACCTTTCCACAGCGTTGCATCGCCTTCGACGCAGAACAAAATGGCGGCACTCTGCTGGCTGATGGTGGTTTCTTTATCACTAAGGTCATGCAGCGAGAAGGCAAAATCATCAACAGGAATCGGGAAGTCCAGTTCTGCACCTTGTTTCACCGGCTGGGTCAACAACTGGTTAGCCGGTTTGGCTTCGAACTTCACATTGGCAACCAGTTCCGGAATATCAATATATTTAGGCGTCAGACCCGCACGCAGCACATTATCGGAGTTCGCCATCACTTCCAGCGCTACGCCTTGCAGGTAAGCGTGCGGCGTTTCAGCGAACAGGAACATCGCTTCGCCAGGATTCAATTTCACCACATTCAGCAACAGCGGGGAGAACAGACCGCTGTCATCCGGGTAAAATTCAGAAATTAAACGAATCGTTTGCCACGGTTCACCCTGCTGACTGTCGAGCGCCGATTTTAAAATCGCCAGCGCGCGGGATTTTTCTTCCCCCTGCATATTCAGCAGGCTGGCGAACAGTTCGCTTAAACGTTCGGCATCAGGCTGTTGTAAAAAGTGAGCAATCGCCGGATGTGCACCTGCGACTGGCTGGAGTAGGGAGACAATCTCGGAAAATTCACGAAACGCGTTCATCGCAAGGAAAGGCGTCAGCGCAAAAACCAGCTCCGGCTTGTGGTTAGGATCTTTATAGTTACGCTCGGCGGCATACATCGGAATACCTGCGGCATTTTCTTTGGCAAAACCGATTTCAGAATTGCGTTTGTTTGGATGAACCTGAATGGAGAGCGGCTGTGCTGCGCATAATACTTTGAACAGGAAAGGCAGTTCGCCAAAGCGTTTGGCAACGGCCTCTCCGAGCAGAGTCGATTTATCACTCTCAATCACATCACGCAGTGAAACGATATCTCCGGCGGCATTCTGCACCCGTGAACTGCTTTTCGGATGTGCGCCCATCCACAGCTCGGCCATCGGCTGGCTGGACGGATTTTCCATACCATAAAGTTCAGTCAACGCCGTTTTGCTGCCCCAGGCATAGTTTTGCACTGAGTTAATGAGTTTTTGCATGATCAATCCCTGTTTTAATGTGGAAATTAATCCCGCTATTAAAGCAAGAATCCTACGGGAAGTAACCTGGAGCCGCAAAAAGTCGTACTAGTCTCAGTTTTTGTTAAAAAAGTGTGTAGGATATTGTTACTCGCTTTTAACAGGGCAACGGAACACCCGCCCAGAGCATAACCAAACCAGGCAGTAAGTGAGAGAACAATGTCAAACAAACCCTTTCATTATCAGGCTCCTTTTCCACTCAAAAAAGATGATACTGAGTATTACCTGCTAACCAGCGAACACGTTAGCGTATCTGAATTTGAAGGGCAGGAGATTTTGAAAGTCGCACCCGAAGCGTTAACTTTGTTGGCGCGTCAGGCGTTTCATGATGCGTCATTTATGCTGCGTCCGGCTCACCAACAACAGGTGGCCGACATTCTGCGTGACCCGGAAGCCAGCGAAAATGATAAATATGTGGCGCTGCAATTCCTGCGCAACTCCGACATCGCGGCGAAAGGCGTTCTGCCAACCTGTCAGGATACCGGCACCGCGATTATTGTTGGTAAAAAAGGGCAGCGTGTATGGACCGGTGGCGGTGATGAAGCGGCGCTGGCACGCGGTGTCTATAACACTTATATCGAAGATAATCTGCGCTACTCGCAAAACGCGCCGCTGGATATGTATAAAGAGGTGAATACCGGCACCAATCTACCAGCGCAGATCGATCTTTATGCCGTTGATGGCGACGAGTACAAATTCCTCTGTATCGCCAAAGGTGGCGGTTCGGCAAACAAGACGTATCTCTATCAGGAAACCAAAGCGTTACTAACGCCGGGGAAACTGAAAAATTACCTGGTTGAGAAGATGCGCACGCTGGGTACGGCGGCCTGTCCTCCCTATCATATTGCATTTGTGATTGGTGGAACTTCTGCGGAAACGAACCTTAAAACGGTGAAACTGGCTTCCGCTAAATACTATGATGAATTGCCAACGGAAGGGAATGAGCACGGTCAGGCGTTCCGCGATGTGGAACTGGAAAAAGAATTGCTGATCGAAGCGCAAAATCTTGGTCTGGGTGCGCAGTTTGGTGGTAAATACTTCGCTCACGACATCCGCGTGATTCGCCTGCCACGTCACGGCGCATCCTGCCCGGTCGGAATGGGCGTCTCCTGTTCCGCTGACCGTAATATCAAAGCGAAGATCAACCGTCAGGGGATCTGGATCGAAAAACTGGAACATAATCCAGGCAAATATATTCCGGAAGAGCTGCGCAAAACGGGAGAAGGCGAAGCGGTGCGCGTTGACCTTAACCGTCCGATGAAAGAGATCCTCGCACAGTTGTCGCAGTACCCCGTTTCTACACGCTTATCGCTTAACGGCACGATTATCGTCGGTCGTGATATTGCTCACGCCAAACTGAAAGAGCGGATGGATAACGGTGAAGGGCTGCCGCAGTACATCAAAGATCATCCGATTTACTATGCGGGTCCGGCCAAAACGCCGGAAGGTTATGCCTCCGGTTCTCTTGGCCCAACGACCGCCGGACGGATGGATTCTTATGTCGATCAACTGCAAGCGCAGGGCGGAAGTATGATCATGCTGGCGAAAGGCAACCGCAGCCAGCAGGTGACGGATGCCTGTAAAAAACACGGCGGTTTCTACCTCGGTAGTATCGGTGGTCCGGCAGCTGTATTGGCGCAGGGAAGCATTAAGAGCCTGGAATGTGTTGAATATCCGGAACTGGGAATGGAAGCCATCTGGAAAATTGAAGTGGAAGATTTCCCGGCGTTTATCCTTGTGGATGATAAAGGAAATGACTTCTTCCAGCAGATACAACTCACACAGTGCACCCGCTGTGTGAAATAAACAGAGCCGCCCTTCGGGGCGGTTTTTTTACATGGCACGAAAGACCAAACATTTGTTATCAAATAGTAAATAATGAGTGAGCTAAAAGTTGCTTAACGAAAGCAAAACAGAAAGAAAAAATTAATCAGGTGAGGAGCAGGCCATGAATACAGTACGCAGCGAAAAAGATTCGATGGGGGCGATTGATGTCCCGGCAGATAAGCTGTGGGGCGCACAAACTCAACGCTCGCTGGAGCATTTCCGCATTTCGACGGAGAAAATGCCCACCTCACTGATTCATGCGCTGGCGCTAACCAAGCGCGCAGCGGCAAAAGTTAATGAAGATTTAGGCTTGTTGTCTGAAGAGAAAGCGAGCGCCATTCGGCAGGCGGCGGATGAAGTACTGGCAGGACAGCATGACGACGAATTCCCGCTGGCAATCTGGCAGACCGGCTCCGGCACGCAAAGTAACATGAACATGAACGAAGTGCTGGCTAACCGGGCCAGTGAATTACTCGGCGGCGTGCGCGGGATGGAACGTAAAGTTCACCCTAACGACGACGTGAACAAAAGCCAAAGTTCCAACGATGTCTTTCCGACGGCGATGCACGTTGCGGCGCTGCTAGCGCTGCGCAAGCAACTCATTCCGCAGCTTAAAACCCTGACACAGACGCTGAATGAGAAATCGCGCGCATTTGCCGATATCGTCAAAATTGGTCGTACCCACTTGCAGGATGCCACGCCGCTAACACTGGGGCAGGAGATTTCCGGCTGGGTAGCGATGCTGGAGCATAATCTCAAACATATCGAATACAGCCTGCCGCATGTAGCGGAACTGGCTCTTGGCGGTACAGCGGTGGGTACTGGACTAAATACCCATCCGGAGTATGCGCGTCGCGTGGCAGATGAACTGGCAGTCATTACCTGCGCACCGTTTGTTACTGCGCCGAACAAATTTGAAGCGCTGGCGACCTGTGATGCCCTGGTTCAGGCGCACGGCGCGTTGAAAGGGTTGGCTGCGTCACTGATGAAAATTGCCAATGATGTCCGCTGGCTGGCCTCAGGCCCGCGCTGCGGAATTGGTGAAATCTCAATCCCGGAAAATGAGCCGGGCAGCTCAATCATGCCGGGGAAAGTGAACCCAACCCAGTGTGAGGCATTAACCATGCTCTGCTGTCAGGTGATGGGGAACGACGTGGCGATCAACATGGGGGGCGCTTCCGGTAACTTTGAACTGAACGTCTTCCGTCCGATGGTGATCCACAATTTCCTGCAATCGGTGCGCTTGCTGGCAGATGGCATGGAAAGTTTCAACAAACACTGCGCAGTGGGCATTGAACCGAATCGTGAGCGAATCAATCAATTACTCAATGAATCGCTGATGCTGGTGACTGCGCTTAACACCCACATTGGTTATGACAAAGCCGCCGAGATCGCCAAAAAAGCGCATAAAGAAGGGCTGACCTTAAAAGCTGCGGCCCTTGCGCTGGGGTATCTTAGCGAAGCCGAGTTTGACAGCTGGGTACGGCCAGAACAGATGGTCGGCAGTATGAAAGCCGGGCGTTAATCTGCAACATACAGGTGCAGCCGTGGAATGATCAAACGAAGCGGCTGCGCCTGTGGTTTATAACGGTGTTGCACATTGTCGGCATCGTAATTTAACAACTCCCCAACGTCCGGCACGCCCGCGCCATTATCCCGATTAATCAGCGCAATAAGCGGTGTAGGGCAAGCGTATTGTACTTGTTTTTGATCTCCTTTGTACCAGACGCGGGCAATCGGCTGCACCTTCACCGGACGTTTGATTTTTAACTTCGCGTCCTGTGGCAGGGTAGCAATATCCTGATACTCTCTCTCCAGTTTTCTTTGCCACTCCTCGCGCGTCCACGGTGCGACACTGCGCGGTGATTTCAGGCTTTTTTCCAGCTGTGCCAGGACTTCATCACGATGCAAATTCTTAATGATATGTTTATTGGCCCAGCCAAAACGTAAAGTGGCGGGGTCGTGCAGAACAGTGAGCGTTCGGTAAGCATTAAGGGTGATCAGCCCCGGCAAATGACGATGTACCCATTCAAAACGCGCCGCTGTGGGGAGTTCTGACTCAACCGTGACGATATGCTCGAACGTAGTTTTGAGTTGATTGATGCGCTGAATATGACTGACCAACGCTGCTTGCGAAAGGTTATCGACCTGGTAACACAACACGCCAGGTAGACGAACAGCGGCCTTGCTGCTGCGATTTTCGGACTGTTGTTGAATAAATAAATGGCGGAAATGACGCAACGCCAGCGACTGCGCGTCGTTGCCGAGATGTTGTTTTACCTCAATACGATTAAGCGGATTATGCTCATCCTCTTTTTTTACCTCCGGCAAAGAGAACACGCGGGCAACCAATAGCTTGTGTTGCTCAAGATGAGCGGCAAATGCAGCCAGCTCTTGTTCCATCTGGCGAAAAGTAGTGTTGAGTCGGTCTACGAGATCGTAACGCGCCATAATATTAACCACTTTAGTTACAACATCCTTATTTTATAGCACAATGGTGGTGACTTGACCACCGTGCGCGTAGTGTCAGGCAGAGGTAAATTGCGGGATGTTATGCCATAACGGCCAACTAAACGAGAAGCGGGCACCACCCAGTTCGCTGGTGTCACAATTAACCGTACCGCCCATTGCCAGTGCTATAGAGTGGACAATCGCCAACCCCAGCCCGCAGCCGCCGGTTGAGCGATCCCGGCTGGGATCGAGGCGAACAAAAGGTTCAAAGATATGTTCGCGGTTTTCTGGGGCAATCCCTGGGCCATCATCCTCAACAATTAATGTCGCTCTATTCCCCGACAGTAGCAGGCTGGTTTCAACCGTTGAATGGCAGTAGCGCAGGGCGTTATTGAGCAAATTATCCAGCACGCGCTCCATTAAGCGCATATCCAACGCCGCATAATGGCCTTGCGCGAGCGTTTTAATCCGTACCGTTTTATCGGGTGTTACTGCCTGAATGTCTGCCAGATGCGTTGACAGCCACAACGGCAGGTCTGGTTCGCTAAGATGAAGCTCGTTTTGTGGGCGATCGAGTCGGGCATAAGTCAGTAGCTCTTCAATTAAAGCTTCAAGTTGACTGATATCGCGATTCAATGCCTGGGATTCGGCGGCGCTCAGGTTATCACTCATCTCCAGTCGATAACGCAAGCGCACTAACGGCGTTCGCAGTTCGTGAGCGATTCCGTCGATAAGCTGTTTTTTGCTGGCAATCAAGGCGTTGATATTGTCCGCCATCTGGTTAAATGCGACGCCAAGTCGTTCAAAGCTCGAACCCTCATCAAAGTGGATACGCTCACTGAGATGCCCATCGCCAAATCGTTGCGCCGCTGCTTCCAGTTTTAACATATCCTGCCAGTGCGGACGCATCCAGATAAACACCGGAAAGGCGAGGGAAATGGCAATAAAAGCGATCAGGGCGATATCCAGTAATCGCATCTGATGGAGGTAATAAAGATAAGGAACAGGACCAACTGCCAGCACGTAGTGGCTGCGCGGGATACGTTGCAAAAAGGTGTACTGATCGTCCAGAGCGACAATTTCGCCGCCACGCAGCCGGTGCATGGAAATATCATCCAGATGGTATTTACTCAGTGGCTCGACACGCAGATCGAAAGAGAGATTTAAATCCATCTCTTTCAGCGTCTTACCCCAGTCGTGTGGGGGGATCTCACGCAATTCGCTACGCATCAGATACAGCGAACTGTTCATCAAATCATCCAGCGACTGTTTGCCCGCGCGTTCGGCGGTAAATTTGTACACCAGCCCGACCAGCAGAGACATCACAAGGAAGCAGACAAACAATAACAGGTAAAACTGGATAAACAGTTTTTTCATCGCTTATTCCCATGCATGAGGCGCAAAAAGATAGCCTTTGTTACGCACAGTTTTAATGCGATAAGGTTCTGCGGCGTTATCGAGCAGTTTTTTTCTTAACCGCGAAATAGCCACGTCCACGCTACGATCCAGTCCGTCATAACTGACGCCACGTAAATTTTTCAGCAATGCATCGCGGTCCATGATTTGCCCAGCATGGGTAGCTAATTCCCACAATAATTCGAAATCAGCTGTCGAGAGCGAGATTTCAGTGTTAGCCAGGGTGACTACGCGGTTGATAGGATCGATGGTCAACGTGCCGAAATGCAGGGCTTTGTAGGGAGTCAGAGACGTTTCCTGAAGACCTTTGCTCAGTGTGGCTTGCTCATTCTGACGCAAATGCAAACGTAAACGCGCTAACAAAACAGCAGGGGGCGTCGTTTTGAGAATATAGTCGCAAGCACCCATTTCCAGTGCCAGGATGTGGTTCATATCGCTATCGAGAGAGGTTAGAAGAACAATCGGTCCGGACCACTTTGCGCGTAAATCACGACAAATGGTCATGCCGTCCTTGCCTGGTAGCATGATATCGAGTAACACCAAATCCGGATTTTCTCGCAAAATGGTTTCTTCGGCCTGGTCGCCGCGCGGCTCTACGGTAACCTGCATATCATGTTTTGCCAGGTACGCGGCAATCAGTGAACCGACTTCCGCATCATCTTCCACAAATACGATAGTGTTCATAACATTCACGGTAGATATAAAAACGTCACAATACACCGCGCTGTTTTTACTTACTATCAATCGTTTCTAAACAAGCTTTCATCAGGTATTCTACTGATGACTTGTTATGGAGGTGTTAAGGTAAAAAGATGGGGCTGGTAATCAAAGCCGCGCTCGGTGCGCTGGTAGTGCTGTTGATTGGTGTTTTAGCAAAAACGAAAAATTATTATATCGCCGGGCTGATTCCACTTTTCCCGACCTTTGCGCTCATCGCGCATTATATTGTTGCCAGCGAACGCGGCATTGAAGCCTTACGCGCAACCATCATTTTTAGCATGTGGTCGATTATTCCCTATTTTGTTTACCTGGCGTCGCTGTGGTATTTCACCGGAATGATGCGCTTGCCCGCCGCTTTTGTTGGTTCTGTTGCATGCTGGGGGATAAGCGCATGGGTGTTGATTATATGCTGGATTAAGCTGCATTAACGCAGATGACGACCGCCATCAAGAGGGAAACTGCGTCCGGTGACAAAGCAGCTGGTAAGTAAGTAATCGACCAGGTCGATCACTTCTTTCTCGCCAGGCGCGGTTTTCATCAGTGATTTATTCAGCGCCTGTTGTCGATATTCGGCATCATCATGCTCATTAAACAGGATCAGCGATGGCGCAATAGAATTCACTTTCACTTCCGGTGCCAGCTTGCGGGCAAACGAGCGGGTCATATTATCCAGTGCCGCCTTGCTTGCAGCATAGGCAATATGTTTGTCGCTACCGCGCTCCACCACATAATCGGTAAAGTGAATGATATCACTGGCGGCGTGTCCGTGCCCACGCAGTAATCTTTCCAGCGCATGGTTGAGCAGGTATGGGGTATTAACGTGGATCTGCATCATGCAAGCCAGTACGTCGGTCAGTGGCGCTCCCGGTTTTTCCGCCATCCACGCGCTGGCGTTATGCAAAATAGCACGCAGACCATGGGTGCTTTTTAGTACTTCATCGGCAAACGCCATCACACCGTCGTTGGTCGAAAAATCAGCCTGAATACACTGCGCACCTGCCTTAATCAGTCCATCAATGGCTGGATAGTGCGTCCGATAGCTGACAATCACCGGTTGCTTTTGATTAATGAAATGCCAGGCGAGTGCGAGGCCGATGCGACGACCTCCGCCAGTAATTAATATTGGCAAGGGCTGGGCTTTACCCATCGTTATCTCCTTTGCTATCCAACGATGGGATGAACGTTATCCCACCAGCATCCAGGTCGCCGGAACTGAGGCAATTAACAGCATGCCAATTAGCACCATTTCCTGGCGGTTCAGTACGTTATCATGTGTATGCGTTTTACGCGCATACAGGAAAACCAGCAGCCCCGGCGCATACAGAACAACGGATAACAGCAAGTGCATTGGACCAGAGGCGTACAATAACCATAAGCCATAAATGCAGGCACCGACACCTACCGCTTTATGCAGTGGACGGGTTGCGATTTTCAGCAAGAACGCGCCGACCAGGAAATAGGGCACCAGAATCATTTCTGAGGCGATGGTCAGCAACGTGTTGTAATCGGAACCGGTCAGCCAGATGAGTACCAGACAAATTTGCACGCAGATGTTGGTCAACCACAGTGAGGCGGATGGCGCAGCTTGTGCGTTCTGGCGCGCAAAAATGCGCGGGAATGCTTTATGAGTGGCAGCCAGGAACGGAACTTCTGCCGCCATGATGGTCCAGCTTAAGTACGCGCCGCAAACGGAAACGATCAAACCGGCAGCGATGATGATTTCGCCCCACGGTCCCATCATTTCCACCATCAGACCGGCCATTGACGGGTTACGAATTTCAGCCAGTTCAGGACGTGCCACCACGCCCAGCGAAAGCAGCGTTACCAGCAAGTAAACGCCCAGAGCGGAGAGAACCGCCAGCAGTGTCGCTTTGCCAACATCACGTTTATTACGCGCACGCGCAGAAACAACCACGGCACCTTCCACACCAATGAAAACCCACAGGGTGATCAGCATGGTGTTTTTCACCTGTTCCCAAACGGGTACGCCAAGTGCAAGTCCGGTGAAGTCGAGCTTGAAGGTATCCAGTTTGAACATCATCATCGCCAGCACAACAAACAGACCCAGCGGCAACAATTTTGCCAGTGTCGCCACCAGGTTAATGCTGGCAGCGGTTTGCACTCCGCGCAGGATCAAAAAGTGAACAATCCACAATAAAGCCGATGCACCGAGGATCGATTGCCAGGTATTACCATCGCCAAACAGGCGCAATTCCGGCGTGTCCGTAAAAAAGCTTAACGCGGAAAAAACGATCACCAGATAGGAGACGTTGGCGATGACTGCGCACAGCCAGTATCCCCATGCGGAACAAAAGCCGATTAGCTCGCCAAACCCTTCGCGGGCATAGGTAAAGATACCGCCGTCAAGTTCGGGACGAATGCGCGTGAGGATCAGCATGGCAAAGGCCAGCAATAAAATGCCAGCGCCAGTAATGCCCCAGCCGATGAGCAGTGCTGCCGGGCTGGCAACTGCCGCCATATTTTGCGGCAGACTGAAAACACCCGCGCCCAGCATTGAGCTTAATACCAGCGCGGTGAGTGCGCTCAGTCCCAGTTTCTTTTCCATCGATATCCAGTGATTAAAACGTGATAAGAAGAATAAATATTAGGGCAAAACGCATAAAAATGGAGTTTGCCACTGAAGCGCGGGATTTTACGAAGAGATGTGTCTGCATGCAATGGTCGCGGGGAAATTTGTGACTAAAAATGCGAAAGGCGGCATCAAGCCGCCTTATAGGAGTAACTGAATAGTTATTTATACAGATCTGCGCTGACGGTCAGGTTATTACCACGTTCCTGCCACTGGCGGGTGATGTGGTAATACTTAGCACCTTTCTTCGCGGCACGTTTCGCAACCTGATAGGAGACTTCAGTCATGTTGCCGTAGTTGCCAGAGAATTTGATGCTGTCGAACGGGACCATCATCGCTGCGGTCGCTTTGTTCAGTTCTTCGACTTTAGTGCCATCCGGGAGCGTGACGGTGTAACGCCCGCCTTTTGATGACTGGGTTTCAAAGAAGCGACCGACTTCAGAACTTGGTGATGCGGTAGTCGCAACACCCGGGATCTCAACTTTCTTCGCAGCTTCGCCACCGGCAGCCAGAGCTGCACGTCCTGCTTCGGAATCTGCCGGGATCACATCCGGGCTCTGGACGATACGTTTCTTAGCATCTTTTTTATAGATGAATGCAGTAATACGCTGGTTGCCGCCCTGGTTGGCATCGATTTGACGAACGATGTAGAAAGAGTAGGCACCTTTCGCTTTTGCCGCTTTGGTGATGGCATCATTGACTTCTGGCTGGCTACGATAGAAGCCCTGGACGGTGACCGTGTCAAACGGTTCAATCAGAACGGCCTGATCTTTCGGCAGTTCGACAACACCGTTAATTACGCGATTACTTGTTTCTTCTGCTTTTTCAGCATCGGCTTTATAGAGGTCAGCGACCACACGCCAGTTACCGCTGTTACCAAAATCAGAAGTGTCGACAACATAAAAAGAGGCGGCACCTTCTTTATCTGCGCGACGAGAAACGGCTTTCACCGCTTCGCCAATAGCATTAAAACGACCGGTAACCACTACACGGTCAAAAGGTTTAACCGCTGCCGCTTGCTCCGGTGTCAGTTCTGTTGCTGCGTTAACGGAGAATGCCGTAGCAGAAAGCAGTGCCGACGCCAGGAGGGTGTTCTTAAGCTTCATAAAAATAATCCTTCGCCTTGCGCAAACCAGGTACTGGTATTGTTATTAACGAGAAACGTGGCTGATTATTGCATTTAAACGGTGTAACTGTCTGCGTCATTTTTCATATCACATTCCTTAAGCCAATTTTAATCCTGCTCAAATGACCGTCTATGCTTAAAAAACAGCCGTATCAGCATCATTACTACTGAAGCAACTGAATTGTATAAGTTAATTTAATGTTAAGTAGTGATTCGTGCCGGGGCGATGTCTCGTTTTACCCGACCGCCGAAGACAATTATCAGTCTTTATCCGCCGTTCTAAGGTGTTTATCCCACTATCACGGCTGAATCGTTAATATTTTGCGAGTTCACGCCGAAATACTGATTTTTGGCGCTAGATCACAGGCATAATTTTCAGTACGTTATAGGGCGTTTGTTACTAATTTATTTTAACGGAGTAACATTTAGCTCGTACATGAGCGGCTTGTGTGGCTCCTGACACAGGCAAACCATCATCAATAAAACCGATGGAAGGGAATATCATGCGAATTGGCATACCAAGAGAACGGTTAACCAATGAAACCCGTGTTGCAGCAACGCCAAAAACAGTGGAACAGCTGCTGAAACTGGGTTTTACCGTCGCGGTAGAGAGCGGCGCGGGTCAACTGGCAAGTTTTGACGATAAAGCGTTTGTGCAAGCGGGCGCTGAAATTGTAGAAGGGAATAGCGTCTGGCAGTCAGAGATCATTCTGAAGGTCAATGCGCCGTTAGATGATGAAATTGCGTTACTGAATCCTGGGACAACGCTGGTGAGTTTTATCTGGCCTGCGCAGAATCCGGAATTAATGCAAAAACTTGCGGAACGTAACGTGACCGTGATGGCGATGGACTCTGTGCCGCGTATCTCACGCGCACAATCGCTGGACGCACTAAGCTCGATGGCGAACATCGCCGGTTATCGCGCCATTGTTGAAGCGGCACATGAATTTGGGCGCTTCTTTACCGGGCAAATTACTGCGGCCGGGAAAGTGCCACCTGCAAAAGTGATGGTGATTGGTGCGGGTGTTGCAGGTCTGGCCGCCATTGGCGCAGCAAACAGTCTCGGCGCGATTGTGCGTGCATTCGACACCCGCCCGGAAGTGAAAGAACAAGTTCAAAGTATGGGCGCGGAATTCCTCGAGCTGGATTTTAAAGAGGAAGCGGGCAGCGGCGATGGCTATGCCAAAGTGATGTCGGACGCGTTCATCAAAGCGGAAATGGAACTCTTTGCCGCCCAGGCAAAAGAGGTCGATATCATTGTCACCACCGCGCTTATTCCAGGCAAACCAGCGCCGAAGCTAATTACCCGTGAAATGGTTGACTCCATGAAGGCGGGCAGTGTGATTGTCGACCTGGCAGCCCAGAACGGCGGTAACTGTGAATACACCGTGCCGGGTGAAATCTTCACTACGGAAAATGGTGTCAAAGTGATTGGTTACACCGATCTTCCGGGCCGTCTGCCGACGCAATCCTCACAGCTTTACGGTACTAACCTCGTTAATCTGCTGAAACTGTTGTGCAAAGAGAAAGACGGCAATATCACTGTTGATTTTGATGATGTGGTGATTCGCGGCGTGACCGTGATCCGTGCGGGCGAAATTACCTGGCCGGCACCGCCGATTCAGGTATCAGCTCAGCCGCAGGCGGCACAAAAAGCGGCACCGGAAGTGAAAACTGAGGAAAAATGTGCCTGCTCACCGTGGCGTAAATACGCGTTGATGGCGCTGGCAATCATTCTTTTCGGCTGGTTGGCAAGCGTTGCGCCGAAAGAGTTTCTTGGGCACTTCACTGTGTTCGCGCTGGCCTGTGTTGTCGGTTATTACGTGGTGTGGAATGTATCGCACGCGCTGCATACACCGTTGATGTCGGTCACCAACGCGATTTCAGGGATTATTGTTGTCGGAGCACTGTTGCAGATTGGCCAGGGCGGCTGGGTTAGCTTCCTTAGTTTTATCGCGGTGCTTATAGCCAGCATTAATATTTTCGGTGGCTTCACCGTGACTCAGCGCATGCTGAAAATGTTCCGCAAAAATTAAGGGGTAACATATGTCTGGAGGATTAGTTACAGCTGCATACATTGTTGCCGCGATCCTGTTTATCTTCAGTCTGGCCGGGCTTTCGAAACATGAAACGTCTCGCCAGGGTAACAACTTCGGTATCGCCGGGATGGCGATTGCGTTAATCGCAACCATTTTTGGACCGGATACGGGTAATGTTGGCTGGATCTTGCTGGCGATGGTCATTGGTGGGGCAATTGGTATCCGTCTGGCGAAGAAAGTTGAAATGACCGAAATGCCAGAACTGGTGGCGATCCTGCATAGCTTCGTGGGTCTGGCGGCAGTGCTGGTTGGCTTTAACAGCTATCTGCATCATGACGCGGGAATGGCACCGATTCTGGTCAATATTCACCTGACGGAAGTGTTCCTCGGTATCTTCATCGGGGCGGTAACGTTCACGGGTTCGGTGGTGGCGTTCGGCAAACTGTGTGGCAAGATTTCGTCTAAACCGTTGATGCTGCCAAACCGTCACAAAATGAACCTGGCGGCTCTGGTCGTTTCCTTCCTGCTGCTGATTGTATTTGTTCGCACGGACAGCGTCGGCCTGCAAGTGCTGGCATTGCTGATAATGACCGCCATTGCGCTGGTATTCGGCTGGCATTTAGTCGCCTCCATCGGTGGTGCAGATATGCCAGTGGTGGTGTCGATGCTGAACTCGTACTCCGGCTGGGCGGCTGCGGCTGCGGGCTTTATGCTCAGCAACGACCTGCTGATTGTGACCGGTGCGCTGGTCGGTTCTTCGGGGGCTATCCTTTCTTATATTATGTGTAAGGCGATGAACCGTTCCTTTATCAGCGTTATTGCGGGTGGTTTCGGCACCGACGGCTCTTCTACTGGTGATGATCAGGAAGTGGGCGAGCACCGCGAAATCACCGCAGAAGAGACAGCGGAACTGCTGAAAAACTCCCATTCAGTGATCATTACTCCGGGGTACGGCATGGCAGTCGCGCAGGCGCAATATCCTGTCGCTGAAATAACCGAGAAACTACGCGCTCGTGGTATCAACGTGCGTTTCGGTATCCACCCGGTTGCGGGGCGTTTGCCTGGACATATGAACGTATTGCTGGCTGAAGCAAAAGTACCGTATGACATCGTGCTGGAAATGGACGAGATCAACGATGACTTTGCTGATACCGATACCGTACTGGTGATTGGTGCTAACGATACGGTTAACCCGGCGGCGCAGGATGATCCGAAGAGTCCGATTGCTGGTATGCCTGTGCTGGAAGTGTGGAAAGCGCAGAACGTGATTGTCTTTAAACGTTCGATGAACACTGGCTATGCTGGTGTGCAAAACCCGCTGTTCTTCAAGGAAAACACCCACATGCTGTTTGGTGACGCCAAAGCCAGCGTGGATGCAATCCTGAAAGCTCTGTAACCCTGACGGCCTCTGCGGAGGCCGTCACTCTTTATTGAGATCGCTTAACAGAACGGCGATGCTTTGACCTCCCGCTGTTTGTTCAAGCGCAATTTTGACAATAATTGTCAACGGCACGGAAAGCAGCATACCCACCGGTCCTAACAACCATCCCCAAAAAATCAACGACAGAAATACCACCAATGTGGAAAGCCCCAGCCCACGCCCCATGATGCGCGGCTCCAGAATATTGCCGAAGACCAGATTAATCAGCAGATATCCCGCCAGCACCAGCAACGCTTCGTAGAAGCCATTAAACACCAGTACCTGAGCGATAGGGGGGATTGCCGCGAGAACTGAACCAATATTCGGGATGTAATTAAGCGCAAAGGCCAGCAATCCCCAGACAAAAGCGAAGCGAACATCGAGTGCGGCGAGCATCGCCCAGGCGACCAGGCCGGTGATGATGCTGATGGCTGTTTTCAGCACCAGATAATGAGACACACTGTCAATCGCACGCTGAATCGCCGCCATCCCTTCAACCGGACGCGCCATCATTTGCTGAAATTTTCCGGGCAATTGTGGCACTTCGAGCAGCATAAACAGCACCGTCAGCAGCAATAAAAATATTGATGACATGGCATTAGATAACTGCGTCAATAAGTTGGTGAGCAACGTCATCGCCGCGTTCGGATCAATGTAATGCGCCAGTTGGTCAACTGAGACGTCAATCCCTACGCGTTGCAACAACGGTTCAAGCGCTTGCAGCGGCGTCATAATAGAGTTGCGATATTGCGGTAACGTCCGCGTCAACTCGTTGAGTGCGGAACCCAGATAAGCTAACAGCAACACCATCGCCATCACGATGATGGTCATCAAAATCGACACCGCCAGTACACGCGGCACTCGCCAGCGGACCATGTGTTGCACCAGCGGGTTAAGAATAACAGCAATAAATAATGCGAGAATAAACGGCACGATGATCTCGGCGGCAAAACGGATACCGCAGAGAATAATGACCAGCATTCCCAACATAATGACGATTTTTAGGCCATTGAGCGTGATGATCGGCTTTGCCATGCTTGTCCCCGTTTTTTCTTCCTTTGCTAATAATAATGTCTTTTTCGCTCCGTCATCATAACGAAAATCAAACTGCTCAGGTAAAGAAGTGAAAATATTTTGAGTTAATTCTTAAGCTATGATACAAATCAGGCGTGTTCAACTACCGAGGACAATTATCATCCGCGATGACGAGAAGCAACACTGCGGATAATTGTAATATTATGGACAATTTGTTCAGGACGTTATTTTCTACATTTACCCATCTTCGTACCTCATCCACTATCTTGCTCGTAGGTGAGCAGCACTGGCGCAACGCGCTTTAGTCCTTTCTTCTGCCTAAGCTTGCGCTATGCGCGGGGCTTGACCACTTTACTTTGGTTTCGCTGAAATAAGCGAAAATTAAAATAATTCTCTTGCAGGAGAAGGACAATGTATATTTATTGGATTTTATTAGGCCTGGCTATTGCTACGGAAATTACCGGTACGCTGTCAATGAAATGGGCGAGCGTCAGTGAGGGAAATGGCGGCTTTATTTTAATGCTGGTGATGATTTCTCTGTCGTATATATTTCTCTCTTTCGCCGTTAAAAAAATCGCCTTAGGCGTGGCTTATGCGCTGTGGGAAGGTATCGGTATTTTATTTATTACCTTGTTTAGCGTTTTGTTATTCGACGAAAGTTTATCGCTGATGAAAATTGCCGGGTTAACCACCCTGGTGGCCGGGATTGTATTGATCAAATCAGGTACCCGTAAAGCGCGTAAACCTGAACTGGAGGTGAACCATGGCGCAGTTTGAATGGGTTCACGCCGCCTGGCTGGCATTGGCAATCGTGCTGGAAATCGTTGCTAACGTTTTTTTGAAATTTTCTGACGGCTTTCGTCGCAAAATATTTGGCTTGCTCTCCCTGGCGGCGGTGCTGGCTGCCTTTAGTGCGCTTTCTCAGGCCGTTAAAGGGATCGACTTGTCTGTCGCTTATGCATTGTGGGGCGGGTTTGGTATTGCCGCCACGTTAGCCGCAGGTTGGATCTTGTTTGGTCAACGGTTAAATCGTAAAGGCTGGATTGGCCTGGTCTTGCTGTTGGCTGGAATGATCATGGTGAAACTTGCCTGATGAACACGCTGCCCGCACTGTCGGGCAGCGTTTGAACATTATTTTTGCGACAGTTGATCCAGCCTGTCGCGAAAACCGGTAACAGAAATGGCCCGGTTATCGGCGCGCCAGCGATCTTTCGCGGCAGGAGCCGAACTTTGCACCCCAATTAATTGCCAGCCGTCATTGGTATGCAACATCAGAGGCGAACCGCTGTCACCCGGCAAGGTATCGCACTGATGTGACATCACCGACGTTTGCGCCCAGCCAGTCACTTCACAGTTTTGATGACTGTACAACGTATCGAGATGATCTTCAGGGTATCCTGCCTGAGTCACTTTACGGCCAGCCGATTTTAATGCGGCGGTAAGCGCGGCTTTATCTCCCTCAAATAACGGCAACGGTGTAATGCCAGAAGGGGGATTACGTAGCACAATCAAACCGAAGTCCCACGGCGCAGCTGCGGGAGGAACAATCCAACCATCCCCATCTGCTTTTAACCGCTTTCCCAGTGTCGGATCAACGCGGCCTTCTATGTCGTGGATCTCATAGCGCCAAAGACCTTTATTTGACACAAAACGCAGCGCCACCACTTTATCGGCTTTACCCTTTGGTGGCGTCAATAAACAGTGTCCTGCCGTTAATGCCAGATTGGGTGCAATCAGCGTCGCCGTACATAAATTGCCGCTGGCCGTTTCCAGTTGCCCAACCGCATCCCACGGTGATTGGGTCGTGTCATTCACTGGCACACGATCATCATGACCAAAAAACAGGGTGCTGACCTCATCGTTTGCCGATTTGGCAACGTCTGGTTTATCTGCAAACACAAAAGCAGACGTCAAACTAATTGCACCCAACACTACAGCAATGGTTGTACGCATATCACACTCTGGTGGGTAATTATGATTATTAAAAGCAAACCCTCATAAATACTATAGACGGGACGGGATGAAAGTGGGAGTAAAATCAGATAACTACGATCAGGAAAGATAAAAACGGGCGGCAATAAGTGCGCATAAAATAAGGATGATAAGAATGAACTCAAAGCGATAACGGCCCACCATACTACCCTCCGCTAAAGGCGGTGCTAAACGTTACCTGCTTAGCACCGTAATTTTCAGGCGCGAGGGGGCGCGCCAGCGTTACTGTTGAAAACTTACGCTGCGGGTTGTGCAGCAGGTTTTGCCGGTTGCTGATGGCTGTGTTTCTTGGCGTGTTTCTTCGCTGCCTGCGCTTTTTGTTCAGGAGCTTTCTGTTCAGCTTTCGCATTTTTATGATGCTTTTTAGCCGCCTGCGCTTTCTGGGCAGGTGCTGCTTTATGCTGTTTTTTATGATGTGTGGTTTTCGCAGGCGCTGCTTTGGTGGTCGTCGCAGTCGGAGCAGGTGTGGTCGCAGTCTCTGCAGCAAAGGCAGCAGAAGACAGACCCATAGCAGCGGCAACAACCAGAGCTAATACTTTTTTCATTGTCATACCCTCAATTTGTTTTTTCATTTAACCCCACTGCGGGGCCGTTGAAATAACTATATCCCTGGGAATGGCAGACTTCCGTGAGTGGTTGGTTTCAGCGTGTAACGATATGTACAAACGCTGAATAAATTACAGCATTGATAATAACGTATTGTGACTTAAGGAAAATTTAGCTACCAATAATAGTAGTCTTGATCGGGTTAACTATTTTACTACTTACAAAGCGGTAGAATAACTGCGCATCAGTAATAAATGACACACAGCAAAATGAATCCGTTTATTTGGGTACTTATAATCCTGATGACGCTAGATGCGCTGCGGGAATTGGCTGGCGCTTCGTCTATTTTAGGATGGCTATTAACGTTGGTTTGAGCAGGCAATAAGTCCGGACGGGTATTTACCGCAGTCCGGACTTATTTTTTCAGGCGTGCAGACGATGATGCAAACGCGTCCCGACCAGCAGAGCAATGACCAGCATCAGAGCAATAAATGCGCCGACGCCGTTCCAGCCATAGTTATGCCAGAAAACACCACCCAGCGTCCCGGCAATACTCGACCCCAGATAGTAACTGAACAGATACAGCGAGGAGGCCTGGCCTTTAGCGCGTTTTGCGCGGGGGCCGATCCAGCTGCTGGCAACGGAGTGGGCTGCGAAGAATCCGGCTGAGAAGAGTAACATTCCGGCAAAGATCAGCCACAGCGAGCTGAATAAGGTCATCAGTAAACCAAACAGCATAACCCCCGTCGAAAACAACATCACCGGACCGCGTCCATAGCGGGTGGTCATGGTTCCGGCTTTGGGTGAGCTCCATGTACCGGTCAAATAAGCCAGCGATAATAAGCCAACCACGGCCTGACTGACATGCCAGGGGGAAAGCATCAACCTATAGCCGATGTAATTAAACAGCGTGACGAACGACCCCATCAGCAAAAAGCCTTCTGCGAACAATAACGGTAATCCCCGGTCACGCCAGTGCAGACGAAAGTTGATAAATAACGTCTTAGGGCGCAGCGAAGTCGGGCGAAAATGGCGTGATTCAGGGAGGATTTTCCAGAACATCAACGCCGAGGCCAGCGCGAAACAACCGATTGCCGCCAGAGCAATTCGCCAGTTGAAAAAGTCCGTGAAGACACCGCTAATTAAGCGTCCGCTCATGCCGCCAATTGAGTTGCCGCTGATATACAACCCCATCGAAAAGGCCACGAAGCTGGGGTGGATTTCCTCGCTAAGATAAGTCATGCCAACAGCTGCCACGCCACTTAACGAAAGTCCAATCAAGGCGCGCATAATTAAAATGCCGTGCCAGCTGGTCATCATTGTCGAAAGTAACGTACAAATGGAGGCCAACAGTAGCGCCGTGACCATCACTGGTTTGCGACCAATGGCATCGGATAGGGGGCCAGTAAACAGCAAACCAATAGCCAACATCGCCGTGGAAATGGACAGTGAAATACTACTGTTCGCGGGCGTTAAGCCAAACTCCTGCGAAAGCACCGGAAGGATAGGCTGCACACAATAGAGAAGTGCAAATGTTGCCAGTCCGGCAGAGAACAGCGCCAGGGTGACGCGCATAAATTGCGGCGTACCGCGTTTAATAAATTGATTTGGCTGAGAAATGCTTTGCTTGTCAGTGTCGCTTGCCGGAGCGCCATCAACAGTTGTAGTACGGCTCACTTGAAATCCTTGCTAAATATGCCTGTGGATCAGGCTTATACATAGGGTAGGAAAATCGAATTGTTCTGTCTAATATATTAATAATCTCAAATAAGATGTTTTAAATATGAATATTGAACTTCGTCATCTGCGTTACTTTGTTGCTGTTGCGGAAGAGCTGCATTTCGGGCGCGCCGCTGCCCGCCTGAATATTTCGCAACCGCCGCTAAGTCAGCAGATTCAGGCGCTGGAGCAACAAATTGGTGCCCGACTGCTGGCACGAACCAATCGCAGTGTATTGCTGACGGCAGCAGGAAAACAGTTTCTTGCAGATAGTCGGCAAATCCTGTCTATGGTGGATGACGCTGCCGCTCGCGCTGAAAGGCTGCATCAGGGCGAAGCGGGGGAGTTGCGCATTGGTTTTACTTCGTCCGCTCCTTTTATTCGGGCGGTGTCCGATACGTTATCGCTGTTTCGCCGTGATTATCCCGATGTCCATTTACAAACCCGCGAAATGAACACTCGCGAGCAAATCGCTCCGCTCATTGAAGGAACGCTGGATATGGGATTGCTGCGTAACACAGCGTTACCGGAGACGCTTGAACACGCAGTCATCGTCCATGAACCGCTTATGGCGATGATCCCGCACGATCATCCCCTGGCAAATAACCTGAGTGTAACGCTGGCTGAACTGGCGAAAGAACCCTTTGTCTTTTTTGATCCGCACGTAGGGACAGGGCTGTATGACGATATTCTCGGACTGATGCGACGTTACCATTTGACGCCTGTCATCACTCAGGAGGTGGGTGAGGCTATGACCATCATCGGTCTGGTTTCTGCCGGTCTGGGTGTTTCAATTTTGCCTGCGTCATTTAAACGAGTTCAGCTCAACGAAATGCGCTGGGTGCCGATTGCTGAAGAGGATGCGGTTTCTGAAATGTGGTTGGTCTGGCCGAAACATCATGAACAAAGTCCGGCTGTGCGTAACTTTCGTATTCATCTGCTGAATGCTCTCAGGTGAGGGAAATTTCAGCGAAAAAGCCCGAAAAATGTGCTGTTAATCACATGCCTAAGTAAAAATTTGACGACACGTATTGAAGTGCTTCACCATAGCCTACAGATTATTTCGGAGCGCGAAAATATAGGGAGTATGCGGTGGTTGCTGAAAACCAGCCTGGGCACATTGATCAAATAAAGCAGACCAACGCGGGCGCGGTTTATCGCCTGATTGATCAGCTTGGTCCAGTCTCGCGTATCGATCTTTCCCGTCTGGCGCAGCTGGCTCCTGCCAGTATCACTAAAATTGTCCGTGAGATGCTCGAAGCACACCTGGTGCAAGAGCTGGAAATCAAAGAAGCGGGGAACCGTGGCCGTCCGGCGGTGGGGCTGGTGGTTGAAACTGAAGCCTGGCACTATCTTTCTCTGCGCATTAGTCGCGGGGAGATTTTCCTTGCTTTGCGCGATCTGAGCAGCAAACTGGTGGTGGAGGAGTCGCAGGAGCTGGCGTTAAAAGATGACTCGCCATTGCTGGATCGTATCATTTCCCATATCGATCAGTTTTTTATCCGCCACCAGAAAAAACTTGAGCGTCTGACTTCGATTGCCATAACCTTGCCGGGAATTATTGATACGGAAAATGGTATTGTACATCGCATGCCGTTCTACGAGGATGTAAAAGAGATGCCGCTCGGCGAGGCGCTGGAGCAGCATACCGGCGTACCGGTTTATATTCAGCATGATATCAGCGCATGGACGATGGCTGAGGCCTTGTTTGGTGCCTCACGCGGGGCGCGCGATGTGATTCAGGTGGTTATCGATCACAACGTGGGGGCTGGCGTCATTACCGATGGTCATCTGCTACACGCAGGCAGCAGTAGCCTCGTGGAAATAGGCCACACACAGGTCGACCCGTATGGGAAACGCTGTTATTGCGGGAATCACGGTTGCCTCGAAACCATCGCCAGTGTGGACAGTATTCTTGAGCTGGCACAGCTGCGTCTCAATCAATCCATGAGCTCGATGTTACATGGACAACCGTTAACCGTGGACTCATTGTGTCAGGCGGCATTGCGCGGCGATCTACTGGCAAAAGACATCATTACCGGGGTGGGCGCGCATGTAGGGCGCATTCTTGCCATCATGGTGAATTTATTTAACCCACAAAAAATACTGATTGGCTCACCGTTAAGTAAAGCGGCAGATATCCTCTTCCCGGTCATCTCGGACAGCATCCGTCAGCAGGCCCTTCCTGCGTATAGTCAGCACATTAGCGTTGAGAGTACTCAGTTTTCTAACCAGGGCACGATGGCAGGCGCTGCGCTGGTAAAAGACGCGATGTATAACGGTTCTTTGTTGATTCGTCTGTTGCAGGGTTAACATTTTTTAACTGTTCTACCAAAATTTGCGCTATCTCAATTTGGGCCAGGAAAGCATAACTTAGACTTTCAAGGTTAATTATTTTCCTGGTTTATATTTGTGAAGCATAACGGTGGAGTTAGTGATGCTGAAGCGTTTCTTTATTACCGGTACAGACACTTCTGTAGGGAAAACGGTGGTTTCCCGCGCATTGCTACAAGCGTTAGCCTCCCAGGGAAAAACGGTTGCGGGATATAAACCCGTAGCGAAGGGGAGCAAAGAGACACCCGAAGGGCTGCGTAATAAAGATGCCCTGGTGTTGCAGAGTGTTTCAACCATCGAACTGCCTTATGAAGCAGTTAATCCTATCGCGTTAAGCGAAGAAGAAAGTAGCGTGGCGCACAGTTGCCCAATCAATTACACCCTCATTTCAAACGGCCTGGCAAACCTGACCGAAAAAGTCGATCATGTCGTGGTAGAAGGGACTGGCGGCTGGCGCAGTCTGATGAATGATTTGCGTCCACTCTCTGAATGGGTGGTGCAGGAACAACTGCCGGTATTGATGGTTGTCGGTATTCAGGAAGGTTGCATTAACCATGCACTACTAACAGCTCAGGCGATTGCCAACGACGGGCTGCCGCTCATTGGCTGGGTGGCTAACCGAATCAATCCAGGACTGGCGCATTATGCGGAAATCATTGATGTGCTGGGTAAAAAACTTCCGGCACCGCTCATTGGTGAACTGCCTTATCTGCCGCGCGCCGAACAGCGTGAACTGGGGCAATACATCCGCTTAGCTATGCTTCGCAGTGTGCTGGCGGTAGATAGAGTCACGGTGTAACGTCCGCGAAATTACCGACGCAATTACGCAGGCAATCAATAAACCGGGGAGTAGCTGATATTCCCCGGTCATTTCACATATCATCAACGTCGACATAATCGGCGCGTGCGTGGTTGCCGCCAACAGTGTCGCCATCCCGGTCAATCCGAGTAAAAGCGTCATTTCTTCGCCATCAGGGAACCATAATCCCAGGCTACGACCATACAACATGCCAATGGCAAGACCGATAAATAGCGTCGGTGTAAAGACACCACCGGGCGCGCCAGAACCACTACTCGCCAGCACGGCAAACAGTTTACAGAGGAAGATCCCGGCAATGATCATTAACAGTGGCGGGGCGGTTAAAAAGGATTGTACGGTGCTATAGCCGTTGCCCCACACTGCAGGTGTGAACAGGGAAAGCAGACCCACGATCAACCCGCCCAGTGCCAGTTGCCAGGGCGGCGCAAGTTTGAGACTTACAAATCCACGATGACAGGCGTTCATTAACGTTAACAACAGTGGTCCGCACAGACCTGCCAGCACACCTGTACTGATAATCAGCGCATAGTCACGAGCCTGAACCGTCACTGAGAGTTGTACGCTGTAGAGTAACGCGTCGCTATGATTAATAAGATTGCTAACCAGCAACGCCACGACAGCGGAAATAATCACCGGGCCGAGAGAGGCCAACATCATAGTGCCAAACAGCACTTCGGCTATAAATAAACTGCCAGCAAGCGGGGCGCGATAGGCCGCAGCCATTCCCGCCGCAGCTCCACAGGCGATCCATAATTTCCACTCCTGGCGAGGCGTAAAACGTTTGGCAAAACAGGAGGCGGCAAGGGCAGCTAAAAGAATCATCGCACCTTCGCGACCAATTGCACTGCCGCTGGTTACTACCAGCAGAGAGGCAAGGGATTTAACCAGGCTTGCTGCGTAATCAAACTGCCCATCGGTTTGCAACGCTTCCATGTAATCGGTCGGCGCATGAGGGCGTTGCTGGGTAAATTTCTGCCAGCCCATCAGCAACAAACCCGCCGCCAGTCCGCCGAGCGCCGGAGTTAGCAGCCGTCGCCACGGGGAAAGATTTGTAGCTGCATTGACCAGACTGCCCGAGTCATTATTGAGGAACAGCCACTCCAGTAGCAGCATCGCATGACGAAACCCGGCAACGGCAAAGGCCGCAAGAATACCGACGACTGTTGCGATAAGCAGACGGCGGAACATAGTGCGCAGATCCGGATAGATGTGTAGATGATGCATGAGCAGAAATGGGCAATGAAACACGGGCGACTATTTTGCGGCAAAAGAGGCCAGCCGCAAAAGCAGTGCGTGCTTTAAGAGACAAAAAAACGTGACACTGTAACCTATTATTGCCGAATTGCGCGTAATCGTCACCATCCGGCAATATTACGGTGATCCTATCGAAAGAGTGGTTTAACCGCGACAGGAATTAACAGTTGTGATTGCCATTGCGCCAGCGTTAAGCGAGCCAGTTCACCCAGTGCACGGTAGAAAGGGTGTTCTGCTTTTTCGATAAAAACGTCAAGAAAACGTGTTGACCACGGAAAAAGGTGCCATGCCAGCAATTCTTCGCATTCTGTCTGGCGACCATTCTCCGCCAACCACGCAGCCATCAACAGCAGTGAACCAAAATGATCTTCCGGTTCGTTTTGCTGCATTTCGAACTGAATGCCTTTCTCGCGCATCCATTGACGAAGTGCCAATGTTGAATCGCCAAACAGCACAGATTCGCGATCCAGCCAGACCGACCCCCACGGCGGAGACGGCAGAGCCCACGGGCCGACAAACAAACGCTGCCAGGCCTGGGCGCGAGTCTCTTCACTCTGTGCCTGAAAAGCCGTCACCAGCGGCGCTAATGACGCTTCTGGTAGAGGCCACTGAGTTTCCCAGCCGTCACTGGTGAGTACCGCAACCAGAGGTGCGGCTTCCGCACTCTCCGGAGCGTAATAAAACAGCGCGCCCAACACGCGCGCCGCAACAGAAAAATTATCTTGCTGTGAAAAATGGGTCATTCCTAACATCCTGAAATGTGCGGGTTGCCCCGCACCAATTTGTTAACCTGCAATAGCCATTCCTACCGTCATGTGCAGGCCATAAAAGAGCACACGCCCGATCATCTCACCGCCAAGTATGAGGATTAGCCCCAGAACAAGTCCGGCAACGTGAGGTTCACGGCGACGAATGAGCGGACAAAGCCAGCATCCTAGACCTGCGCATAACAATACCACACGCCAGACCTGTAAGGAGGCGTAATCTGGTACCAGCTCGCTGGCTTGTTGTACGGATGAGTGAATAGACGCCAGAGACAAACCTTGCAGCACAATCACCCCGGCACAAGCGATCAGCGCCAGAACGCTAATGATGGCAAAGGGTGTGGTATTAAATGTAACGCGGGCTGCCCGCAGAATTGTGGCAGCAAGTATTGGACCGCTCAACAATACTGTCAGGAAGAAAGCCAGCGTAGTGTAACCGTTATACCAGGTTGGCACTGTGTCGATTTGATACACGCAGGTCATCATCCAGACGAAAATGACGCCGAGCGCCATGCTGACAAGTAACCAGAGTTTCCCCAACGCTTGCGGCATTTTACCGATGACTGCCACCAGCCACCATAATCCGCCAACGGCAAAAAATATGGAACCGGCAGCAATCTCGTTACTCAGACCAGAAGCTCCGATTCGATTCAGCGAGTTAAACGCCCGCAGTGGGGATCCCAGGTGCATGACAGAGGCAATAAACCCGATGCCCATCAACAGCCAGAGGAAAAACATGCCACGAACAATGTGCTGACGGTCTGCGTCATTTTTGGCGGCGAACCAGCCAATTCCGCTAACAATCAGCGCGCCTACTACGCATTGACCCAATACGGTAAAGATAACCAGTGGCCATTCATGCCATCCATTTCCCATTTTACACTTCCTCCGGATTAGCCAGATAACCAGTGGTATCGCCGGTCGGGCGGCTGTTGGCGTTAGGTTTGATAACGATATTGGGTTTTGTGAAATGCGCGCGCGGCAGTGGCGCGACGGCAGCCAGAGTGCCGTGCTTCTGGCGCAGCTCTTCAATTGGACCGAACTCAAGTGCACGCAGCGGGCAGGATTCGACACATATGGGTTGTTTCCCCTCGGCGACGCGCGAATAACAACCATCGCACTTCGTCATGTGCCCTTTTTCAGCATTGTACTGTGGCGCGCCGTACGGACAAGCCATGTGGCAGTAGCGGCAGCCGATACAAACATCTTCATCAACCACCACAAAGCCATCTTCACGCTTATGCATTGCGCCGCTGGGGCAGACTTTTGTACATGCGGGGTCATCGCAATGGTTACAGGAGATGGAGAGATAATAAGCGAACACGTTCTGGTGCCAGACGCCATTATCTTCCTGCCAGTCGCCGCCAGCATATTCATAAATACGGCGGAAACTGACTTCCGGGCCAAGATCTTTAAAATCTTTGCACGCCAGTTCGCAGGTTTTACAGCCAGTACAGCGGCTGGAATCGATAAAAAATCCATATTGTGTGGTCATGGGCTACTCCTTAAACCTTTTCGATCTGGACAAGATTGCTGTGCGACGGGTTTCCCTTTGCCAGCGGTGAAGGGCGGTGAGAGGTCAGAATATTGATACTGCCGCCGTGATCGACCCGGTCACCAAACATATCCGCTTTAAGCCACGCACCTTGCCCGATGGCGGTAACGCCAGGTAGAATACGCGGAGTCACTTTTGCGGCAATCAGCATTTCTCCATTATTGTTAAATACCCGCACGGTATCGCCATGACGGATACCGCGTGCCTGAGCATCAATGGGGTTGATCCACACCTCTTGTGGGCAGGCCTGCTGTAACACATCAATATTGCCGTAGCTGGAGTGGGTACGTGCTTTGTAGTGGAAGCCCGTTAACTGCAGTGGATAGGTTTTCCGCAGGGGATCGTCCCAGCCATCAAAACCTGGGGTATACGCAGGAAGGGGATGAATAATTTCATCTTTTTTCAATTCCCAGGTATCCGCAATCGTCGCCAGTCGTTCAGAATAAATTTCGATTTTCCCCGAAGGTGTTTTCAACGGGTTTGCCTGTGGATCTTCACGGAATGCGCGGAAAGCGACGTAGTGTTCTTCCGGGCATTTTTTCTTAAAGATCCCGGTCGTTTTCATCTCCTCGTAGTCGGGCATCTCAGGGTTACGTTCCTTCGTTTTCGCATGGAGATATTTGATCCATTCATGCTGACTGCGACCTTCAGTAAAGGTTTGATAAACGTCCGGTCCTAAGCGTTTGGCGACTTCACTCAGCATCCAGTAGATGGGTTTGCGTTCAAATTTTGCTGAGGTTGCGGGTTGGGCGAGGATCACATAGCCCATATTCCCTGCAGATTCATGAGAGATAAGGTCTTCTTGCTCTGTTGGCATCAGGTCGGGCAACAGGATATCGCAATACTTAGCCGAGGCCGTCATGAAGTGGTCAATGCCAACAATCATCTCGCACTTGCTGTCATCCTGAAGCACCTCATGGGTGTGATTGATGTCGCCATGTTGATTGATTAATGTGTTACTGGCGTAGCACCATAAAAACTTGATGGGGACATCCAGTTTTTCTTTTCCACGAACACCATCACGGGTCGCGGTCATTTCCGCACCATGGTCGATGGCATCTGTCCATGTAAAGACGGAAATCTGCGTTTTAACAGGATTCTCGAGCATCGGGAACCATTCTACCCCCAGATCCCAGCTACCTTCGCGTACACCTGAGTTGCCACCGTTTATGCCGACGTTACCGGTGAGAACGGAAAGCATGGCAATAGCGCGGGACGTTTGCTCGCCGTTGGAGTGTCGTTGTGGCCCCCAACCCTGACAAATATAAGCAGGTTTTGCTGAACCGATCTCTCGTGCCAACTGGATAATTTTTTCTGCCGGGATGCTGGTGATTTTTGCTGCCCATTCCGGCGTTTTAGCTATGCCGTCAGGCCCTTCGCCCAGAATATAGGCTTTATAATGCGCGTTACGTGGTGCGTTGGCGGGCAGCGTTTTTTCATCGTAACCAACACAATATTTGTCGAGAAATGGCTGATCGACCATGTTTTCAGTAATCAGTACCCAAGCAATCGCACAGGCCAGTGCGCCATCAGTGCCAGGGCGAATGGGCAGCCATTCATCTTCACGTCCGGCAGCTGTGTCGTTATAACGTGGATCGATGACGATCATGCGTGCATTTGAACGTTCGCGGGCTTGCTCGACGTAGTAAGTGACACCACCGCCGCTCATCCGCGTTTCTGCCGGGTTATTTCCGAACATAACGACCAGCTTCGTATTGGCGATATCATCCGGGCTGTTGCCATCATTGGCACCGAACATATAACTCATTGCGGCACTGATCTGTGCGGTACTGTAGCTGCCATAGCGACTGAGAAAACCACCGCAAGAGTTCATCAGACGGTACGGGACGTTTGAGTTGGTGATGTTTCCGCCATCTACGCCTGTTCCATAGAGAACATGTACAGCCTCATTGCCGTAATCTTTTAGGATCCGCCGAAGATTATCACTGATGGTATCCAGGGCTTCGTCCCAACTTATCCGTTCAAATTTACCTTCACCGCGCTTGCCGACGCGCTTCATGGGATATTTCAACCTGTCAGGATGATTCATCCGTCGGCGGATAGAGCGCCCGCGTAAACATGCCCGAACCTGATGATTACCGTAAACGTCGTCACCTGTCGTATCAGACTCCACCCAGTACACGGTGTCATCTTTCACATGCAAACGTAACAGACAGCGGCTCCCGCAGTTAACGGTGCAGGAACTCCAGACCGCTTTCTCTTCTACCGGTGCCTCTGCCGCTCGGACCATTTGGGAAAATGGCAGAGTGAAAGCACTGCTTGCCAGCGCGAGACTGCCAAGTGCGGAGGTTTTCATCAGACTTCTACGGCTGATTTCAGCCTTCATGAGCGCCTCTGTGGTATGGATTTTCATCATTACTCACTTATTGCTTTTCAAACAAAATGTCATGTCAAAATTTATGGTCGTAGTGGGTTATATTTTTTCGATCTCGACCAGATTAGTGTGCTGTGGGTTTCCCTTCGCCAGTGGTGAAGGGCGCAGAGTGGTTAGCGTATTCACACAGCCGCCGTGGTCGATTTTATCGCCAGACATATTGGCCTCGTGCCAGGCTCCCTGGCCCATAGCGCTAACCCCAGGGAGAATGCGTGGTGTCACTTTGGCTGGTAGCCGAACTTCGCCACGATGGTTATACACCCGCACCATATCGCCGTTGGCAATCCCACGTTTCTGTGCGTCTATAGGGTTGATCCACACTTCCTGACGGCAGGCTGCCTTCAGGACATCAATGTTGCCGTAGGTCGAGTGAGTACGGGATTTGTAATGGAAACCAAACAGTTGCAGTGGGAAGGTACTACGTTCAGGGGAGTCCCAGCCTTCAAAGGTTGAGGCATAAACCGGCAGTGGGCTTATCACTTCATCTTTTTCCAGTTCCCAGGTACGGGCAATTTCCGCCAGCTTGCTGGAGTAAATTTCAATCTTACCGGAAGGCGTTTTAAGTGGATTTGCCTCGGGGTCGTCACGAAATGCTTTGTAGGCGACAAAATGACCATTGGGATCTTTACGCTTATAGATACCCATTTTTTTCAGTTCGTCGTAAGACGGTAACGCCGGATCTTTGGCAAGCATTTTGGCGTACAGATGTTGTAACCATTGTTCCTGCGTGCGACCTTCTGTGAACTTTTGATAGACGTCAGGTCCAAGACGTTTCGCGACTTCACTCAGGATCCAGTAAATCGGTTTGCGTTCGAATTTTTCGCTGGTGACTGGCTGAAGGAAAATGAGATATCCCATGTTACCTGCGTAGTCGTTAGGAATAATATCTTCCTGCTCAACGGTCATCAGGTCTGGCAGCAGAATGTCGGCATATTTTGCCGATGAGGTCATAAAGTTTTCGATGACCACAATCATTTCGCATTTCGATTCGTCTTGCAGAATTTCATGCGTTTTGTTGATGTCAGAATGCTGATTAACCAGGGTATTTCCCGCATAGTTCCAGATGAACTTAATGGGTACATCCAGTTTATCTTTGCCCCGGACACCGTCGCGGATTGCCGTCATTTGCGGACCATGATCGATAGCATCCGTCCAGCTGAAGCAGGAGATTGACGTTTTGACCGGATTATCAAGCACCGGTAGGCGTTCTATGGTAATGGTATAGGTCGATTCACGCGCGCCACTATTCCCGCCGCTGATGCCGACATTGCCCGTCAGAATAGGCAACATCGCAATAGCGCGTGCAGTCAGCTCGCCGTTTGCCTGGCGTTGCGGTCCCCAGCCCTGGCAGATATAAGCGGGTTTTGCTGTGCCAATTTCACGCGCCAGTTTGATGATACGGTCCACCGGGATACCGGTAATTTGCGAAGCCCACTGCGGCGTTTTCGCTGTTTTATCATCACCTTCACCAAGAATATAGGCTTTATAGTGACCATTTTTTGGTGCATCTGCGGGTAAGGTTTTTTCGTCATAGCCGACGCAGTATTTATCGAGAAAAGGTTGATCAACGAGATTTTCGTTAATCAATACCCAGGCAATCCCCGCAACCAGCGCGGCATCGGTGCCCGGGCGAATAGGAAGCCATTCGTCTTCACGACCGGCAGCCGTATCGGTATATCGCGGATCGATAACAATCATTTTGGCGTTCGATTTCTCGCGCGCTTTTTCAAGAAGATAAGTGATGCCACCACCGCTCATGCGGGTTTCTGCCGGGTTGTTACCAAACATCACGACCAGCTTGCTGTTTTCAATATCCGTGGTGCTGTTGCCATCATTACTGCCGTAGGTGTAGGGCATGGCACAGGAAATTTGCGCGGTACTGTAGGAGCCATACTGATTGAGTGAACCGCCGTAGCAGTTCATCAGGCGTTTGACCGCCGAGGCTGATGGTGAAGAGCGGGTCATATTGCCGCCAACAATCCCCGAAGAGTACTGAATATATACAGCCTCATTGCCATATTGTTCGACGGTTTTTTTCAGGCTACTGGCGATAGTATCCAGGGCTTCATCCCAGCTAATCCGTTCGAATTTGCCTTCGCCGCGTTTGCCCACGCGTTTCATTGGGTAATTCAAGCGATCGGGATGATTAATACGCCGACGGATGGAGCGACCGCGCAAACAGGCACGTACTTGATGATTGCCATACTCGTCGTTGCCGGTGTTGTCAGTTTCCACCCAGGTCACTTCATTATCTTTAACATGCAGACGAAGTGCACAGCGGCTACCACAGTTGACGGAACAGGCACCCCAGACCACTTTCTCGCTGGCCTGTTGTACCGCTGCCGCTGCACTGCGCAGGGTGAACGGTAAAGAAAAACCGCCTGCAGCCAGCGCCAGAGAACCTATCGCGGTAGATTTAACGAGTGTTCTGCGGCTGATGCCCACCATTTGTTCATTTTTGGACATAACTCACTCCCTGTTCTTTATCGTTATATAAAAGTTTATATATTTAATATTTAGCGCGCTAACAATAGAGGCAGTCTACCTATTTTGGGTTAAGAATTATTAATCCATATCAATAGAAGGGTATGAGTAATAAGGTGGGATTATGTTGTATGTTCAAATCGCCGGATGTGTCGTATCCGGCGTGCAGTCGATAATGTGTTACTGCGGTTCGGCAGGCGCGCCATCCTGGGTAGACTGCGCGGGAGCAGAGACGTTACCGCTGGTGGTGCGGGTGTAGAGAATTTTATGCGTATCATTAGCGCAATGCCCGACGACCTGGGAATCAGGCTGATCAACCTGGTCATTGGGTACAATACTTAACGTGAAGCTGCTTTCGGGTACGCCATTATTGATAATGCGCTGTGATATATCGCTCTGTATGCGCTCACAGGATCCCGGCGCGGCGAGTACCGCGGGTGAGGCGAGGGCGAGCAGAAGCGCGGCACAGCAGGTTGAGAGTTTCATCATAAGCTCCTTACGCGAAGATAACTTCTTTAAGCATAGCATTTAACGTGTAAAGTACTGTATTTGCTACTATGATTGAGAATCATCTCTACTCTCTGGTGACTGTTGTGAAATACAAATTACTGCCATGCTTACTCGCGATATTCCTCACAGGATGTGACCGCACAGAGGTAACACTTTCATTTACCCCTGAGATGGCCAGTTTCTCTAATGAATTCGATTTTGATCCGCTGCGTGGTCCGGTAAAAGATTTCACTCAGACATTAATGGATGAGCAAGGTGAAGTGACGAAACGTGTTTCGGGGACTTTGTCGGAAGAAGGCTGTTTTGATTCACTCGAATTACTGGATCTGGAAAATAATACCGTGGTTGCCCTGGTACTGGACGCCAATTATTACCGTGATGCCCAGACACTGGAGAAAAGAGTTCGTTTGCAGGGAAAATGCCAGCTAGCAGAATTACCTTCTGCTGGGGTGAGTTGGGAAACCGATGATAATGGCTTTGTGATTAAAGCCAGCAGCAAACAGATGCAGATGGAATATCGCTATGATGACCAGGGGTATCCGCTGGGTAAAACCACGAAAAGTAACGACAAAACATTATCTGTCAGCGCCACGCCATCAACGGATCCGATCAAAAAATTAGATTACACAGCGGTTACTTTACTGAATAATCAACGGGTTGGTAATGTAAAACAGAGCTGTGAATATGACAGTCACGCCAATCCGGTGGACTGTCAGCTAATCATTGTTGATGAAGGAGTAAAACCCGCCGTCGAACGGGTTTACACCATCAAAAATACTATCGATTATTATTAATGCTATTGTGCGGTCGGCTTCAGGAGAGTCTGACCCGGTGTTTTGTGCTCTGCCAGATACTGATGCTGGAATATGCACATGCGAATGGCATTCCGATATTGACCATTAATAAAGAACTCATGCATCAATTCACCTTCAACCGTAAAGCCAAGCTTGCGGTAAATGTGAATCGCTTTTTCATTCTCTTTATCGACGATCAGATACAGCTTATAGAGATTAAGAACGGTGAAGCCATAGTCCATTGCTAATTTTGCGGCACGCGTTGCCAGACCTTTCCCCTGATATTCCGGGGAGATAATTATCTGAAATTCTGCGCGGCGATGAACATGGTTAATTTCCACCAGCTCCACCAGACCGGCTTTTTCGCCGTCACATTCCACCACAAAGCGCCGTTCGCTCTGATCGTGAATATGCTTATCGTACAGATCAGAGAGTTCAACAAAGGCTTCGTAGGGTTCCTCAAACCAGTAACGCATCACACTGGCGTTATTGTCGAGTTGATGTACATAGCGTAAATCTTCACGCTCCAGCGGGCGTAGCTTAACACTGTGGGCGCTTGGCATAACGTGTCCTTACATTCCTTAAATCAATAACAGGTTAGGGGGTAATAACGCGGCCAGTTCGACGGTCCAGGCAGCGCAAAGTATTTGGCTCCCAGTAGGCATTGATGTTGGCGCTTTGCTCACATTTATCGCGGTTATCAAAAGCGGCGTCGGCTTTATCCCACTCTTTTTCAGTGCGTTTATTCACTTTCTGGCGCAGATTGCGCGTGTCATTCCATTGCTCTTTTTCCATAGCGGCGTGCTGGCGGCTTTGCGCACTGTCGCCAGACTCAATCACCAGTTTGTTAGTTTCGGCATGAACAGTTGTGCTCAATGCCATTGCGCAAGGCAGCAGAAAAGCGAGCAGGCCAATTCGTTTGCTGAGAGTAATTTTCATAATTCATTCCCTGTATGAATGATTAAAGGTGATTCTACACCATCCACAGCGAACGCAAAACGTACCAGGAGGGTGTTTATATTGATGATATTATGTCGCCCTATAACTATACATGATGTCAATAAGTGACAAAGATGATTAAAACAACGTTACTATTTTTTGCTACTGCGCTGTGTGAAATTATTGGATGCTTTCTGCCCTGGTTGTGGTTAAAACGAAACGCCAGTATCTGGCTGTTGCTTCCGGCGGGGATTTCACTGGCGCTGTTTGTCTGGTTGTTAACGTTGCATCCTGCGGCGAGTGGGCGTGTTTACGCGGCTTATGGTGGCGTTTATGTCTGCACGGCGTTGATGTGGCTGCGCGTTGTGGATGGCGTGAAACTGACTCTTTATGACTGGACGGGGGCGTTGATTGCGCTTTGCGGCATGTTGATCATTGTTGCGGGATGGGGGCGCACGTAGGAACATAAATCCATTTTATCAATAAGATACGAGGAAGTGTCAGCTGACAAAAGGTATTCTATTTCATCTTTTGTCAACCATTCACAGCGCAAATATACGCCTTTTTTTGTGATCACTCCGGCTTTTTTTGATCTTCATTCTTGTATGGTAGTAGCTCAGTTGCGTAGATTTCATGCATCACGACAAGCGATGCAAGGAATCGAACATGAATATCGTAAAGGCTGAAGTTTTTGTTACCTGTCCGGGGCGTAATTTCGTCACATTAAAAATCACCACTGAGGACGGTATTACGGGCCTTGGGGATGCCACCCTCAATGGACGTGAGCTTTCCGTGGCCTCTTATTTGCAGGATCACCTTTGTCCGCAGCTTATTGGTCGCGATGCACACCGTATCGAAGATATCTGGCAGTTTTTCTATAAAGGAGCTTACTGGCGTCGCGGCCCGGTGACGATGTCGGCCATTTCAGCGGTTGATATGGCGCTGTGGGATATTAAAGCCAAAGCTGCCAACATGCCGCTTTACCAGTTACTCGGCGGCGCGTCTCGTGAAGGGGTGATGGTTTATTGCCATACCACCGGTCACAGTATTGATGAAGCTCTGGATGATTATGCCCGTCATCAGGAGCTGGGATTCAAAGCCATCCGCGTGCAGTGCGGAATCCCTGGTATGAAAACCACCTACGGCATGTCGAAAGGTAAAGGTCTGGCTTATGAACCCGCAACCAAAGGACAGTGGCCGGAAGAGCAGCTGTGGTCGACGGAGAAATACCTTGATTTCATGCCGAAATTGTTTGACGCGGTACGTAACAAGTTTGGTTTTAATGAACATTTGCTGCATGACATGCACCATCGCTTAACGCCTATTGAAGCGGCGCGCTTTGGTAAAAGCATTGAAGATTATCGCATGTTCTGGATGGAAGACCCGACGCCTGCGGAAAACCAGGAATGCTTCCGTCTCATTCGCCAACATACCGTCACACCCATCGCGGTGGGTGAAGTCTTCAACAGCATCTGGGACTGCAAGCAACTGATTGAAGAGCAACTTATCGATTATATCCGCACTACGCTGACCCACGCGGGTGGCATTACCGGTATGCGCCGGATTGCCGATTTTGCTTCGCTGTATCAGGTACGTACTGGCTCACACGGTCCTTCCGATTTGTCACCAGTCTGCATGGCTGCGGCGCTGCACTTTGATCTGTGGGTCCCCAATTTCGGTGTCCAGGAATACATGGGTTATTCCGAACAAATGCTCGAAGTCTTCCCGCACAACTGGACTTTCGATAACGGCTATATGCATCCGGGAGACAAACCGGGTCTTGGCATCGAATTCGATGAAAAGCTGGCGGCGAAATATCCCTATGAACCTGCTTATCTGCCAGTCGCACGTCTGGAAGATGGCACGCTGTGGAACTGGTAAGGAGTAAGATAATGAAAAGCATTTTAATTGAAAAACCGAATCAACTGGCAATTATCGAACGTGAAATACCCACCCCGTCAGCGGGTGAAGTACGAGTAAAAGTGAAACTTGCCGGGATTTGTGGTTCAGATAGCCATATTTATCGTGGGCATAATCCTTTTGCGAAATATCCGCGCGTCATTGGACATGAATTCTTTGGCGTCATTGATGCAGTGGGTGAAGGCGTGGAAAGCGCCAGAGTCGGTGAACGCGTTGCTGTCGATCCGGTGGTCAGCTGTGGGCATTGCTATCCGTGCTCTATAGGTAAGCCGAACGTTTGTACGACACTGGCTGTATTAGGTGTGCACGCTGACGGTGGTTTCAGTGAATATGCCGTGGTTCCGGCAAAAAATGCGTGGAAAATTCCTGAAGCAGTGGCCGATCAATATGCGGTGATGATCGAACCTTTTACCATTGCGGCTAACGTAACCGGTCATGGTCAACCGACTGAAAATGATACCGTTCTGGTTTACGGTGCCGGTCCAATCGGCCTGACGATCGTTCAGGTATTAAAAGGCGTCTATAACGTTAAAAATGTGATTGTTGCCGATCGCATTGATGAACGACTGGAAAAAGCGAAAGAGAGCGGGGCTGACTGGGCGATTAATAACAGCCAGACACCGCTTGGCGAGATTTTCGCTGAAAAAGGCATAAAGCCGACATTAATTATCGATGCGGCTTGTCATCCTTCTATCCTGAAAGAGGCCGTAACGCTGGCTTCTCCAGCGGCACGTATTGTATTGATGGGCTTCTCCAGTGAACCGTCTGAAGTGATTCAGCAAGGAATTACCGGAAAAGAACTCTCTATTTTCTCTTCACGCTTAAATGCAAATAAATTCCCGGTCGTTATCGACTGGTTAAGTAAAGGGTTAATTAAACCAGAAAAATTAATTACCCATACGTTTGATTTCCAGCATGTTGCTGATGCCATTAGTTTATTTGAACAGGATCAAAAGCATTGCTGCAAAGTCTTACTCACTTTTTCTGAATAATACCAATAACGGCGAGTAAGTAGTACGCATCTTACCTCTTTTTTAGAGATAACCATTATGACAATAGAAAAACACGAAAGAAGCACTAAGGATTTGGTGAAAGCAGCAGTATCGGGATGGCTGGGCACTGCGCTTGAATTTATGGATTTCAAGAGTCATGCGTGTTAACTATTTGATAAATATTAAATTAATTTTTCATTGCTTCGTTATGGGGCATGGTTGGGGCAAACTCGCTTAACTGTGTATTTAACAAAGCTACCTGTGCATTATTGTTGTCAGACATCCATTTTCCGTATACCTGAAATACCATTTGCGCATCTGCATGGCCCATCTGGTTTGCTATAAATGCCGGGTTAGCACCAGCTGTCAGCGACCAGCAGGCATAAGTATGTCTCGACTGATATGATTTTCGATGGCGGAGTCCGGCACGTTTTATCGCTGCGTCCCACATCTGCCTTATTGAGTCAACGGTAAAATGGTCACCATAATTTTTTACTCTCGCTGACACTTCAGGTTGAAAAACAAAGGTGCATTTTTGTTTTTCTGTTCTGCCATACTCTCTGAGGTGAACATCAATGATATGCTCTTTGCTCAGTCTCGTTAATGTCATCTGACTCCGGAGAGCGTCGATTGCTGGCTTAATAAGATGAATGACCCGATTGGTTCCCGCCTGTGTTTTTGGTACCGTGAAACGGTCTTTTGCTAAATTTCTCCTGATCATCATTGTTCCATTTTTCAGATCTATGTCCTCCCATCCAAGTGCACACAGCTCACCAGGGCGAACGCCAGTATAAACAGAAACACACCATAAATTTTTTGCTTGCTGATTTCTGCACGCATCGATAAGACGGATGAATTCCTCCCGCGAAAGAGGATCCGGAATGGTTCTTGATTCCTTTAATGGCGAGATCCCCTTAAACGGATTATCTGCCAGGTAACCGTTATCAACACCAAACTGGAACACGGCGTTAAGATTTGTCATGTAATTATTTACAGTTACAGCCGATCTCCCTGGTTGTGTAACAATATAGTTACTTTTGGGGATCTGGTATCCAGTCAGTAGCTCTTTACGAACCTCCAGTAATTTTTCTTTATTAATCGATGAGGCAAGATTTTTTTCACCGATTATGCTCAGGATATTTTTGATGACGGCACGGTATGTGTTGAGTGATGTTTTGGCGACTTCAGTTTCTTTCAGTGCCAAAAATTTTTCAGCCAGTTCTTTTATGGTTAAATCTTGTCGGGCCTCACCAAATTTTTCCAGATTGCGTGAGGAGGGAAACTGTTTTGCATAGTCGAAAACACCAGTTTTTATTGCGTAACAAACAGAGGAGCGTAGTTCACCTGCAACGCGCCTGTTTTTTGCTGTGTCAGGAACCCCCAGATTTTCCCTGACTCTTACGCCTTTATAAACAAACCAGATACGTAATTTCCCTCCATGGTTTTCCACGCCTGTCGGATATTTCATTTCAACTTCTCTCATTAGTTAGTGTGGCTTTTAGTCAAGTAAGATGACGTCTTGGTCTTGCTGATGCCTGGCGCTCAATCCAGCGATCAATTTCTTCCAGGTTGTAAAAGCATGGACTGTTATCCCATGGCATACCGTCATGAGCGACATGCTTATATTCCCTTCCTTCCATAAACGATTTTTCCCGGGCCTTTTTTAACGTACCTTTTTTTATTCCTTTCAGCGCAATTAACTGCTCTTCGGATACCCATTTGCCGGGAGAGACAATCATGATTACTTCGCTCATCGATTTCTTTATCTCTTACATCAGACGAGCGCCGGTTGCAGAATACCAGTCACAACCGGCGACAGTTGAACATTAAGAATCAGCCTGACTCGGGATCAGTTTTTGCCAGATAGCTGAAACGTATTTTGCCTGGTAACGGGCGTCATCAAGTGCATTATGGCGCTCACCTTCGAATGGAATAGCCGTTCTGGCATCGAAGTCTATGGCTTTCCCCAGCTCAACGATTGTGCGTACATCGCGATCGTTGTAGTAACGCCACGGGCAGGGGATCCCCTGCCGTTCGTATGAACGGCGCAAAATCGTGTTGTCGAAGTTGGCTCCATTTCCCCAGACATGAACAAAAAATTCACCGGAGTTTTCGTCGATAAATTCCCGCAATTGTAACAGTGCATCATCTAACGGGATTTCATCGGTCATAATGGCAGATTGCGCTTCGCGTGATTGTTTAAGCCACCATTTAATGGTGTCCCGATCAATGACTCCGCCAGCAGTTTCCAGATCGATAGTCTTACTAAATTCCGGTCCCATATCTCCGGTTTGCGGATCGAAAAATATTGCACCTATTGAGATAATCGGGGCATCGGGATTTTTTCCCATGGTTTCAAGGTCGATCATCAGATGAATCCCCGCTCTGCTGGTGGATGTGAGATTATGATGACCGTTTGCCTTAATTAAGGGATCTGACGCCTCGCCAGTTTCACTATCGCTGGCATGATGCTGATTGCCGCCAGTGTTCTCCTTGTGCTGATGCGCAGTGCCTTCCATTTCCTCCGGATCATTTTCCTGAACTTCAGGCTGATTCTCTCCATCGAATATTTCCTGGTATGTTGCGTCACCCATCACCGCACCACAATCAGGGCAGTTGCCGCCACCGCTCTGACCGCAGGCGGTGCAGATCTTTTCCGGTTCCTGTTGCACTACTGGTTCAGGTTGTTTCGTTTCTGGCTCGTTTTGTTGCGTATTTGGGCTGTTTTGTTCCGCTTTCTGGTCGTTCTGTTCCGTTTCTTGCTGGTTCTGGTTCACAGAATCGCGGGTCTGGATCCCCTTAATCCATTTCGGATCATTCGGGTCGCTAATCCCTTCAACAAATTCACCACGTGATACTGCAAGCAGTTCATCGGCGTCAGGCTGGCTGATATTGGCTGCCTGCATAATTTTGTTTACTTCGTCAGCGGTAACTTTTACTGACCCTGGTTGTGCGGTCGTGTCAGATGCACCAGTATTTTGTTGTGAACCTGAGTATGTACCGTTTTTGCGGGCGAAATATTCTTCTTTCGTGATTTCAGTAGCCCCAGCAGACAGCGCCTTATCCAGACCAGAAAGTTTATTTGCGCGACCGTATTTTTCGCCATCCTTGTCGGTGAAGAGGAAGTAGAACGGCCCCTCACGTTCTACAGATGGTTCGACTTCCACTTTGCATTCGGTTTTTTCGTTGTCTGGAATTGCCGTTTCCACTGCATCAGTTTCTGGTACTGGCGACGAGAGAGTATCAGTTGCGCTCTGATTTGTTCCTTCATCTTCAAACACGCCCTTTGTAGTCAGGTATTCAGTAATGTATTTGTTCAGTGCCACAGGGTCTTTGTGAATGTCGATCGGACGTTCACGGACAAGGCCAAAAATAGTCTGGCGGTCGTAGCGAAGGGCATCAGGCTGTTTGCGCATTGATGCCGAGATACGCTTCCAGTCTTCGCGGTCGTTGTCGATAACTTCATTTTTTGCCCAGCGATGGATGCTGCCGTCAATGTTTCCGGCATCCACATCACCAGGCCAGAGAGCGTAGGCCAGTTCGTCATCCAGTGTTTTCCATGTCTGCTTGTATTCGCGATGAATGGCAGCAATGACCGGGTTGATTTTTCCTGTTGAATTTTCAGTGTGCTGTTGATTGGCTCTGGCGCGGGCGAGATCAACAACAGACGTGTATTTTCCGGCTTCCTTGCGTTCACCTTCGCGACGTTTTTTCCAGATGCGCATCTCTGCCTGAATTTCGGGCCATTTGGCACCAGGCTTACATTTATGCTTAACCCACCCGATGGCATGCAGCTTAAGCTCCGGATACATAGCGTTAACTTCTGGCATTTTCATCAACGCTTCAACGATATGGCCGTCGAATGTTGCCATGTCTTCCTGCAACAATTCCTGTGCGCTAATCACCATATCAACAGTGATGTTTTCACATGTGTCGAACTTAACCATGACAGCGTTCTGTACTTCAGGGGCTAGGTTGTCAAAAGTGACGTTCATCGGATCGGATTCAGTCTCGACCGGGACAAAGGAAGCAGACGCCTCATCCCAGCGGTTTTCCTGCATATATTCAGCATCCCAGGAATCGAGGGCAGGGCGGGGTATACCGGGTTTATCCTCGCAAACAAGAAATTTATAAGCGCAGTCCTGAGCAGCCGGATAATGTTCCAGGAATTGCCAGTGAAATTTTGCGCGGGCGCGACGTTCATCACCGGCTTCAATGGCAGTGGCTACAGCGACGGCACCTTCTTCCTTTATTGCCTGTTCGTCCGGAATGGCGGCGCAAATAAAGACTTTACTCATTTTGTTTTACCTCATTACAGATTTAAGGGTGAACAAATCCCTGCCATTGCTGGCATATAAGAATGAAATCGGATGTTTATTACGGAACTGTTTTAAAGACCTGCCGGGATTTCGTTATTATCCTGGTGAATAACTTTATCGACCGGGTAACAGTTACCGGGAATTTTCTGTTCGGTTGCTGCAGTCATACACTCCTGCATTGTCCTGTGAACACTGACTGCAATATCAACTGGCTCTCCGGAAACAAGAAAAACTGTCAGAACAAGCGCAAATGCTGAATTCATTGTGCACATCCTTTTGGCATCAGACGTAAACGAGCCAGCATTGAAACAATGCATATTTTATTTAATAGCTCCCGTTCTTGTTTTCTCTTGTTAATGGCATCTTCAGTAAATACAGGGTTACTGATAGTGACACCAATTTCAAAACAACCTTCAGACGTATTAACGTTTGGTAATAACGTTTTCATTATCGCGTCCTCAACAATGAATTTTGTGATGCAGTGCCTGGTGCCTCCAGGTGACGTTAACCAGTTAACAATTAACGCCGGATACAGAGAATCCACCCATAACACTGTTTTTGGTTTTAACTGTTCCGCGTGCGCTTAGCCGCATTCACCGCATCACAAAATTCACTTTAAAAACGGCGGCAGAGCAGTCACGGAGTAAAACTGATACCGCCAAACGTCACCAGAAAATTGATAACAGAGGGCGTTGCAGCGGGGTTGTCACTTAAGCGTATGGTCAACCTGACAACTCGGTGTCCTCAACGGGGAAGGAATAACCCCGCCATACTTACCGCCGCGCCATTTCGCGGGTTGCCACAACCGGAAGCGCACGGTCGAATTAAATTTAACGACACCGTACAGTGAGACGAACTTCGCCGTGCGCTTTCGTGTTGTGTGCCTGCTTTTAACCACGTCAGGCGAGGTGGTATCCTTAAAATCACCACAGTTTTAAGGATTCATTAAGCAATGTCGCAACCACCAATAAATCCGCTTAAGAACATGAAAATTGATTACTGGTATAAAGCGCTTACAGTTGTTGGCGCTGCGTTGTTTGTCTTTAATGGAACGTCTTTTTTTGACAGATATCCCGTTGTTCCATTGGGTTTTTTGTCCTCCGGCATCTTTTTTATTGGTTTGGGGGAGTGGATTAATCACCCTCTCAAAGTGAGATTTATTGGTCCTGGAGTTTGGACTCGTGGATATAATCGTTCTTCGTGCGCACTCGGTATCATCTTCGACATACTTGGTTGTTTCCTGATTGTTACAGGAGTCGTCAAGTTCTTCTGATGTAAAACCGCAAATGGGGCACGTAACGGGAATTTTGAAAAGCGTTTCTCCGGGTTCCAGAACAAAATTTTCTGCGGTCTGATTTTGCTTCTCATATTTGTGCTCCGCGTCATTGTGAGAGCACATTCTTATTCTGAGTGCCTGTTTAAACTCACTGAAGCTGAGAGCTTCTTCGCCTTCGGCAAGGCCTTCGAAGTATTCTTCGTAAGCCTTTTCCATGATTGTGTCGAAATCCATATCACTCACCTGAGTTTCTTTCCAGCCAGCGACGGGCACCATTTTCGGTTTTAAACGTTTTGCTTTTGGTATACGTCATCGCGGTGAACGTGCCGTCCTGGTTGGGGAACACGCCGTACACCAGAGATTCGTTGTTGCCAAGATCGATAGTATCCATGCTGACCTCATTTCCCCTTAACGCTGGGGTAGCGGAACTGTTTGCTGAGAACACCGTGCGGTGTGTTGATGCAAATAAGATTAGCCATGGCTAACATATAGGTCAAGTGATTTTGTATGTTATGACTAACATGATTGATGTGGTAAAAGATAACTCATTGATGATGTTATCTTTTATTTGTCCGCTGACGGGCTTTTAGTAATTCTTCAAAGAGTTTATTGAAGTTTTTTACTCGAGCTCGCATTTCGGCGAGCTGGGTATCCTGTTCTGATTCTGGCAGTGCATTAAACAGCTCAAGGAGCTCTAGTTCTTTGGGGGATAAGGCAACTGGCTTCTCAACAGGTGGTGTTGGTTGCTTGTCTTCATCGCCAAATAGAATCCATGTTGGTGAGCATTGCAATACTTTGCTGAGGGCAAAAAGGTTCTTCCCTGTAGGTTCACTATCATCCCGTTCCCATTGTGATACAGACACATGGGAGATTTTCAGGGCTTTAGCAAGAGACCTTTGGGTGTGTTTGAGGTTTTTCCGACGATACCTAATGCGTTCGCCGATAGTTAAATTTTTTGTTTCCATAGTTAGCTAATGCTAAATCGTATTGACTATGTTTTTGTTAACATCTATTTTGTTAGTCATAACTAACAATAAAGGTGTTTTAAATGCTTAAAACTGACGCTCTTTTGTATTTCGGTTCAAAAACAAAACTTGCACAAGCAGCAGGTATTCGTTTGGCTTCGCTTTATAGCTGGAAAGGGGATTTAGTTCCCGAAGGTCGCGCGATGCGTCTACAGGAGGCATCTGGCGGGGAGCTTCAGTATGATCCCAAAGTTTATGATGAATATCGTAAGACGAAGCGGGCGGGGCGGTTGAACAATGAAAATCACTCCTGAACAGGCTCGTGAGGCTCTGGATGCCTGGATATGTCGACCAGGAATGACACAGGAGCAGGCGACGATATTAATCACTGAAGCATTCTGGGCTTTGAAAGAGCGCCCGAACATCGATGTTCAGCGTGTCACAGATGAAGGTGGCGCGGTTGATCAGCGAGCGCTTGGCGTTAATCGAGTGAAGATATTCGAACGCTGGAAGGCTATCGACACCAGGGATAAGCGTGAAAAGTTCAGGGCGCTAGTGCCTGCGATTATGGAGGCTATCCGGATTAGTGATTTCAGGTTGTATCGTGAGATCAGTGATGGAAAAAGTATTACGTACATGATCGCCGGGTTAAATAAAGAATATGGCGATGTGGTGGAATCCGGACTGCTTTTTGCAGATCCTGCCGTTGTAGATCGTGAAACTGACGAACTTATAGAAAAAGCAATTGCTTTCAAGCTTGCGTATCGACAGCAATACCAACAAAAAGCTGGATGGAATTATGAGTCTTCTTTTTGCTGAACGCCCACTGGTTATAAACACGCAGCTGGCAATGAAAATTGGCTTAAACGAAGCCATTGTTTTGCAACAACTGCACTACTGGTTGAGAGATACCAACTCCGGCATGGAATGTGATGGTGTTCGCTGGATTTATAACACAACGGAACAATGGCTGGAACAGTTCCCATTCTGGTCAGAGTCAACGTTAAAGCGCGCGTTTGCAAGTCTGAAAACGCTGGGGCTTTTGCGTTGTGAAAAGCTCAATAAATCAAAGCGCGATATGACCAATTTCTACACGATCAACTACGGGAGCGAGCTTTTAGATGGTGGCAAATTGAGCGAATCCATCGGTTTAAAATGCGCCGCTCCATCAGGTCAAAATGACACGATGGAAGAGGTCAAAATGAAACGCTCCATTGGTTCAAAACGACTCAATGTCATCGGGTCAAAATGGCCTGATGATCTTACAGAGAATACAACAGAGATTACTACAGAGAATAAAAAGACTTCTCGTCCGGAAGCTTCGCAACCGGACCCGCAGACGGTTGAACAGGATTTTTTAACCCGACACCCTGACGCGGTTGTGTTCAGTGCGAAAAAACGCCAGTGGGGCAGCCAGGAAGATTTGGCGTGTGCGCAGTGGATCTGGGGGCGAATCGTGAGTCTTTACGAGCAGGCCGCCAGCGATGATGGCGAGATTTCGCGACCGAAAGAACCCAACTGGACCGCATGGGCCAACGACGTGCGCACAATGCGGATGCTGGATGGCAGAACTCACAGACAAATTTGTGAAATGTTTGGTCGGGTGCAGCGGGATCCATTCTGGGTAAAAAATATCATGAGTCCGTCAAAGCTTCGCGAAAAATGGGATGAACTGGTTATCCGCCTGGGGCGTTCGTCTGTACAGCGTTGTGTGAATCATATTTCTGAGCCGGATACCGAAATTCCGCCGGGCTTCAGGGGGTAAGTGTTAATTTCTGGTCATGAGGTAATTTTCAGGAGGGCTTGTGGCAAAAGTTTTTACACAAGAAGAGCGGGAAAAAATTAAAGGGCAGGTTGTTGAACTCGTACGCCGGAGTGGGCGTGAGACGTTACGGCAACTGGAAGTCAAGACAGGTGCGACAAGATATCTGATGAGCGTTCTCGCAAGAGAGCTGGTTGCCAGCGGCGATGTATACAACTCTGGTTACGGGTTATTCCCGTCTGAACAGGCGCGTAAGGACTGGCAAAATGCCCGTAAAAAGCTCTCAAGGGTAAAGCTGAAGGAACCATCTGCGGTTGATCCGGACCTTATCTGGTCATTACCTGACGGAGAAATACGTCGTTACGACAGGCGTCATAATATGATTTGTACTGAGTGTCGTAAAAGCGAAGTTATGCAGCGCATATTGTCGTTTTATCAGGGGGATGTCCGGTATTTATTGAAGTGACGAGATTAAAGTGCATTAGTTCAGATGCAAATTGACATTTTGTGGCACAGGGTAGAGCTAGCGTGGTTGTCCGCTTTGTGCCAAAAGCAGACATTGATAACATTGAGATATGTTAATTTATAGGGAGCAGCTCAAGGCCATTGGAGCTTCCAGTTTTTGCCCCTGAAACCGTTCCCGATGAGTACTTCCACCTGAAGACTGCGCAGTCTTAGTTTTCGTTTCCTTTAGTTTATCCCTTTATGATACCGATAAAAACTTTTTTGTAATTTCTGCTGCCGTTTTCTCCATGCTGGGATATACAGTGCTTTCGGATATATTAAGCTGTGCCAGCTCTTCCAGAATTTTATTTTTGTTCGCTATCTCCACTCTGTTAAGAGGAAACTCAGCATCTGTTTCCGGTAAAATGGGATCAAGTCCGAACAGAAGAAAAGCTCCTGCCTGAGATTGTATGCGTTCATTATTTATTTTTGCCTTAAGGAAAACAACTTTCTTTAAGTCATCAGGGATTATTCTGTTTCTGAAATATGATTTTTCATTCTGTATAAGGTCTGCAAGTTTATCAGTGAGTTCAGGTAACTCCATACTACCTTTTCTGGCATCAATGGAAGACAATTTTTCCAACTCTTCGTAAGATAAAAGTGATAAGTTTGCTATACAGCTCACTGTGTCTGAGTCGAAATATTTAATTTTCTTTCTGTTTGTTGAAAACGCAATCACCTGTCCGTTTTCATCGGGGTTCGAACAGCAAGCAAAATATAATGCTATCAGTGGGTTAGATGTAATGTCTAAGAGTCTTGTAGGCAAGCCATAATGCTGCATGCGGACAAGTTTATCAATCGTAAATTTATCCTCCTTAAATTCATTTGGTCTTGCGCTGAGTATTTCACGTACTAAATCAGATTCTGAAGCAAGATGCCTGTACGTCCCGTTTTGATTTTTTCTGTAAAGAGAGGGGACAAGCTCATATGAGCTTTTAGAGTGTCCACGATAGAAGGTAATGAGACCATCACGAAAGTTTTTCTTAATGAAATTAAGATAATCTATAATATTCTCGACTACTGGGTATGTTTGTTTTTTTAATTTGATTGTACCTTTCAGATGGCTATTTTTTTTGTTTAAACCAAGTAATTCCAGAACAATATTCAAATCCTTATTTTTTACTGCCCAATGTGTACGACTTAACCCGAAAGATCCTAGTCCTAGGGTTTCTTTATATAATGTCGTTTGGGGATTCGTTATTTCTCCAAAATCATGATTAATCTTGAAAGAAAATAAAATATCGCCACCATCTTTACGTAAATTTCTTATTTCCCCAAGCCTGATCCTGATGTACTTGTTTGTATCATATTCATCATCTTTTGTATAAATTTCGGTCATGAACAACACCGGTAGCTTGGCGAGTACTCTTAAGGTATCGGGTCTTATTGGTGTTAATTTTCTGTAAATATTGCTTGGGGTGCCTTCCAGCATGCGGGACATCGAGAAGCTTTCCTTGCCTTCTTTAAGCTCAGGGTCCATACACGGCCAGCGGTCAAAAACGTCCGGTTCTCCGGCCATGATTAAGCTAAACATCGCAATCTCCTAAATTTACTTACTAAAGTCAGTGTATTTTTATCATGTTGCTTCATTGTGTATGAAAGTAACATTGGTTGTCCATGCTCGTATGCCTCTCATAATTCACAAATTTGCGAATATTTTTTATAAAAATTCAAAACTGATAGGGTGACACAATCAAAATTCACAAAGTGAACCTGCTTCTAATGTGGTTACGGTACGATCATGTGGGCAATTTCCATTGCTGAAAACTCCGGGATCAACCATGATGTATGAGCTGTAGTATGAAGTCTCTTGCTATCCGGTTAAGTAAATGTCTGCTTCTCACTCAAAGCGGACTAGAAGGTTAGCTTGCGTCGGACTTGGCGTATTTAAAGAAGTGCTGGTGGTAACTGGTTGTTGTGTTCCATTTCTACAAAACAAAATCACAGAAACTATACCCAATAGTTATATTGAATCAATGATGAGACAGCCTCATATTTATCAGAACTGGTGTACGTCCAATACAGGAGGTTGTCGTGCTGGTTCTCAAATGTGCGCTAGCTATTGCGGCTGTAATGGCAATTTATTGTCTTGCTGTTGTTCTTACGGATCGCCTTTCTGATTGATTTTATATTGGCGAGGTGACGGGAGTTAAGTAGAATTGCTGCGGGTGCTTGAGGCTATCTGCCTCAGGCATGAACACCAACGGCAGATAGAGAAAAGCCCCAGTTAACATTACGCGTCCTGCAAGACGCTTAACATTAATCTGAGGCCAATTTCATGCTAGACATATGTAGGTTAGCCTCTTACGTGCCGAAAGGCAAGGAGAAGCAGGCTATGAAGCAGCAAAAGGCGATGTTAATCGCCCTGATCGTCATCTGTTTAACCGTCATAGTGACGGCACTGGTAACGAGGAAAGACCTCTGCGAGGTACGAATCCGAACCGGCCAGACGGAGGTCGCTGTCTTCACAGCTTACGAACCTGAGGAGTAAGAGACCCGGCGAGGGAGAAATCCCTCGCCACCTCTGATGTGGCAGGCATCCTCAACGCACCCGCACTTAACCCGCTTCGGCGGGTTTTTGTTTTTATTTTCAACGCGTTTGAAGTTCTGGACGGTGCCGGAATAGAATCAAAAATACTTAAGTAGCGCGCAGGGATAAGAGGGATGGTCCCTTAAAGGGGAGAGCTAATTATCCGGAAGGATTCTGATGATGAACATCGAAGAACTGCGTAAAATTTTTTGTGAAGATGGCCTCTATGCTGTGTGCGTTGAAAATGGAAATCTTGTTAGTCATTACCGCATTATGTGTTTGCGAAAGAATGGGGCTGCGTTAATTAATTTTGTGGATGGTCGAGTGACAGACGGATTTATCTTGCGCGAAGGTGAGTTTGTCACTTCATTACAGGCACTGAAAGAGATCGGAATAAAAGCAGGCTTTTCAGCTTTTGCAGAAGAATAAACTCATCTACAATCTTGCGCGGGGCTGAACTCCCGCTGAGTAACACCGTGCCACCGGAGAAAACCGATGGCACGCAACGTAAAATATTACAATTCTGATAATTCGCCCGTTCTTGCCTGCACGCACGGGCGGTATTCTCACGCATTCAAGTCTGAATGGTTCCAGCACCCTCCATGCACTGCAGAACAGGCCGAATGGCTGATTCATTCTTACCGCAGGCGCGGGTTCGAGGTTAAGAAAGCTCTCAGTCTCGACTATCGGCACTGGATAATCTCTGTCAGGCTGCCTTATTCCGAACGCCCACCACGTGCGTCCCGCACTTTCCAGCAACGGATCTGGAGGTAACGTGCGGGTATTACTTAGACCTGTTCTGGTGCCTGAGCTTGGGCTGGTGGTCCTTAAGCCGGGCCGTGAATCCATACAGATATTTCATAATCCTCGAGTGCTGGTGGAACCGGAACCAAAAAGCATGCGTAATCTGCTATCCGGAGTCGTTCCTGCCGTTCGCCAGCCGCTGGCGGAAGACAAAACATTGCTACCGTTTTTTAGTAACGAACGGGTGATTCGTGCTGCTGGCGGCGTTGGCGCATTGTCTGACTGGCTATTACGTCATGTTACATCCTGCCAGTGGCCTAATGGCGATTACCATCACACTGAAACAGTCATTCACCGTTATGGTACCGGCGCAATGGTGTTGTGCTGGCACTGCGACAACCAACTGCGTGACCAGACATCGGAATCACTGGAGCTGCTTGCTCAACAAAATCTGACAGCATGGGTGATTGACGTCATCCGTCACGCAATAAGCGGTACGCAGGAGCGGGAATTATCTTTGGCTGAATTATCCTGGTGGGCGGTCTGCAATCAGGTGGTGGATGCACTACCTGAGGCTGTATCGCGTCGTTCGCTGGGATTACCAGCGGAAAAAATCTGCTCGGTGTACCGCGAAAGCGACATCGTACCGGGAGAGCAGACCGCCACCAGCATATTGAAACAACGCACAAAAAATCTTGCACCGTTGCCTTACGCCCACCAGCAACAAAACCCATCACAGGAAAAGACGGTGGTAAGCATCAACGTTGATCCAGAGTCTCCGGAATCTTTCATGAAGCTGCCTAAACGTCGCCGCTGGGTTAAGGAGAAATACACTCGTTGGGTTAAGACACAGCCGTGTGCTTGCTGCGGTATGCCAGCCGACGATCCGCATCATCTGATTGGTCACGGGCAGGGCGGAATGGGAACAAAAGCACATGATCTCTTTGTGTTGCCTTTGTGCAGAAAGCATCACAACGAGCTGCATACGGATACAGTGGCATTTGAAGAGAAGTATGGCTCCCAACTGGAGCTGATATTTCGTTTTATCGATCGCGCGCTGGCAATTGGCGTACTGGCGTAAGTGGAGAACGAGCATGAACCTTGAAGCCTTACCAAAATATTACTCCCCAAAATCTCCAAAATTGAGCGATGACGCTCCAGCGACAGGCACCGGTTGTTTAACAATTACGGATGTAATGGCAGCGCAGGGGATGGTGCAGTCGAAAGCACCACTTGGGTTGGCCTTATTTCTGGCAAAAGTTGGTGTTCAGGACGCTCAGTTTGCGATTGAAGGCCTGCTAAATTACGCGATGGCACTGGATAACCCGACATTGAACAAATTGAGTGAAGAAATCCGGTTACAGATTATTCCTTACCTCGTGAATTTTGCCTTTGCTGATTACTCCAGGTCTGCGGCAAGTAAGGCTCGCTGTGAGCATTGTTCAGGTACGGGATTTTATAATGTATTGCGCGAAGTGGTGAAACACTACAGACGCGGGGAATCTGTAATCAAGGAAGAATGGGTGAAGGAACTATGTCAGCATTGCCATGGTAAGGGCGAAGTCAGCACAGCGTGCAGAGGGTGTAAGGGTAAAGGGATTGTTCTGGATGAAAAAAGAACCCGGTTTCATGGCGTACCGGTATATAAGATTTGTGGGCGTTGTAATGGAAACCGGTTTAGTCGTTTACCGACCACGCTGGCACGACGTCATGTCCAGAAGCTGGTACCAGACCTGACCGATTATCAGTGGTATAAGGGGTATGCGGACGTCATTGGTAAACTGGTAACAAAGTGCTGGCAGGAAGAAGCATACGCGGAAGCGCAATTGAGGAAGGTGACGAGATAAATGATTTTTGCTGAAGATGGCGACATGATGTTTGCATTTTTCAAAAAATATGGATAAAATTTTTTCAATGATGGGCTTTGTATACCCGACGTTAAGAAAAAGTAGAAAACCCGCTGATGAGCGGGTTTTGTGCTTTAAATGGGGCAATGGTAATGTTGAATCTCATCCCGGGACTCATGTCTGTTAACTTATTATTTAGCTGGTGACTTGGTTATTTGCCTGATGTTTAAAATGTTTTCTTCCAGTACAATGTCCCTAAACACAATGAGTCTGCTTATTATATTATTAGCAGAGCTATTACGGCCAAAGTACAGCATAAGCTTTTAAAGCCAATCAACCAGTCATCAAGACAGACGGGGTTATTCATAAAAACTCTCCATGTGTGATCCGATGGGGCCTGAAATTAAAGCTTTAATATAGCTCATGAAAGGTAAACATTGGCAGCTGAAGGGCCACGCAGACCATTTATCCGGCAAAATTCCACGCGTAATCCGGTGGTAATTTCTTCTGCATCGCGGAGATTGAGCGCTGAAACATGAAGCTGGACATCGATACGACCATCGGATGGGGTGATAAGACCCTTGCCGCTTTTGCCGTCAAAGGTTTTGACAATTCCTGTCATTTTACGGGACAAAAAAATTCCTTAATACTGATAACTTGGCGCACTATACACACGTTCCTGAAGAAAGCTATAGTTTTTTGATGGGGTTGAAGATGGCTGGATGTCTAAAATAAACATTGCTTCATATGTTCAACTATGCGTTAATGATTGCGTCGGTTTGAAGAACAGACGATATACGAAGTAGTTTACTAAAGCAGTTCTCATTTCAGGTGTTATTCACTTATTCCTTCTTTGAGTCTCTCCAATTAAGTACGAAGTCGTTTCTGTTATGCAAACCATTTATGCCGAAAGGCTCAAGTTAAGGAATGTAGAATGTCAAATAAAATGACTGGTTTAGTAAAATGGTTTAACGCTGATAAAGGTTTCGGCTTTATTTCTCCTGTTGATGGTAGTAAAGATGTGTTTGTGCATTTTTCTGCGATTCAGAATGATAATTATCGAACCTTATTTGAAGGTCAAAAGGTTACCTTCTCTATAGAGAGTGGTGCTAAAGGTCCTGCAGCAGCAAATGTCATCATTACTGATTAAAATTCATCGCTCGTCTGTATACGATAACGAAGAAGGCTGATGCCTGAGTAGAGATACGGACAGAGTAGTGAATATTGGATTTCTTTAATAAAATTTAAGGAGGTCCAATACATGAAACAATGGCCAGCATATTTGGCAAAATCTTAATCAGGAAAAGTATGCTAACCATTGTGGTGAAGTGCAGGTTTGCTGCATGAATAGTTTTACAGCAGAAGCTAACTGCTGGCATGGCAAAACAAAGTGCGTAAGTGGATGACTCCCACAAAAAGCACCACAATCTCAAACCCGCTCAGGCGGGTTTTTTATTATCTGCTTTAAATATATTATTAAAATATAAAAAATACTTGTTACTAATAAAATCAATCAGGCTACAGCTTTAAGATTTGTCTGGAATACTTTGTTGCAATGAGGGCAGATCAAAAGGGCACCTTTTTGTACTCTTGAAAAACTGTGTTCTGACTCTTGGGTGCAGTTTGGGCAGGAACATTTAACGAGATAATTACGGCGTGATTTTGAGTCTTTACGTTCTGACATAGGCTTTTCCTGTATAAATGGCCGTATACAGTACACTAAATATGAAAACATTTCTCGTATTATTATTTTATATATGACTTTCTTTCAAAATAATTACTCACATTTTTAATGTGTATGTTTCTTTAGCGCCGTTGAGAACAGCGTGTGCTGTCAAAACTACCCCGTAGACTCCGATCTTTTCAAACATATTGCACCATCCGTGTACATCGGGGTGAGGATATGAAATCAATGGATAAGTTAACAACAGGTGTTGCCTATGGCACATCGGCGGGTAATGCTGGTTTCTGGGCATTGCAGTTACTCGATAAAGTAACTCCGTCACAGTGGGCTGCAATCGGTGTGCTGGGTAGCCTGGTTTTTGGCCTGCTGACGTATCTGACAAATCTTTATTTCAAGATTAAAGAAGACAGGCGTAAGGCTGCGAGAGGAGAGTAATCCAATGACTCAAGACTATGAACTGGTTGTGAAAGGAGTCCGTAATTTTGAGAATAAAGTTACGGTAACTGTAGCCTTACAGGACAAAGAACGCTTTGACGGTGAAATTTTTGGCCTGGATGTCGCCATGGACCGTGTTGAAGGAGCTGCGCTGGAGTTTTATGAGGCAGCAGCCAGAATGAGCGTCCGGCAAGTCTTCCTGGAAGTAGCAGAAAAATTGTCAGAAAAAGTTGAGTCTTATCTGCAGCATCAGTACTCCTTTAAGATTGAAAATCCTGCCAATAAGCACGAGCGTCCTCATCATAAATATCTATGAACACAAAAATCAGATACGGCCTGTCGGCTGCCGTTCTGGCGCTGATTGGTGCTGGCGCATCTGCTCCTCAGATACTTGACCAGTTTCTGGACGAAAAAGAAGGTAACCACACAATAGCATACCGCGATGGTTCTGGCATATGGACCATCTGTCGGGGTGCCACAGTGGTGGATGGAAAAAACGTTTTTCCCAATATGAAACTGTCGAAGGAAAAATGCGACCAGGTCAACGCCATTGAGCGTGATAAGGCGCTGGCATGGGTGGAGCGCAATATAAAAGTTCCACTGACCGAGCCACAGAAAGCCGGTATCGCGTCATTCTGTCCCTATAACATTGGCCCTGGTAAGTGTTTTCCGTCGACGTTTTATAAGCGGCTTAATGCCGGTGATCGTAAAGGCGCATGCGAGGCGATTCGCTGGTGGATAAAGGACGGTGGACGTGATTGCCGCATTCGTTCAAATAATTGTTACGGTCAGGTTATTCGTCGTGACCAGGAGAGTGCATTAACCTGCTGGGGGATAGAACAGTGAATCAGATATTCACGGTGATTTTGCTCGTGTTGGTAGGATTTGTCGTAGGTAATGTCTGGAGCGACAGAGGATGGCAAAAAAAATGGGCGGAGCGTGATGCTGCCGAATTATCTCAAGAGGTAAATGTCCAATTTGCTGCTCGAATAATTGAACAGGGGCGAAGTATATCCCGTGATGAGGCTGTTAAAGATGCACAACAGAAAGCCGCTGAAATTTCTGCCAGGGCTGCTGATCTGTCTGATAGTGTTAACCAGCTGCGTGCCGAAGCAACAAAATATGCCATACGCCTTGACGCAGCGCAGCATACCGCAAATCTTGCCGCTGCCGTCAGAGGCAAAACAACCAAAGCCGCCGAAGGAATGCTCACCAACATGCTCGGAGATATTGCAGCAGAAGCTCAGCTTTATGCTGAAATTGCTGACAAACGCTACATCGCAGGAGTGACTTGTCAACGGATTTATGAATCTTTAAGAGATAAAAAATATCAGATGTAGATTAATATTAAATCGGATTATTTTTAGCGCTGAATGTGAAATTTAAATAAAAAGGACTCTTCCATGAGTCAAAATCCTTGAAATCTTAAGGGTAAGATAAAAGGTCATTAGACAGAATGACACGTTTTATTAATAAATAAAGCTATTGTTTCATTCGTGTGTTTTTCTTTACAAAAGTAATCCTTGCTATGGTTGGTTAATCATGCGTTAATGGTGTTCTGGTTTGTTACAAAATTATCTGAAGCAGTCATTGTTATAATTTTATTATTTGTACCTCTTGAGATTTCCTTGTTGGTTTTTCTCTCTGATATTTTTTTTCGGACCATTCTGCCCAAGGGCTAACTTCTTCAAAAGGTAATAATGATGTCTAACAAAATGACTGGTTTAGTGAAATGGTTTAACCCTGAAAAAGGTTTTGGTTTCATCACGCCGAAAGATGGTAGCAAAGATGTGTTTGTGCATTTCTCAGCTATTCAGAGCAACGATTTCAAAACGTTAACTGAGAATCAGGAAGTCGAATTTGGTATTGAGAACGGACCTAAAGGCCCTGCAGCTGTTCATGTAGTGGCACTTTGAGGTAGAAAATATTACAAACCATATTCACTTTAGATGCCCGTGTTGCCATGGTTCTCAGTATAGAACATCATCTTTTGATGTTTCTGACAGAAATCCTTTCGGGGCAAAATGTATCTTTTGTAAATCAATGATGATTACATTTGATAATATTTCACAATACTTAAATGTTAGCCATCTGTCGTTAGATTTAAGAAAGTGAAAATGAAGGCTCCTTCGGGAGCTTTTTTGCTTAGTGTCTAGTCGATGGATACTCACATATTACGGTAACATTATGAAAAAAATAATAGTTTTTTTTAACTCTGAACCAGCAATGGTAGTGCCAGTGATGACCGGAGTTAACACCATCATGCGTGAATATCCAAATGGCGAAACAACACACCTCACTGTAATGGCTGCAGGGTTTCCATCTCTGACCGGAGATCATAAAGTCATTTATGTAGCAGCGGATCGACATGTAACTTCAGAAGAAATTCTGGAAGCAGCAATGAGACTCTTGAATTGATTTGATTCTAATGCATTGATAATAAATGATAATCATCTTTATCTGTTTGTGTGAAATTTAGACCGTCGTATGTTGATTATTGCGATGTTTCATCTTATCTTTTATACGTTTGCTCCATATAATTGACACTACTGTGTACCAGGACAGTCATAACAGACTAAAAGAGGAAATGATGAACATTGAAGAGTTAAAAACAAAAACAGAAGCAGATATTTCTGAATATATAACAAAAAAAATCATTGAGCTTAAGAAAAAGACCGGGAAAGAAGTTACCAGTATCCAGTTTACTGCACGGGAAAAAATGACTGGTCTTGAAAGCTATGATATCAAGATTGATTTAATCTAGCATGTTTATAGTATTAGCATCAATTTCTCATCAGATGCTATTCAACAATACAAATTACCCATAAACCTCGTTTTTACGGGGTTTTGTTATATTTAAACATTACCGAATAGATATAAATCTCGATTGTCGATGGTATTGGTTGTGTGACAATACCTAGTCTTTCCGGTATGCCTGAAGAGAATACAAACGACAGATTATGTAAGGGAAACGCGCTGAAACTTTCACTCTTTCATGCTGAGTGATTTGACGTTATATTTTTAGCCGCAAGTGAAGAGCAAACGAATGGAGCGACAAAATGCATAAAGATCAATACACTGATGCCCCCTCCCAGGAGCAGGTTCGTGTAAAAACTATGCTTAATAGCACCATTTCGATGGGTTACCCGGATGTTGTAATTGCATGTATAGAACATCAAGTATCTCTGGAAGCATTCAGGGCAATTGAGGCCGCGTTAGTAAAGCACGATAAGAATACGAAGGATTATTCCCTGGTGGTTGACTGATCACCATAACTGCTAACCATTCTGACCATTTCACAAGTGACAGAGTCAATATCGTATTCTGTCACTGTAAGGCTAATACAGTACTGCAATTCAACTACAGCAATGCCTCGTATTTAGGTGAATTTACAATATCGTCCAGTTCGGATGCCGGCTGCATTTCTGAAGATAAGGCATTTCGGTTCGCGTATTTTCCCCTCATGCTCGTCAGTCCTGCGCGTAGTAAGAAACAGGACACTCACACTAATTTGTGTGGGCATGCTGTGATGTCCTTCTGAATTATCCCCATGCCATTATGTAACGCTCTGTTTCAGATGCTCGTCACGGTTGTCAGGCTGTCGGGTCCTCCCAGTGGGGGTCCCTGCCACGGGGCGGGAGCGTCGCGGAAAAAGGCTAGTTTTTGCATTTCCATGGCGGCGGCAGCATGTTTGGTAATTTATTGATAATTAAAAGTTATTTCCCTTTTCACCTGTACAATATTTTTTTCTTCCTGTCATTAGACCAGTTTGCAATTAATTGAAATATATAAATAAACCTGATTTTCACCTGCCAGATGGAGTTGCTTATGTCAAATGTGAGCGGGATCGGTGATGCTTATTACTGGAGTGTTTTTAAAATCGCCGAGGCCTTTGGGCTTCACCGGGACACAGTAAAAAAACGGCTCCTCGCGGCCAACACTCCTGTGGCTGCGACTGTCAGGGGGAACCCCGTTTACGCCCTGCAGCATGTCGGGCCCGCCCTGTTTAGTGTGAAGCATGAGGCAGCAGACTCTGTTCATGATCCATCCCGTATGGAGCCGAAAGAGAGAAAGGACTGGTACCAGTCTGAAAATGAAAGGATCAAGCTGGAAAAGGAGCAGCGAAAACTCATCCCAGTTGATGAAGTAGTCATCGTCTATTCGTCCATGAGAAAGGCTGTCGTCCAGGTTCTGGAGACAATTCCGGATGTTCTTGAACGCGATTGCGCTCTGACTCCTCAGGCCGTCGGCGTTGTACAGCAGGCCATTGATGACCTGCGATACACTCTTCAGGAAAAATCCTACGAGGCTTGTGCTGCTGAATTAATTCCTGATGAGGAAGGAGAGAGTCTCTAGGAGGAATAATGGGTTTTTCATCAGCCCGAAATTTGGGAAGGGACATATCGGCAGGATTTTCCCCACCACGTCGCATGCCGATTTCGGAGGCTGTTAAAAAATTCATGCGTGTTCCCAAGGGGGCTGGTAACTCGGTGCCATGGGATCCTGAACTGACACCCTACATCATTGAGCCCATGAACTGCCTGGCATCGCGTGAATACGATGCGGTGATTTTTGTTGGTCCTGCGCGAACAGGGAAGACCATTGGTCTGATCGATGGATGGATTGTCTATACCATCGTTTGCGATCCTTCGGACATGCTCGTTGTGCAGATGACCGAAGATAAGGCCCGCGAGCATTCTAAAAAGCGCCTCGACAGAACGTTCAGAAGCAGTGCGGCGGTAAAGAAAAGAATGAGTCCACGTCGTAACGACAATAATGTCCATGATAAGACGTTCAGGGATGGCTCGTTCCTTAAAATTGGTTGGCCCTCGGTCAACATTATGTCGTCGTCGGATTACCGGTTTGTCGCCTTAACCGATTACGACCGTTTTCCGGAGAATATCGACAGCGAGGGTGATGGTTTCTCCCTGGCCTCAAAACGTACCACCACATTTATGTCCGCCGGGATGACTCTGGTGGAGAGCTCGCCGGGACGTGACATCTGCGACAGCAAATGGCGACGTAAGTCGCCTCATGAAGCGCCACCGACGACTGGTATTCTTTCCCTTTACAATCGTGGTGACCGCCGCCGCTGGTACTGGCCATGTCCGCACTGCGGTGAATATTTTCAGCCAGCTATGGATGCCATGACCGGCTACCGTAATGAACCGGATCCCTTTAAAGCCAGTGAGGCGGCGTATCTACTTTGCCCGCACTGCAGCGGCATTATCACTGCGGAGAAAAAGCGTGAGCTCAATAGTGCAGGAGTCTGGTTGCGTGAAGGTCAGGTCATTGATCGTAACGGCAACGTTTCCGGTGAACCGCGCCGCTCCCGTATCGCCAGTTTCTGGATGGAAGGGCCAGCTGCTGCGTATCAGACCTGGGCGCAACTGGTTTACAAATTACTGACTGCAGAACAGGAGTATGAAGCGACAGGAAGCGAAGAAACACTCAGGGCGGTTATCAACACCGACTGGGGATTGCCTTATCTTCCTCGTGCCAGCATGGAGCAACGAAAAAGTGAACTGCTTGAGCAGCGGGCAGAGCCAGTTCCTTCCTGCAGTGTGCCGGATGGCGTTAATTTCCTTGTGGCGACAGTGGATGTGCAGGCGGGACGTCATCGACGTTTTGTGGTTCAGGTAACTGGCTATGGCAGTCGTGGCGAACGCTGGATTATTGATCGTTACAATATCACGCAGTCATTGCGCAGTGACTACGACGGGGAGAGCCAGCGAATTGATCCGGCCAGCTATCCGGAAGACTGGGATGTCCTGCTGACGGATGTTTTTCATAAAAGCTGGCCGCTGGCCTCCGATCCTTCTCAACA